>DFOK01000106.1:758-18771 GCA_002376715.1 Bacteroidales bacterium UBA3543 | reverse complement strand
CTCTTAAAATTGTTATTTAAGATTGAATTGTTTACGATGTTTATAAACTTAATTATTTTTTTCAACAAATGTATCGTGTTAATAATATTTGGACAAGAATTTAAAAAGAGGTTTGCAGATTAAATAACTATTTTTAAGGAGTTATTTTTTATTAAAACTTATCAAATTGTATCAACATGAAATAAACTTTTATAAAAAGTTATTAAAAATAAATGGGGCCGAAACCCCATTTATTTTTAATATTAGTCGTTGATCATTCCTAACTAGTCTTTTAATTTAGCTGAAAGAAACTCCCTGTTGAGTCTCGCTATATGTGCTATGCTGATTCCTTTTGGACACTCTAATTCACAGGCACGGGTGTTGGTACAACTGCCGAAACCAAGTTCATCCATTTTGGCTACCATCAATTTTGCACGGCGCGCTCCTTCAATTTTACCCTGAGGTAAAAGAGCAAGTGAACTTACACGGGCGGCTACAAATAGCATTGCTGAACCATTTTTGCAAGTGGCAACGCAAGCACCGCAACCCACACATGCCGCAGCATCCATGCTTTCATTGGCTTTATCTTTTTGTACGAGAATAGCGTTTGCATCAGGAGCATTGCCGGCATTTACCGATATGAATCCACCTGCCTGGAGTATTTTATCAAAAGCTCCTCTGTCTACGACAAGATCTTTTACAACGGGAAAACCACGGGTTCTCCAAGGTTCTACGGTAATGGTTTCGCCATCTTTGAATTTGCGCATATAGAGCTGACAAGTGGTTATTTCATCGTCGGGACCATGTGCGCGTCCATTGATGTAGAGTGAGCATATACCACATATTCCTTCACGACAATCGTGGTCAAATGCTACGGGATCGACTTGTTTTCCTTTGCAGCCTTTATTGACTGCCACGGGATCTATGCCTTCGTTGATAAGTTGTTCGTTTAGAATATCCAACATTTCCAGAAAAGATGTTCCGGGAGAGATATTTTTTACTTCATAGGTTTCAAAGTGACCCTTACTCTTGGCGTTTTTTTGACGCCATATTTTTAATGTAAAATTCATAAACTTTCTCCTTACTCTTTATAATTTCGCGTAACTGCGCGAGGCAACTTTTACAAATTCAAATTTCAACGACTCTTTGTGAAGGATGGGCTCTTGCTCCTCTCCTTTAAATTCCCATGCGCTGACATACATGAAGTTTTCATCGTCACGCTTTGTTTCACCATCTTCGGTTTGCATTTCTTCACGGAAATGACCTCCGCAGGATTCGCGGCGATTGAGAGCATCAAGTGCCATTAGTTCTCCCATTTCCATAAAGTCGGCAACCCTTAAGGCCTTCTCGAGTTCCATGTTAAATTCATTGTTTTCACCTGGTACGCATACATTTTCCCAGTATTCTTTGCGGATTTTCCGAATCTCTGAGATGGCTTTTTTCAAACCCTCCTCATTACGGGCCATTCCCACATACTCCCACATTATATGGCCGAGTTCTTTGTGAAATGAATCAACACTACGCTTGCCTTTTACATTGAATAGTTTATTTATCCTCTCAGTGATGGCCTTTTCTGCCTCTGCAAATGCAGGGTGATTTGTGTCGATCTTGGGATCCAAAATTTTACCGGCGAGATAATCGCCGATTGTGTAGGGAAGTATGAAATATCCATCTGCGAGACCCTGCATAAGAGCAGAAGCACCGAGGCGGTTTCCACCGTGATCGGAGAAGTTGGCTTCGCCGATAGCGTATAGCCCCGGAATAGTAGTCTGGAGGTTATAGTCAACCCAGATGCCGCCCATAGTGTAGTGAATGGTAGGGTAGATCATCATAGGTTCTTCATAAGCATTGACGTCGGTAATCTTTTCGTACATCTGGAAAAGGTTGCCGTATCTTGCTTCGATAACCTCCTTTCCGAGTCTTTCAATAGCAGTGCTGAAGTCGAGAAATACCGCTTTACCTGTATTGTTTACGCCGAAACCTGCGTCACAACGCTCTTTAGCTGCGCGTGAGGCTACGTCACGGGGTACCAGGTTACCGTATGCAGGATATCTGCGTTCCAAATAATAATCCCTATCCTCTTCAGGAATCTGCGAACCCTTAATATCTCCTGCTTGGAGTTTTTTGGCATCTTCGATCTTTTTGGGAACCCAGATACGTCCGTCGTTACGAAGAGATTCTGACATGAGGGTCAGTTTCGACTGCTGGTCGCCTTCGACCGGAATACAAGTGGGATGAATCTGCGTAAAGCACGGGTTTGCAAAGAATGCCCCCTTCTTATAGCACTGCCAAATTGCAGAACCATTGCAGGTCATTGCGTAGGTGGAGAGAAAATAACAGTTACCATATCCTCCGGTGGCGATAACCACTGCGTGTGCACCGAATCTTTCAATTTTGCCTGTTACAAGGTTACGGGTTATTATACCCTTTGCTTCACCGTCAATCACTACCAAATCAAGCATCTCATGTCTGGGATATGACTTGACGCGCCCTTTGAAAATCTGACGATTGAGTGACGCATAAGCACCGAGAAGAAGCTGTTGTCCGGTCTGACCGCGTGCATAGAAGGTGCGGGAAACCTGTCCGCCTCCGAATGAGCGGTTATCGAGAAGTCCGCTATAGTCGCGCCCAAAAGGAACGCCTTGTGCTACGCAATGGTCGATGATATTATTAGATACTTCTGCGAGACGGTAGACATTTGCTTCACGGCTACGGTAGTCTCCACTCTTTATGGTGTCGTGAAACAGACGATAAACAGAGTCGTTGTCGTTCCGGTAATTCTTGGCGGCATTGATACCACCCTGAGCGGCGATAGAATGTGCCCGACGGGGAGAATCACTGATGCAGAAAACCTTTACGTTATAGCCGAGTTCTCCCAAAGAGGCGGCTGCAGAAGCACCGCCAAGACCTGTGCCGACAACGATTATATCGAGTTTGCGCTTGTTGGCAGGACTTACGATACGGATGTTGTTTTTGTGAGATGTCCATTTTTGTTCGAGGGGCCCCTCGGGAACGTGAGAAACTAATTTTGTCATTATATATTTAGGTGAATTGTTATGTTTATTTATTTTTTCAAAAGTTTTTAAGGCGCAAAGATACCATTTTATTTATAACTTTGCTTTTCAAATCAATTATTTGGTTCAAATGGAACGGTTTGTTACTGCGGGCGGCATTGCGGTCCATATTTTAGATTCCGAAAAAGGAGAAAAATGTATCATTCTCTTACACGGTTATCTTGAAACAATGTATATATGGAGTGAATTCGTAGAGCTCCTTTCCAAACAATACAGAGTAATCGTGATAGATGTTCCCGGCCATGGTCTTACAGATTATGCACCGGCCGACCCATCGGGAGATCGGATCAATACAATGGACTTTTGTGCAACAGTCGTTAAGGGCGTCCTCGATAAATGTTTAGTCTCAAAAGCAATTATTGGTGGTCATTCACTTGGTGGATACATTGCACTTGCCTGTTGTCGTCTCTATCCTGAGACTTTCGAAAAGCTCATTCTTTTCAACTCACATCCTTATGAGGACCCTGAAGAAAAGGCTATAGACCGAAAAAGAGAAATTGAAATAATTGAGAGCGGCAAACTCTTGATGTTGGCCTCGGTATCCATCCCGAAAATGTATTCTAGGGCAAATCTGCGCGATATGGATGAGAAAATCCGTGAGACTCGGGAACTTTGCGAGACACATGATCCCATGGGTATAGTAGCTTCAATTAAAGGGATGCAACTTCGTCCCAATGCTTCCTCGCTGCTCTCGGATTCAAAAATTCCGGTGATGGTGATTGCAGGAGATCAGGATAATTTTATGCCAACTCCGATGATCCTCAAAATGCGCGAGAGCTTTCCCAAGGTGCGATTTGAAGAGTTAATCGGATGCGGACACAACTCTTTTGTAGAGCGCCCCGTTGAGGTACTCGACAAAGTGATTTCTTTTATAGGATAAAAGGTCTACCTCCTCTTTCTCATTAGCTCCACTACCTTTTCCACCGGTAGCGCCTTTACGGTTCTACCTCCTTTCCCTGTCATATCGGTAGCCTTGAAAAGAGAGTTCCACAGAGCTTCAGCAGTAGCTTCTATTGTTGCTTCGAATAGGGCTGACATATCGTCATTGTGCAGCAGAACGGGATTGTATTTCGAAGTAGACTCGTTGATGAGATTCTCTTTGCAGACTGAAAGCGCTATCACATAGTCTCCACTGCCGTTGGATGCTATACCACCGGTCTTTGCAAGGCCCATCATCGCCCTCTTGGCGATCCTTTTCAGGTTGCGGGCATCCACAGGTGCATCGGTGATAACTACCATCATACAGGAACCGTCGGCGTTCAGCTGTTGGTCTTGAGTGGATTCACACGAGCCTGATTCGCACGAGGACGATTTAGATGAAGTAGACTCGCAAGCGGAGCTCAATGCACTTTTCTCCTCTTCTACGGCCTTTTTGAAGCTATATTGTCCTAGCATTTCTCCCATCCGGACCCCATCTATTTCCAGTATTCCTCCGTAATTGGATTGTACCAACACTCCTACGGTATATCCTCCGAAAGATTTTGGAAGCACACGAGAAGAGGTGCCAATTCCTCCCTTGAAACCGAAGCAGATGGTGCCTGTACCGGCTCCTACGCAGCCTTCTTCTACCGGTCCGCCCGATGCGATCTCTATTGCTTTAAGCACATGATCAGCCGTGACATGCCTGCCTCGGATATCGTTGAGGCCGCCGTCATTGGTTTCACCTACCACAGCATTTACCGAACCTACTGATTCATTTCCTTCCTGTGCAAGAGAATAGGTTATTACACCTTCGATTCCCTGCGCCACGGAGAGAGTGTTTGTCAGAATAATTGGAGACTCCGTGTTGCCAAGTTCCTCTATTTGAGTCACCCCGGCGAGCTTACCGAAACCATTACCTGCATAGACGGCTGCAGGGCATTTGAGGCGGAAGAGATTGCCCTCGTGTGGGATGATTGCCGTCACTCCGGTGCGGATATCGTCACCCTCGATTATCGTCACTTGTCCGACTTTAACTCCGGGTACATCGGTGATGGCGTTATATTCTCCTGTTCGGAAAATGCCGGGCTTAATACCGTAATCCCTGATTCTGCCTTGTGAAAATAAAGATACGGTGATCAGTACTAACGTAGTTATGGTTATCAATCGTTTCATTTCGAATAAATTTTAATCTTATATTAATACAAATATAGTTTTACTTTTGTAAAAATTTTGAATTGATGATAAAAAAGGAACAAATAATAAAGGGTCGTCATGAGGAAACAGCGGCTTTTGTAGCCATTATTCCCCAGGGTGTAGATGATAGAGAGGTAGCCGAATATTTGGAAGAACTTCAATTTCTCGCTGAGACAGCAGGAGTAAAAGGAGAGAAGTCTTTCACGCAAAAACTTCAGAAACCCAACACACGGACCTATATAGGAAGAGGTAAGCTTGAAGAAATAGCTGCTTATATAGAGGATAACGGGATAGATTATCTAATTTTCGACGATGAACTCTCTCCTTCTCAACTCAGAAATATAGAGCAAGCAGTAGGAATCAGGGTGATAGACCGTACAGGACTTATTCTCGATATTTTCGCACAAAGAGCAAAGACTGCTTATGCTAAGACACAAGTTGAACTTGCACAATACCAATATCTTTTACCAAGATTGACCGGTATGTGGACACACCTTGAACGTCAGAGAGGAGGTATCAGCATGAGAGGACCCGGTGAGACTCAGCTTGAAACTGACCGTCGTATAGTTTTAGATAAGATTGCAAAACTAAAGGAGCAACTCAAAAAGATTGATCGTCAGATGGCCTCTCAGAGAGGCAATCGAGGCTCATTGGTGCGTATTTCTCTGGTAGGTTATACCAATGTCGGCAAAAGCACTATAATGAATCTCTTAGCTAAAAGTGACGTCTTTGCTGAAGATAAACTATTTGCAACACTTGATACCACAGTGCGCAAAGTAGTTATAGGGAATGTTCCCTTCCTGCTTAGCGATACTGTGGGATTTATCCGAAAACTACCTACCCAATTAGTTGAATCATTCAAAAGTACTCTTGATGAGGTGCGTGAGGCCGACATTCTGATGCATGTGGTAGACATTTCCCATCCTAATTTCGAAGAACATATTCGGGTTGTCAATCAGACTCTTCTCGAGATAGGTGCTCAAGAAAAGCCCCTTTTCATGGTTTTCAATAAGATTGATGCCTATCATCACGAAAAATATGATGAGTTTTCAATGCAGGAAAAGAAGTTGAGCAACTATAGTATTGATGAACTTAAGGAGACTTGGATCTCGAAGGAGCATACACCTTGTATTTTTATTTCTGCAATTGAAAAAACCAACATAGAAAAGCTTCGCTCTGATCTTTACAAAATGGTGGCTGAAATTCATGCCGGTCGCTATCCTTTTGATAATTTTCTCTGGTAATTCCAGACCCATAATCATTCTTGCACAAGGTAGCATATAATAAATAATAATGTCTATTTAAAATCAATTGATATAAAGGGGGCATAGTATTTATAAAAAAGAGACCGGCTAAAAAACTATTTAGTCGGTCTCAATATTTACGGATGTGCAGCCTTAATTAGCGGAGCTGGAACAATACCGGGAAGGTGTAAGTAACCTTTACAGGCCTTTCTCTTTGTTTACCCGGTGTCCATTTGGGTGACATGGAGACGATCCTTACTGCCTCCTTGTCGAGAGAAGCATCTACGCCTCTGAGCACTTTGACGTCTCTTACAGATCCGTCAGTGTAAACTGTAAATTGCAGTGTAACACGGCCCTGAACGCCATTTTCCTTCGCAATCTCAGGATAAACGAGTTTACTGTTCACCCATTTGGAGAAATCGTTGGCGTCACCGCCCTGGAATTTGGGTTTCTCCTCTACAAGTGCAAAAGGAATGGCCTCCTCTTCAACCTCTTCTTCCTCTACTACAGCCACATAGTCCATAATTTCAACACCGATACTTGCATCATCCTCCATATCAATAAACAGATTGTCGGTTACAACGATGTCGTCATCCACGATGTCGATAATGTCGGATAATACAGGAATCTTTGGAGCCTCAGGTGGCGGTGCCTGTTCATGCTGAGTTACAGGAATAAACTCCTCCTCAATAACCTGCTCCTGAACTGAGAGGTTCACGGTCTCAGCCTTTTCAGCTGATGTCCATTCAAAAGCAAGCAATACCACTCCGAGTGCGATTATCAGTCCAATCTCTCTGAACAATAATTTTTTGTTTTCAAGATCTGCTTTGGGTGTTTTTTTAACTTCCATATCAGTATTTTATTTTTGTTTGTCCTAGCTTTCGGTTCATTAGACCTTGTAATCGGTAAAATTAGTAAGAAAAAATGATTTATAACAAATTTTTTGTTGATAATTTTTCTATTAACTTTTTATTTTATTGAATACCAGGACTTTAATCTTCTCATTCGTTTCATAAAATTGTTAGTAATTAGATAACATCAATCGTTTTCTCTCTTTTGCTCAAATGTCACTCTTCTATTTTATTTCTTCACCATCGTTTGTGCATATATTGCTTATATCAAATACCAGACAAACTCACATTCATATAAACAACAATTTTTTTAAAATTTGCTATTTCTAGACTCTATTCACTAATTTTGCAACAAATAACAAGCCAAAACGGCTCCAGTCTCATTTTTACTCAAAATTATGATAAATTATTTCAATGAGGAGATAACATTTAATTTAACTCGCAGGAGAACTATCACTAAATGGTTGAGAATCACAGCATTAGAAAGAGGGATTAAGGTCGGACAACTTAACTATATTTTCTGTAGTAATTCTTTTTTACTTCGTATAAATCGTGATTTTCTAGGACACGATTATTTTACCGATATTATCACCTTTGATTATTCTCCGGATTATGAATTACAGTATGGTTCTGACTCTGTAAGCGGTGATATTTATATAAGTATTGATACAGTTCGCAAAAATGCCGAGATCTATGGTGAGGGTTTCGAAAGGGAGTTACATCGGGTCATTGTACATGGTCTTCTACATCTTTTAGGTTTTGACGATGTTACACCGGAACTGCAAGCTGAAATGCGACTTCAGGAAGAGATAGCTCTTGAAAAGCTCTCCTCAATGTTAGATAGTTAAATGAAAATTCCTCAATACGATATTATTGTAATAGGGGCTGGACATGCCGGGTGTGAGGCTGCAGTAGCAGCCGCACGTATGGGTTCAAAAGTTTTGCTCATAACAATGGATATGAACAAAATTGCGCAGATGTCATGTAACCCTGCAATTGGTGGAATAGCCAAGGGTCAGATTGTCTGTGAAATAGATGCACTGGGAGGATACTCAGCCATAGTTACAGATGCATCAACAATACAATTCAGGATGCTTAATCTGTCAAAGGGTCCTGCAATGTGGAGCCCTCGTGCTCAGTGTGATAAACTTCATTTTTCCATGAACTGGCGTTATATCCTCGAAAACACCTCTGGTTTAGACATTTGGCATGATACAGTAACCTCGTTAACCTTCAGAGAATCCAAAATTTGCGGCGTCCGTGTCTCTATGGGTGCAGAATTTAATTGTAAGAGTGTTATTTTAACTGCCGGAACCTTCCTCAACGGTAAACTCTATATCGGCAACGAGGTTGTACAGGGGGGCAGGATGGGGGAGTCCCCTTCTTTAGGTTTGACTGAACAACTTTCCAACATGGGATGTTCTGTAGCGAGAATGAAGACAGGTACACCGCCGAGAATCGATGCACGCTCTCTGGATCTTTCAAAACTTCTTATGCAGGAACTTGACTCTAATCCTTCCAAATTTTCATATCTCCCATTTAAGACAAGCATACAGAGAGGAAAAGCGCAGAAACCTTGCTACATTGTCAACACAAATAAGAATGTGCATGATATCCTTCGTACAGGTTTTGACGAGTCTCCATTGTTTAGTGGAAAAATCACAGGTATTGGACCTCGTTACTGTCCTTCAATAGAAGACAAACTTCGAACTTTTGCCGGTAAGGACACTCATCAACTCTTTTTGGAACCGGAAGGTTGGAATACTCATGAATATTATCTTCAGGGTTTTGCCTCATCACTACCTCTGAAGGTCCAGATGGATGCTTTGCAAGAGATAGAGGGTCTTAGAGGTGTTAAAATATTTACACCTGCCTATGCTGTTGAATATGACTTTTTCGATCCAACGGAGTTAAAAGCGACACTTGAATCGAGGATTATCCCGAATCTCTATTTCGCAGGACAGGTTAATGGTACTACCGGTTATGAAGAAGCTGCTGCTCAAGGGCTCATGGCCGGCATCAATGCTCATCTTAAATTAAACGACAAGGAGCCATTCATACTCAAGAGAGATGAGGCTTATATCGGAGTTTTGATTGATGACCTCATAACAAAAGGCGTTGATGAACCTTATAGAATGTTTACTTCTCGGGCTGAGTATCGTATTCTTTTAAGACAAGATAACGCAGATAGCCGACTTACGGAGAAGGGGTATGAACTTGGCCTTGTAGATAAGTTTAGACATGAATTTACAAGATTGAAGTACGACACCATTTCACGGTATATAGACTTTTCTAATACTAATTCATTAAGACCTGAAGACGTGAATGATTATCTCCGTCAAATTAATAGTGCAGAAATTTCTTCTAAAAGGAAAATTTCTGACCTACTGTCCCGCCCTGATACCTCAATCAAGTCTCTTCTTAAATATGTTCCACGTGGAACAATTGTCGATTCAAATCTTCCGGAACGATTATCAGAATTGTCATCAATTAAAACAGAGCAAATCAAAAACCTATTGGATATGCCCTGGGGCAAAACAGATGGTAAAGAAGAGATAGATCCGAAATATGTCTCTAAAGAAATACTCCAGTCAGCTGAAATCAGTATTAAATATAAAGGCTACATCGAACGTGAAAAGGGCATTGCTGACAAAATACGGAGACTGGAGAATCTCAGAATTCCTGATGATTTCGACTTTTCAAAAGTCACTTCTTTGTCAATGGAGTGTCGTATCAAGCTCAATAGATATCGTCCTCGTACTATTGCACAGGCTTCCCGTATCTCGGGTGTATCTCCTGCAGACATTCAGGTGCTCTTAGTTTATTTTGGCCGATAATCCCCGCACCCCGCACCCTGCAACTCGTTTCAAAGAGGAAACGAAAAGGTTGAGTGCGTGGATTCTGGTGAGAAACCGTCGTTAAGCGACATGAGTAACAGATAGGGATAGCGGGTATCATACTGGTATGGCGAAGGAGGATTTAATGCCGCTTCTTCAATGATGTAATCCAGCAAGTAATGATTCCATTGAAAATAGTCCGATATCAATCTTTCGTCTCTTGTCAGAAATAGGCTGACTCCGTCAAAATTGGAAATGAATGCTTTGTTTTCAAACAATGGCAGTGAGTCTGCATTCCGGTAAATCGGAGTATTAAACCCGATTTTATCGTAAAACGGGACAATCTCCGCATTCGAGGGATGCACCATCATAAATTTCCATCCATATCGTTTAGCATTGTTTCTAATATATGCTATAAGCGATTTAGCATAACCGCGACTGCGGTATTCAGGTAATGTAGCAAGGCCGCAAATGTATACACCGGCATGAGAATCCCTGTTTCCTCTGGTACGTGAATTAGAGATGTATGATATGCTCATGGTTTGCACTACCGAAACAGCTTTACCGTCTTGTTCGTAAACAAGAGTGTGTCTCGGTGTACATTTTTTCAGGAAGAAATCAATATATTCAACACTCGCATCAAAGCATTTTTTGTAAATGTGACGTATATCCGATATGTCCTGTTTTGTGGCTGAGCGAATCATAGCTGTGTTTAGATGCCTTCTTAATACTATTTGTCTTCTGATTTGTCTGTTTTAAATATATCGTTGATAAGATTTGCGTACTTTTTATGGATGTTGCGGCGTTTGAGTTTGAGAGTCTGAGAGAGCATGTCATTATCAGCTGTCCAATCATCAAGTACAATTCTTTCACGTTTAACTACTTCATGGGCAGCCAGAGTCTTGTTGACTTTTTCCACTTCAGCATGGATGAGTTTGACAATCTCCTCAGAAGCGATAAGTTCCCGATCAGTCTCATATTGGATTTTACGCTTTTGAGCATAGTTCTTAAGTTTTGGTAATGAGGGGATTATGATCGCCGATGCAAATTTCTGGTTTTCCCCGAATACTATACAGTTCTCGATATATGGTGACTCTTTGAGACGGGTCTCGATTACCTGCGGAGCTACATATTTTCCTGCCGAGAGTTTGAACATTTCCTTTTTGCGGTCAGTAATCTTAAGATACTGTCCATCAACAAGATAGCCTATATCTCCGGTATGCAGCCACCCCTCTGAATCGATTATTTCAGCAGTGGCTTCAGGATCCTTGTAGTAGCCGAGCATTACATGAGGTCCTCTGGTTAAGATTTCGCCATCTTCGGCAAATGAGAGTTCCGTACCTCCAAGTGCTTTACCTACTGTGCCGATCACATTTATACCGTCAGCAGGGCTGTTTACAGCAATTACCGGAGATGTCTCAGTCATGCCATAGCCTTCATATATATGGAGTTTGGCAGCGTTAAAAGTTCGCACAATCTTGGCCTGAATGGAGGATCCGCCCGATACTACAATCATTTCCTTGCCTCCAAGAGCTGCTCTCCACTTGCTATAAACCAGTTTATCATAAAAATTACGTTTGGCGAGATAGTACTTACGTTTGTTGTAATTATCAAAGTTGTTGGCAAACTTCCATGCAAGTTTATAGATGATTCTCTTGATGCCTTTCAGCTTCTTGCCGGTAGCCTCAAGTTTACCATACATTATCTCCAGTACGCGGGGTACGGCACAAAATCCGTCTGCCCGGCTGTCCGCAAGGTCTGTGGCAACAGTACCGAGAGATTCTGCATAATAGATACTGATAGCCAATTCCTGATACTCATAGTTCATTGTGCGCTCATATACATGGCAGAGTGGAAGAAAACTCAGCATTTTATGATTCCAATTCCATACCTGGCGCAGTGCGTGACCGTGGGCATTGGAGGTGAGGTTGCGATGAGAGAGCATTACACCTTTCGGCAAACCTGTTGTGCCGGAGGTATAGACGATGCTACAACACTCATCGGGTGATATTTCTTCTTTGTTGCGCTCGACAATGGGTGCAAATTGCTCTTTATGTTCGCGTCCGAGTGCCTCGAGCCGGGACATGCAGAAAATCTCGTCAGAGTCATCCATCATTATGATTTTGATTTCGCGTTTCACTTCTGCAACGATCGGAGCTACCTTTTTGTAAAGGCTTTGGCTACCCACAATAATGATTTCTGCATCCGAATGGTCAAAAATGTGTAAGAAATCTTTTTTGCTCAGCGTAGTGTACACCGGTATATGTATCATGTGAGCAAGATTGGATCCCATATCCACGAAATTCCATTCGGGGCGGTTGCTACAGATGGTTATTATTTTAGTACCGGCGTTATAACCAAGTGCCAGAAGGCCGTACGCAACGTTGTGCGAGTGTTCTATATATTCATCGATACTGTACTTAATCCACTGGCCTTGTACTTTGCGTGCCAGCATATCATCTTTTGGGGGAAAAGAGGCTTTCAGATTTGAAAGCAGGTCAAATGTGCGGGTTATTGTCATTTTTTTGTAAAAAAAAAGTTAGAACTTCAAAGTTAATAAAAAACAGTGATTAATAAAAATAAAAAACAAGGGAGGCCCTCGCTCGGACCCCCCTCAACACATCACATTTGATTTACAAATCAGATTATTTCTTCATACTGCTTAGCAGAAAGAAGAGTATCAATTTCCGAAGCGACGGAAAACTTGATCTTAATCATCCATCCCGCACCATAAGGGTCACTGTTGACCAGCTCCGGAGCATCTTCAAGCTCAGGATTGACCTCCAGAATCTCTCCTGAAAGAGGCATAAGCAAGTCAGCAACTGTTTTTACAGCTTCAACCGCGCCGAATATTTCATCTTTCTCCACAAATTCGCCCTCGGTCTGAATATCGACAAAAACGATATCACCAAGTTCGCTCTGTGCAAAATCGGTGATGCCTACAATAGCGGTGTCCCCATCGATTTTTACCCACTCATGGTCTTTGGTATACTTAAGTTCTGCAGGAATTTTCATCACAAAAACCGATTAAAAAGTTAATACTGATTTCAAAAATGATTGTACAAATATAGCGCTAATATTTGAAATTAACAAAAAAATCTGAAAATCAGAGCAGTTTGAGCGCTTTTTTTATCAATTCCTCAAGTGCAACGGAAGGATCCTCTTTGAGGAGCTTATCAAGAACCTTTTCGACGTTGGGTTTTGTGAAGCCCAGGAGCACCAATGCTGTAGCGGCCTCCTGACGTATCGCCGAAGGTGCAACTCCGCTATCAAAGGGAAATCCGGCAGCAGAAGCGCCTTTGCCGATCTTGTCCTGAAGTTCAAGAATCACCCTTTGTGCTGTCTTCATGCCTATACCCTTGACACTCTTGATTCGGTTGACATCCTGAGTAACAATTGCGTTATAAACCTCATCGGGAGTCATGCTGGAGAGCATCATACGTGCTGTTCCGGGACCAATGCCGCTTACGGAGATCAGATGACGGAACATAATGCGCTCCTCCTTGTCAAAAAATCCGAAAAGCAGCTCTTCATCTTCGCGAAGATGCTGGTGGAGATAGAGTTTGACACCCTCTCTACTCCCTTTTTGCAGGCTGGAGTAGGTAGTAAGTGAAATCAATATGTGATAGCCAATACCACCTACCTCAAGAGTCACATCAGCGGGATTGAGCTCGATAAGCGTGCCCCTAATATAATCGTACATTCTGTTTTTGTTTAATTTTCTTGTAAAAATATGCTTTTTAGGCCAAAAACCAAAGTTTGTTTAGTACTTTTGCAAGTTATGGATATCATCGAACAGATACGTGAAGAATTTCCGGCGCTGCACCAGCAGGTCTGGGGCAAGCCGCTGATATATCTGGATAATGCTGCTACTGCACAGAGGCATCGCAAGGTACTCGAATTGCAGGAGCTCATGAGCTCGCGTATCAATGCCAATATTCACCGCGCTCTGCATAAGCTCAGCGCAGATGCCACAGATCTTTACGAAGCGGGTCGAGAAGCGGTGCGCAACTTTATAGGAGCGGAGAGCAGGGAAGAGATCATCTTCACTTCCGGAGCTACTTCAGCTCTCAATCTGATAGCATTTTCGCTTGTACGCAGTCATTTGACTGCGGGAGACAAAGTGCTGGTCTGCGAGGCTGAGCATCACTCAAACATTGTCCCCTGGCAGCTCGCTTGCGAGGTGTCCGGAGTATCATTAGAGGTACTGTCGGTGGAGGAGAGCGGAGAGATATCGTTAGAGCGATTGAGAGAGTTGCTGGAAAAGGACGACCGTATCCGCATACTCTCCGTCAACCATATCTCCAATGTGCTGGGAATTATCAATCCTATAGCGGAAATTGTGCGCATAGCCCATTCAAGAGGAGTTTTGGTTGTGATTGACGGTGCACAGGGAGTGGTGCATGACAAGGTTTCTGTAAAAGATTTGGATTGCGATTTTTATGTTTTCTCCGGACACAAAATATATGCACCCTCCGGTATAGGAGCACTCTATGGACGGCGATCACTCCTTGAGAATATGCCTCCCTATATGGGCGGAGGCGATATGGTGGATAGAGTGAGCTTCGGTCGCACAACCTATGCGCCGTTGCCGCTCAAATTTGAGGCCGGTACTCCTAATTTTGTCGCTGCAGCCTGCCTTAAGCCTGCACTGGAATTTGCTACTGCAATCAGAGAGGATATTCAGGTGCAGGAGCACGAAAAGAGCATTGTGAGCACTATGGTTCAGGGATTACAGCAGATAGAGGGGCTCAGAATATGTGGTTTGCCGCAGGAGCTTTCCCTTAAGGTACCGATTTTCTCTTTGGACATTAAGGGAGTTCATCCGGCGGATGCTGCACAGATGCTCGACAAGATGGGCATCGCAGTACGTTCCGGATTTATGTGTGCAGAACCGCTTGTGAGTCGCTATTCGGAGAGTGGGTTGCTAAGGGTATCTTTTGCCCCATACAACACTCTTTCCGAGTGTGAAATATTTATAAACAAGTTGAAACTTGTAACAGATATGTTAAAATGATTGAATCACAGGTAAATATCAGGAGTATCGGCGAAATGGAGGAGGAGATTGTTTCCGAATTCACCGTTTTTGATGAATGGCTCGACAAATATGAGTATCTGATCGAACTTGGTAAAGAGCTGGAAAGCATCGATGAGAGTGATAAAACGGACGACAATCTCATAAGGGGCTGTCAGTCGCGTGTCTGGCTCGTTTGCCGAAGTAGCGGAGGACGGCTGTGGTTTGGCGCAGACAGTGATGCCGTTATCACAAAAGGTATTATCTCGCTCTTGTTGAAGGTTTATAACGGACAGAAATATGATGATATCATAGCCTCTGATTTTTCTTTCATCGAAAGGATAGGGCTTAAAGAAAATCTCTCCCCGACACGAGCAAACGGTCTTTTGTCGATGATTAAACAGATTAAAGCCTATGCTCTGGCATACAAAGAGAAGGAGACGCAACAATGATAGAACCTAAAAGCGACATAGAGAAAGATATACTTCTTGCATTGCAACAGGTATTTGACCCCGAAGTACCGGTCAACATTTATGAGCTTGGCTTGATTTACGGACTTGAGGTAGATAAAGCCAACAATGTTGTAGTGACAATGACCCTTACTGCACCCAATTGTCCCATGGCGGATCAGCTTGTGGAGGATGTCAAAAGAGCTGTAGAGGATGTGCCCAAGGTGGCAGATGTAGATGTCAAGATAGTTTTTGAACCCGAATGGAGTATGAAAATGATGAGTGAGGCAGCTTTGCTTGAGCTGGGATTGTTATGATTTTCCTGCTTCTAGGGAGCAACATGGGCGATCGGTCGGCTAATCTGGCCGATGCTCGTAAAAGATTGCATGAAGCTCTAGGAGTTGCAGATAAGGAGTCACAGCAGGTCTTTTTTTCGCCCGAAGTAAGGACAGAGGCAATCGGATTTGAAGCTCCCTTTTTCCTCAATCAGATTGTGGTTTTTGATAAATTGGAAATTACTCCGCGAAAGTTATTGAAAATTTGCCAAAAGATTGAAGTTGAAATGGGACGTGAAGTGCACCAGGCGGAGTACAATGAAGAAGGAGAGAGGATTTATAGCGATAGGATTATAGATATTGACATTCTCGCTTTCGATGATGTACATTGCGATACCAAAAGCTTGACATTGCCCCATCCTCAGGTCCGCAGCAGACCTTTTGTGATGGAAATTGCAACATTGTTGCCTGCAAATATTTTTATGCATTTTCAAATGATAGTAAACAAATAGAAACGATTATATGACACAAGAAGAACTTTTCAAAACCCTGACGGCTCATGCCAAAGAGTATGGATTCATTTTCCAGTCGAGCGAAATTTATGATGGTTTGGGTGCCGTATATGACTACGGACAGATGGGAGTTGAATTGAAAAACAACATTAAGAAATATTGGTGGGAAGCCATGGTCCACCTCAATGAAAATATTGTAGGTATTGACTCGGCAATCTTCATGCATCCTAAAGTTTGGGAGGCCTCAGGCCACTTGAGCGCATTCAACGACCCTCTGATTGACAACAGAGACTCCAAAAAGCGCTATCGCGCTGATGTGCTGATAGAAGATTATATGGCCAAGCTTGAGGAGAGGATGAACAAAGAGGTCGAAAAAGGACGTCGCAGATTTGGCGAAGCCTTTGATGAGGAACAATTTAGGACAACCAATCCTAATGTGCTACGTAACAAAGCCAAATGGGATGAGGTTAACACCAGGATGGTTGAGGCACTTAATTCCGACAATCTTGCTGAACTCAAGCAGATTATTATGGATTGTGAGATTGCCTGCCCCA
Organism: Bacteroidales bacterium UBA3543; assembly: GCA_002376715.1. Classification (GTDB taxonomy): domain Bacteria; phylum Bacteroidota; class Bacteroidia; order Bacteroidales; family UBA932; genus Cacconaster. Next base: position 1,867 of record DFOK01000106.1, on the reverse strand, counting down.
TTTCGGGCACCAGAAACTGGACGGATGTACGCCAATTCAACCTTATGTTCAGCACTCAACTGGGCACCATTTCCGAAGAGGCGAGCACCATATACCTGCGTCCGGAGACCGCACAGGGCATCTTTGTAAACTTCCTCAATGTTCAAAAGAGTGCCAGAATGAAGGTTCCCTTCGGAATAGCTCAGATAGGCAAAGCTTTCAGAAACGAAATTGTTGCCAGACAATTCATCTTCCGCATGAGGGAGTTTGAGCAGATGGAGATGCAGTTCTTCGTACGCCCGGGCAGTGAACTGGAATGGTTCGAAAAATGGAAAGAGGCTCGTCTTGCCTGGCATAAGGCCCTCGGTCTGGGCGATGAAAAATATCGTTACCACGACCATGATAAACTTGCGCACTATGCCAACGCAGCCACCGATATTGAGTTTGAATTTCCCTTTGGATTTAAGGAGCTTGAGGGTATTCATTCCCGCACCGATTTCGACCTTGCACAACACCAGCAATTTTCCGGTCGCAAAATGCAATATTTCGATCCCGAGACCGGCGAAAGCTATGTGCCTTATGTGGTAGAGACCTCCATCGGACTTGACAGGACCTTCCTGGCCATCCTTTCTGCAGCATATTGCGAAGAGAAACTCGAGAATGGTGAGGAGAGGGTAGTATTGCGCATTCCGCCCGCTATAGCTCCCGTCAAACTGGCCGTACTGCCTCTTGTCAGGAAAGATTCTCTTCCCGAGAAGGCCCGCGAGATAATGAATGAACTCAAGTACGATTTCAACTGCCAGTACGATGAAAAGGATAGCATTGGCAGACGTTATCGCCGCCAGGATGCTATCGGCACCCCTTTCTGTATTACAATCGACCACGATACTTTGGAGGATAATTGCGTCACTATCCGCTACCGCGATACAATGGCTCAGGATAGGGTTCCCATCGCTTCACTTCGCAAAATAATGGAAGAGAAAGTGAGTTTGCGCGGCTTGCTGGAAAAACTCTAGAAGAGATGGGCATAAAAGAAAAACAGCGCTAGAGTGATCTCTGGCGCTGTTTTTTTATTGTGCGGTGAGAGGGGGATTCGAACCCCCGATACGGTTGCCCGTACGTCAGTTTAG
>DFOK01000106.1:0-663 GCA_002376715.1 Bacteroidales bacterium UBA3543 | reverse complement strand
TTGGTAGCGCACTTGGTTTGGGACCAAGGGGTCCTCCGTTCGAGTCGGAGTATCCCGACAAAAAGAGCGAGCAATCGCTCTTTTTTCGTTTTAAAAACTTATCTTTGTAAGGGAACTGTCAGATAGTGCAAGTATTTGGGATTAAGAAGATTAATCTCATTACATGCAACGTTTATCCTGTTTTTTGCATCTATACAATATAAGATGCCTTGTCGCACAATTATTAATTAGTGATGGAAGTATTTCGTGAGCAAGTGCGTATATATAATTAGACAGAAGTTGTTTTATTTAAAAATCTCGGCACACTATAAATCATGAAAACAAAGTCAATTTTACTTGCGCTGATTGCTATCCTGCTCATTGGAGTGGGGTGTGAGAAAAACAACGTGCTGTATGGCAAATGCGATTGTCTTACAATGGAAAAAGCCGATCTGAATCTGACAAAGGAAAAAGCTGTTTTACGCATTGTTTCTACAGAAGAGGAAGAGATGAGATTACAACCCCGATCACATAATGATCCTATCGATATAATCTACAACAGGCAATCAGATATGGCTCATATAATTTATCGTGCAGGCTGTTCGGTAAATATTTGCCGTGTTTGTAACTTTCCTGATTTTGTAAAAAAATGGAACGTACCCGATAAAGGTCAGGATGTATATT
>DFOK01000089.1 GCA_002376715.1 Bacteroidales bacterium UBA3543 | reverse complement strand
CTGACCGTTAGTGGCCTTGAGATTGAAGAAAGGCTTGCCGTTTGAAGCTACTTTCTTATCGTATCTTGCCTCTTCAACGCTGTTTTTCTTTACAGATTCAACTCCGTTGAGGCAAGCTGCCTTGGTCTTGTAACCTTCGCTGGTTAGTATTATCTCGCCATTGGAGGCCTTTAGATTAAATTGGAATTCTCCGTTTTTTCTTAATGTAATTTCAAATTTTCCCATATTAAATAAGTGTTGTTGTTTAGTACTTCAAGTACTACAAAGTTAGAGAAAAAAAATCTAAATCAAAATCATTTACATATCTTCGTAAATAAAAACACATCAAAATGAAGAGATTTTCATATATATTGTTATCCGGAATATTATGCCTGTTCTCTACCGCAGCAATGCATCCGATCTCGGCACAAACCCCTTCGGATAAAGTGGTAAAACATGTTCCAATGGAACTTATACAGAATCCGGATAATCCGATATTATTGATGTTTACAGCCTCCTGGTGTGCTCCCTGTCATAGGATGCGCAATGTGATGTTCAAAAAGGAGAGCATTTCGCTCCTGCTCAAAAAGTACAATCTGGTGATACTGGACGTGGATTCACAGCCAGGTTCGGATCTACAGAGAGTCTATTGTGAAGATAGTGCGGTTCCCCAATATATAGTTATGGACAAAGAACAGAATGTGCTTCGGAAAATGCGTGGGGCCACTGATGACGAATATGAGTTCGCGGATTTTCTGCGTAGCGGTATAGAAGAGATAAGGCCGGGTATGCCTGCGGTGCAAGATATTATTACACAGGAGCAGTTGGAAATTCTCACCGGTGATGATTACAAGGCGGCAACGAGCCGTCTCAAAGCAAAATGGAGCTTCGGTATCGGTATAGGAGGACACCTCTCTACGATGCCTGTTTCCAGCAGATCTCTCTTTGCTGAAGATAGAGCCTCGGCCCTTGACAGTACGCAACTCAATTATCGCGGGGTTAAACCGGGTGGAAGCATTTCAGCATTGGTGCGTTACACATTCTACAAATCCACTATAGAGACCGGTGTCTCATTTATGACTGCCGGAGGCCGTGATGCCCGTACCAAAGAGAGTATTGATTTGTATTATATAGGGGTTCCCGTTGATTTCCATTTTGGAATATGGAGTAATCTTAAAGGCGGAGCCGGCATTGCCGCAATGTATATGATTAAGGATGCAGCAAAAAATCGTTTTGATGCCGGCTTGCGCCTAAAGCTTCTCTGGGATGCCTATCCGTTTTGCATAAGTGCAGGGTGGCAACGTGGTCTTGTCAATATTTATGGGGCGGAATCGCCATTAAGGGCTCGTAACAATCACTTTTTTGTTAATTTTGCCTTTTATTTCAATTGAACCGGTCAATGAGAGTAAGGCATATTTTCAGATTTCTCGTTGTGACGGCATTTTTGATGTCGGGACTCAGGCTGTTTTCTGCTATGGCAGCTCCGGAGGGAAGTTTGTCCGTTGATGGCGCAAAAAGTCTTTCCGAATTCACCACCGAAGAATTGCTCTCTAGAAATATGCCTGCCGGACTGGCATTTTTGCCGGTGGCAATCTCAAATGTATCAATGCCCGGCAATCGTGCCGGTATCTGGGCTCTTGATGCCCTGGATGCTGTACGATATGGTCTCAGGGTGGACCTGGTGCATGATCAGCGCTATGATGATACCCTGTGCACTCTGGTGGCCCTCAGCTGTTTGCAGGAGCATTTTGAGCGTTACAAAGAGTGGGATATGGCCATTGCGGCCTATCTGCATAGCCCCGCTGTGTTAAATGCTACTCTCCGGTCGGGAGATTCGACCCTATTGCTCCATACACTGACTCTCTCTGATCTGAATCAAATGGAAAAAAGCGGATATAGCCTCTCTTCAGAAGCGCTCTCTACTATATGGTTTGACCGGCCGATTTCTCTTGAAGCTATAACGCTTGTTACCGGTATCAGTAATAGGGATTTTTCAAAGACAAATCCCATATTCAGGTCTGATCCTCTGGTGCCTCTTGCCGGTTATGGGCTGAAATTTCCGACCGAAGTGGCTGAAAAAATAGAGGTGGACTCCCTTTATGCTGTTACGGAGCGTCTGGTTGAAGTCAGAAAGGCAGAAGTGCTTAAAAAACAGAAACAAGCCGAGGAGGAGCGCAAGCAAACCTCCATTATTTATACGGTAAAATATGGTGACACTCTGAGCGGTATTGCAAGGAAACACAGGGTGAGGGTATCAGACCTCAAAAAATGGAACAAGCTCAAGAGTGACTTTATCCGTGAAAGACAAAAACTAATTATTTACAAGTAAGAATTGATGAAAGCGAGTAGGATTTTAGTTTTCATATTGTCAGTAATTCTCATTCTCGGAGTAACTTGGGCGGTTTTCCCGCAGGGAGGAATAGTGGTAGGTGGCACCACTCTCCGTTTCGCTTCCTATGAGGAGGACTCTTCAAACATTAATGAGGAGGTGGTAGATGTGGATAAAGTGCTTTCTGAAGTGGAACAGAGTTTCAGGATGCTTTCCGGTTCCCAGCAGGATACACTCAGATTTTTTAAAAATTTTCTCAAATCCAATCCCAACAGAATTTGGCTCCCAAACGATGACTATACCTATCTGGACACTCTGTTTCATCTCTTTGAAAGCGCACAGAAAGAGGGTAAAACCTATCGTATAATGCATTACGGTGACTCGCAGATAGAGATGGATCGCATTTCCTCAATCATTCGCGAGCATCTGCAGGGTATATTTGGCGGCAATGGCAATGGCCTTGTGCCCGCCATACAGAGCGTCTCTACCTATTCTCTGGTACAGAGCGCCTCAGGAGATCTCATCCGCTACACACTCATTGGAGACTCCACGACCGTACGCGCGGAGCACAACCGCTATGGGTTGATGACGCAGTTCTCTCAACTCTCCGGCGAGGCCTCCATTAGTTTCAGGGTTTCCAAGAACTCCAATTGTCAGGAGCGTGCAAAGAAATTTTCCAAAGTATCTCTTCTTATCGGTAACAGTTCCCCGGGATTTAGAGCCTCCTTGCGCTGTGATACCATCAGAACCGAGAGTAAAGTGCTCAAAAACGCAGTTCAGGGAGTATCGCTACTTACCTGGGATCTCCCTGCGTATGCATCCAGAGGCACCATTACTCTCAGTGGCAGTGCTGAGATATATGGCTTCCTCATGGATGGTGAAAGCGGAATTGCTTTGGATAACGCACCTCTCAGAGGCAGCTCGGGTACGATATTCACCCGTTTGGGTAAATCTGTGATGAAACAATCCTTTGATCTGCTCGATACCCGTATGATCATATTGCAGTTTGGTGGAAACCGCGCCGTTAGTGTCCGCAATGAAAAACATATTTCTAATTATTTGCGTCAGCTTGAAAAACAGATTGATTATTTCCATGAGGTCGCTCCGGATGCAGAAATCCTCTTTATAGGTCCTTCGGATATGGGCAGGAGTGTAGAGGGACGTGTCGCTACCATTCCCATGCTGCCGGCTCTGAATGATTCCCTCAAGGTAATGGCTCTTAGCAAAGGTGCTGCATATTGGGATCTTTTCAATATGATGGGTGGCGAAAATTCAATGGTGCGTTGGGTGAAACATAGCCCTCCACTAGCGAGCAGCGATTATATTCACTTTACCACAAGGGGAGCGGAATATGTCGGGATGGCTTTTGCGAGAGCTTTTGGAGTGTGTTATAATTTCTACAAACTCAGGCAGGAACTGGATCCGGAGATGGTATCCGCATATATGGAGAGTGAAGAGCTTGTCGAAGTCTCCTCTTCAGATACCAGGGAGAATGATATTGATAAAATTTCATTAGTAGAATGAGGGGGAGACTAAAATTATTGATGGTATTGGCTGGTGTGCTGCTTACAGGATGGTGCAGCGAGACTTTTGCGCAGAGCCTTCATAAGCCCATTCCCACCTATATGTTTACCCATTTCGAGGAGAATGCAATCACTTTTCCATCGGGTGACAGTCCCGATTTTGTGAAGTTTTTTCGCAAGCTCGACACCCTTTTCTTTTTAGGGGAAGGGGATGTCAATATAGTTCATATTGGAGGCTCGCATGTGCAATCCGGTACTTTTTCCAACAGGATGCGCCGCAATCTGCTTTCTATGCGTTATGGCATCGAAGGGGGCAGAGGAGTGGTTTTCCCCTTTTCAGTGGCAAAAAGCAATACGCCTGTCAGTTATTTCAGCAGTTATACCGGCAAATGGACTGCCTGCCGCAATTCCCAGCCAAAGACGCCTCTTCGCATGGGTCTGACAGGAATGGCGGCCTCCACCTCCGACCCTTCGGCCACGGTGACAATTGTCTCACGCGAGCGCAATCCTATGGGTTCTCCGCATGATTTTCGTTTTGACAGGGTACAGGTGTTGGGACGTTCCGATAGTGATACGCTTGTACCTGTGGTTCGTCTGGATTCTTTGACGCTATGGCCGATCTCCCATGATCCTGATAGGGATCTCTATGAGTTTGAATTACCCTCTCTGACCGATTCTCTGGTTCTGGGTACCAGCGGAGTACCCGGAGAGTGGAATCTGACGGGGATTGTGTTGGACCATAGCCGTCCGGGACTTACATACCATGGAATAGGGGTCAATGGTGCCAGCCTCAATTCCTATTTTAAGTGTGAGGATTTCGAGAGGGATTTGGCGTTGCTCAAGCCCGATTTGATAATTTTCGCAATAGGCATCAATGATGCAAATACCCCCAATTTTAATAAGGAACGGTTTGTTTCCAACTACATACAAATGGTGGATATGGCTCGTAGGGTAGCACCCGATTGTGCCATACTCTTTGTGACCAACAATGACAGTTTCAGGCGTTCCCGCCGCTCCTATTATCTAAATCAGAACGGCCCTGTGGTGCAGGATGCCTTCTATGGCCTTGCTCGCAGATACGATGCAGGCATATGGGATCTTTTCAGAATAATGGGCGGCCTGAATTCGATGAAACAGTGGGAAAGTGCCGGCCTGGCCAACAGGGATAAGATTCATTTTACGGAAAGCGGATATATTCTGATAGGTGACTTGCTTTACAATGCATTGCTTGACCGTTATCTGGAGCATCTCAAATCGACTTCTCCAAAAAACAACAGCTACAGATGACCGATTTTCTCCATATAGCGGCCGATTTTCTGAAAGGACTCTTCACTTTTGATCAGTCACATCCGTTGCTCTTTACGCAATTCTATTTCTGGGCCTTTTTTGCGATAGTTTTTGCTCTTTTTGCCCTTTTCAAAAATAAGCTACTTCTCAGAAACGGTTTTCTCTTCTTCGCCAGTGTCTTTTTCTATTATAAGACGAGCGGTATTTTTACCCTGATACTTCTCTTTGTGACGCTTTACAATTTCTTAGGCGCCAAATGGATGTACTACAGAAAGAGTGACAGGGGGAAAAGGACGGTGCTGGTGGTGAGTCTGATTGTAAATCTTTTTACGTTATGCTACTTCAAATATGCATATTTCATCACGGATGTAGTCAACAACCTTTTCGGGACGGAGTTTGCGGTCTTTGATATGTTTGCAGTGGTTGGAAATGCCATAGTGGGTGCCAACCGTTTCAGTATAGATACGATTATTTTGCCGGTGGGTATTTCGTTCTTTACTTTTCAGGCGATAAGTTATGTAATGGATGTTTACCGCGGTAGAGTTACCCCAGTTCGGAACATTCTGGATTTCGGTTTCTATTTGTGCTTTTTCCCGCAGCTGGTGGCCGGTCCTATAGTTCGCGCCAGCGAATTCATACCTCAGCTGCATCGCAAATTCTTCCTCAGCAGAAGACAGTTCGGTATAGCGGTATTTTGGATTATCAATGGCCTGGTCAAGAAAATCGTCCTCAGCGACTACCTGGCTATCAATTTCATTGACCGAGTATTTGAAAATCCATTGCTCTACTCGGGATTTGAAAATATGATGGCCCTCTTCGGCTATTCGCTTCAGGTCTATGCGGACTTTTCGGGATACACAGATATAGCCATCGGCGTGGCAATGCTGATGGGTTTTTATCTTCCCCAAAACTTCAATTCGCCTTATAAGGCCAAACACCCGGGAGAATTTTGGAAAAGATGGCATATGTCCCTTTCCAGATGGCTTAAGGATTATCTCTATATCCCTTTGGGTGGCAATCGCAATGCCACTTTCGGCACCTATTGCTGTATTGTAACCATTTCTCTTATCGGAGTTTTGCTTTCAGGCTCCTGGTGGGTGGCTCTGATTGTGTCGGCCGTTGCCGTGGCTCTTCTGTTGCTGGCCCATTTCAGACCGGAGAAACGTAAGATCATTACGACCAATCTCAACTCGATGAATACGATGTTGCTGGGTGGTCTGTGGCATGGAGCAAGCTGGAATTTTATGATCTGGGGCGGTCTGAACGGCCTTGGAATGGTGATTCACAAGATATGGAAAAATTGGGGCATAGGTCTTAGGTTTTTTGTCATCGCGCTTGTTACTGCTATCTTGGGAGTTCTCTCCATGGTTGCTCCCCGTCCACTTTTCAATATGTTTTTTGTTTGGATGGCGGTGGTGATGGCAGGAAACCTCATCAAACTGGTGTATGTCCTGGCGTGTCGTCTTCGTGGTGTTAAGGCCGCTGTCGTGGCGGGGCCTGAAGGTTCAAAAGAACCTCGTTTCAGACGTCTTTCGGATATCTGGGCCATTTTCCAGACATTTGTCTTCATTACATTCACGCGTCTTTTTTTCCGCTCAGGCTCCAATCTGGATCCCGCAGAAGCCAATGAGACAGCCTGGAATACAGCCAAAAATATGGTAAATCGTATAGGCAGTAACTGGGATTTGTCGGTGATACCGCAAATTGTATGGCAATATCGCAACGTATTTCTGCTTGTGGTGATCGGCATGGCCATACACTGGCTTCCCGACCGGTTTAAACGTCGTTATCGCATTTGGTTTGCGTCTATACCGTTGCCGCTTATGGCTCTGATAGTGGCCATGGCAGTCTTTTTCGTCTACCAGTTTATCACTGCGGATCTGCAATCATTTATATATTTCCAGTTCTAAAGATTGTCGGGATTGGCATCGGGGTTTCCCGAATTTTCAGACCCTTCGGGAGCTGCCTCCTGGATCAGCATAAAATAACGTTCTATCGTCTCACTGAATACCCTGGCCTTAGTCTCCCGCCTGGGCCCCTTATTGAGAGTGGTCTTAAAGATGACTGTGGTATCACCGTCTGCCCAGTTGGGTCTTACTATTACCCAGCGATCGGAAATACTGACGTCGGGTGTTTCTATCTCCCAGATGACATTGGAATGTATCTCCAGATATGCGCTGTCGACATTGTGGCTGAATATGATGGTGTCCTGCGAGATGGTCAGTTCGGGCAGGACATATTTTTCACAGGAAACGAACTGTGCGAGCATTATAAACAGAATAACGGCCGCAACAGCCGAAGTCAAAATGGTTTTTTTCTTTCTCATTTCAGGGCAAAGTTATAAATAATATGCACTTGTGGTGCTTTTTTTGCCATACGGGGAAGATGTTTTTCTTTTTTTACTTATATTTGTCAATTAATAATTTATGTGTGTATGCGTAAGATTATTCCAATCATGTTGGCGGTAGTGCTGATCGCAACCTCATGTCACAAGGTAGTAGACCCCGAAATTTCGGTAAATCCCTATGCTATAACTTGTGATTGTAACGGTGGCTCATTCGACGTCAATGTTTATTGCAACGTGGATTGGACAGCGGATTGCGACACCCTCGGTATAACTATTTCACCAACTTCGGGTAAAAAGGATGGTTCTATAAGGATCTCAGTTCCGGCAACCACATCAAAGTCTACTCAGGTGGCCAGGATTACATTCACTGCAAAGGGCGAAGAGAGTTCCAGGCTTGCTAAAACAGTTGTGACCATCGGTTCCTATCCATTTGTAGGGGTTGATGTAGGACAGCTCGCTATTGCGGCTGAGGGAGGTGGAATACAATTTTTGCTTACAGCCAATCGAGAATGGAGTGCCACATGTTCAAATCCCGCATTTACATTTTCTCCGGAAACCGGAAAAATCAATGACATCATCAGAGTTACCGCTGATGTAAACGATACCGGCTCCCCGAGAGAGTGTCTTATTACCTTCAGACTTAAAGAATACCAAAATACAACGGCACAAATAAAAATAGTTCAGCCATCTTTGTAGCACTATGAGAAAGGCAGCGCTGATATTATTCGCATTACTCTTCTGTTTTCCCGCCTTTGCTCAGAAATATCAATTTTCGGGGAAGGTACTTGAAAAGGGTACGGAGATTCCTGTGGAGTTTGCCACCGTGGTGATGCCGGATAAGGAGTTGTGGGCAGTAGCCAATGCAAAGGGCGAGTTTGTCATCAGCGGTGTTTCGCAAGGCAAAACAAAAGTAGAGATATCCTGTCTGGGGTATGCTCCCACCACATTTGAAATAGATATTACCAAAGACCTCAAAGGTGTTACTTACTATTTGGCAGTCGATGACCTGACTCTTGAAAGTGCTGTGGTGACTGCAAAGGAAAATACCAATAGTGCTACCACCAGCCGTCAAATTGACAGGACTGCACTTGAGCATATGCAGATGGTCAATGTCTCGGATATCTCCTCCTTGTTGCCCGGTGGAGTTTCGGCCAATAGCGGCAAACTCACCAGCTCGACCGATGCTTTCCAAATCCGCTCCGACGAGACCTCGGCAATTTCCTCTTTCGGCACGGCGGTCGAATTGGATGGTGTGCGTCTCTCAAACAACGCGACTCATGCAGGAGTATCGGGAGTTTCTACCCGCAACATAGCCTCATCCAACGTAGAGTCCATAGAGATTATAACCGGAGTGCCTTCAGTGGAGCATGGTGATATGACCAACGGAGTGGTAAAGATCAATACCCGTAAAGGAAAATCCCCTTGGATGATTACTGCAATGACCAGTCCCAATACCAAACAGCTCTCTTTAAGTAAAGGATTTGATCTAGGGGCAAAGGGCGGAGTAATCAATGCGAGTGCCGAGAGAACTACATCCGTACACGATTTGGCATCTCCATTCACCACCTATCAGCGTAACGCCTTTTCTTTGATCTATTCCAATTCTTTTGATGCATTTGGACAGCCGATAAGATTCTCGACCGGAGTTTCCGGCAACATTGGCGGATATGACAAAAGCGCTGATCCGGACTCATTTATGGAAACTTTCGAAAAGGTAAAGGAAAATACCATAAGAGGTAATTTCTCAATAAACTGGCTTCTCAATAAATCCTGGATTACCAATATAGAGCTCACGGGTTCGTTGGTTTATTCCGATAATCTTTCCTCATCCAGCAATAATAAATCAAGTTCCAGTTCGACATCCTCACTTCATGGAATGGAAGAAGGATATTTTGTTTCCACTCCCTATTTATCCGACTCCGATGCCGAAGTTATTCTAAGACCGGCCGGATACTGGTATGAAATTAGCCACGTGGATGATAAGCCTCTCGATTACAATCTTCATCTAAAGATAAATTGGGCTCACGATTTCGGAGGAATAGTCAATAAGCTGAAATTCGGAGTTCATTTTACCGGCAGCGGCAATCTCGGACAAGGCCTCTATTATGAAGATCTTTCAAAGGCACCGGATTGGAGGCCCTATCCCTACAAGGATATTCCTTTTGTCAATAACCTGGCGGCCTATGCTGAAGAAAATGTCACCATTCCCATCGGAACCACTTCACTCAATCTCGTAGGTGGAGTGCGCTCGGAGTGGACTATGATCAACAACTCGGGTTATGGTACAGTCAGCAGTCTCTCCCCGCGCTTCAATGCGAAATATTCCATATTAAAATATCAAAGAAGCCGGTTCTTGAGAGAACTCTCTCTACGCGGTAGCTGGGGTGTAGCTGTCAAGCTCCCTTCGGTTTCAATTCTTTACCCGACACCTTCCTATTATGGAAAACAGGTCTTTGCTCCCGGCACAATGGCGGACGGAACTGCTTTTTATGCATATTATATTCTTCCGAGGCAGATAGAATATAACCCTGATTTGAGATGGCAGAAGGCACAGCAGAGCGAAGTGGGAGTTGAAGCGGATATCGCAGGCGTTAAAATTTCCCTGGCGGCCTTTTATTCCAAAACACTGGACTCTTATTTCACATACAACGAATATGAGCCCTTTACCTATAAATGGACGGATCAGCGCAGTCTGGAAGGGTGTCTAATCCCCTCTTCCGAGCGTCTCTACTCCATAGACAGGAAGACGGGAGTAGTAACGGTGAAAGATATCACAGGAAAAGTGCCGGATCAGACGCTCGCCTATACGGAGAAAAATACTTTCGTTTCCAAGACCAAAGTGACCAACGAGGTGGCCCCTACTGTACGCAAAGGCATCGAATGGGTGATAGATTTCGGACAGATACCTGCCATTCGCACCTCCATCAGAATGGACGGTACTCTTTATAAATACAGGAGCACAAATGAGAATATAGTACAATCGTACCAGACCAACCGCACAATGTCGGACGGTATCACACCATACCAGTTTGTAGGGCACTTTGTTGGTAGCGGTTCCGGAACAAGCAACGGTTCCGAGAGTCTTAAGTTGCGTAACAACATAACTTTCACTACTCATATTCCCAAGGCGCGACTGATATTTACCCTCAGACTCGAAAGCTCGCTCTACCGTCACGATCGCAACCTTGCGGAATATAGCGGCGAACAGACTACCTGGCCTATCAGCGGTCAGGATAAAATTCCATCAGGCACCGAGTTTTACGACATAAAGGGCCATGTCGCCAAATATCCTCTCTATTATTCCACCTTTGACGATCCCAAAACTCTCATCCCATTCCGTGAAAAATATCTCTGGGCTAAAGATAACAACAAGCAGCTATTTTCAGAGCTGGATGCAATGATCAACACGACGGGATACAATTATCTCTACCTTAAGAATGTCTTTTCTCCCTATTTCTCGGCCAATATCAGCGTGACCAAGGAAATAGGCAGAATAGCCTCTCTCTCATTTTATGCCAACAATTTCTTTTATTCGACAATGAGATTCAAAACAAGCGCTTCACAGACCGATGTATCTTTGTTTGAATTTTTATCATATATACCTAAATTTTATTATGGACTCACATTGAGGCTAAAAATACAATAATATAAATACACAATGCGTATGAAAAAGTTTGTTTCATTTCTGATGTGCAGCGTATTCTTAATCGCTGCGGTCTCCTGTCACAAGGATGACCCTTACAAATTGTATGACGTCAAAGTTCAGTTGGTCTATTCGGATGCTGATCCCGTAGCCGGCGTTACGGTAAATGCGGTCAATACCAATACCGGAATGATTTATGTCGGCACAACCGATGCTCAAGGTAATGCAGTTGTGCCTGCAGTTGCCGGTCTTTATGAATTTTCCGCTACTGAAACCCGTGCCGAAAGCGGTACTGCTTACTCCTTCAACGGCTTTAAACAGCAAGTTGCCATTACTCACGATTATGAGAAGACTCCTTTCGTGGTTACCATCGACATGGTCGGTTCAGAGGCAAAACAGATCATCGTTAAGGAGCTTTACACCGGCGGTTGTCAAAAAGATGACGGTTCCGGTTATTTCCAGAATGATAAGTATGTCATTCTTTACAACAACTCCACAGTTGATGCCGATCTAAAGAACCTCTGCTTCGCAATGACAATCCAATACAACTCACATACAACGAATGTCGATGTGGTTGATGGTAAACTCACTTATGAGGCAGAAAACAGAGTGCCCGCCGGACATGGCTTCTGGACCTTTGCGGAGGGTAATGCTCCGGTACTCAAACCGGGCGAAGAGGTTGTTGTGGCTATAAATGGGGCCATCAACCATACTCTTACCTACAGCAATTCAGTGAATCTCTCCAACAGCAACTACTATGCTATGTATGACCCTGAATCGGGATACAGTCTGGCTTCTTACTACCCTACACCTTCTGAGGCAATCCCTACCTCACATTATCTCAAGGCCTACAAATATGGTACGGGAACGGGTTGGCCTATTTCGGTGACCGGCCCCGCATTCTTTATCTTCATAACTCCTGACGGTGTGACACCTCAGTCATTCTTTGAGGATACTTCCAACGAGAATTTATATGACAACAAGGCTTCAGGAAAGCGTAAATGGGTTTCTGCAGAATGGGTTGTGGATGCCTGTGAGGTATTTTCAGCCGGTTATGTCGGCAAAAACAACAAGCGTCTCATCACCTCTGTTGACGGAGGCAGCGTGGTACTTACCAACAGACAAGGATATTCCATCTATCGTAATGTCAACAAGGAGGCTACCGAGGCGATACCTGATAATAAGGGAAAACTTGTTTACAGCTACAATATGGGAACAAGTGACCTGGAAGAGGGTTCAACCGATCCGAGCGGTATCGATGCTGAAGCCTCCATCAAGGCAGGCGCCCGTATCATCTACATGGATACCAACAACTCCGGAAACGATTTCCACCAGCGCAAAGAAGCTTCGTTGAGGAGCAAATAAGGGGAATTGATGATGAAACGTTGTCTGACTATAATGGTAATGGCGTTGTTCTGCCTCTTTTCAGGCCGGGCACAGGTGACTCCGCAGAATCTTTATGATTTTAATTTCATAAAGGGTTCAGAGCCCTGGTTGACCAGCAGCAATGCGGCCGGTCTTATTCGTCTGCCTGTGGAGAAAATCTTCATTACGCAGGCAGGATTTGACAAGAATAATGGCGGATTTGTGGCCCATCACCAGTCGGATGACAGTTTTAATGCCGGAGCTTTGGCAGAGTCATTCTCCCACCTGGGAAAGGATGTCTATGTTTACGGTAAATTGTCGTATGACTATTTTAAAGGGAAGAATATGGGTGGCTCAGTAATGAGCGACCCATTTCATTCCCCTTTGAATGTTGTGGCAATGGCAGACTCTACAGCCGGAGTAAAGACACTGGAGACATATCAGTTGACCGGAGGTGTAGCCTACCGTTTCAATGATGCCCTTTCTGCAGGAGGCAGGATAGACTACACAGGTGGCAACTACTCCAAGGCTCGTGATCCACGTCACGTCAATATGATAATGGACATGGAAGTGACTGCCGGTCTGAGCTGGAATATAGGGAACAAGGTCGTAATAGGAGCCGATTATATTTTCAGAAGAAATCTCGAAAGTTTTTATTATCAGATTTACGGCACAACCGACAAACTCTACTACTATCTGGTGGATTACGGTGGATTTTTCGGGCAGCGGGAGGTGTTTGGAGAGAAGGGTTATTCAACACAAACCAATACTATGCCGCTGTTGACCACATATCACGGAGGTGCCCTACAACTTGAAATCGGTCCTTCATCCAGGGTCAGACTGTTCAATGAGTTTTCCTTCAAGTCATTTGACGGCTATTACGGCAGAAAGTCCACATCTACCATAATGTATTCGGCTCATAATGGCTTTCAGATGGGATATAATGGTCATTTATCTTTCGGTAAAGGGGATAATAGACATATAGTAAAGCTCTCAGCCGACTATACGCACCTGATAAACAATGAAAACGTCTATCAGGAAAAAACCATTGAAGGGGTCAAGGAGATCATCTATTTCGGCAGCAACGAGGTCCTGGATAGAAATCTGATTGAGGGCAATCTGGAGTATTCCGCCAATCTCGGCATCAGGGACCATCGTCCAACACTTGTGTTGAAAGCTTCTGCAGATGCTATGTACCGCAATCAGACAGCTTCGCTCTATCCTTTCTACCGTAAACAGAATATTCTCGCTATTGACGGATTGCTTTCGGGTGCATATAATATTTTCCGTGAAAGCGGTATCATCGGAATGCGTCTTTGCGCAGGCTTCGGAAGTGGTTCCGGCAATCCTTTAAATGACGGATTATATACACAAACCAATAACCCTCGAGCGCCTCGCACGATGGATGACGCGATGCTCAAGGAGTTTGAATTTCTCACTGCCAACCGCATCAATGCCGGGGCAGGATTCAGATACTCACATTTTTTCAAAAATAATATCACCGGTTATGTCGATCTGGACTACCGGTTTATAAATGCCCTCGGCATCAACTATCTTGCCGGTGCGATGCATCATTGCATCAGTGCTACAGTGGGCATCTCATTCTAATACCAATTTAAATGAAAAGAAAACTGATACCTGCGGTGGTAACTTTGTTTCTCTCCGCTGTACTGTGCCGTGCCGATGAAGGCATGTGGCTGATTCACCTGATTGAGCAGGGGCTCGCTAAGAAGATGCAGGAGAGGGGGCTGCAACTTGATCCGGACACCCTTTATGACGAAGAGAAGGGTGGATTGAGTGATGCAGTCGTGTCGCTCGCTTTCGGCTGCAGCGGCAGTATGATCTCATCCGAAGGTCTGATGATTACCAACCATCACTGCGCCTATTCCGATGTGCATGCGCTGAGCACCCCCGAGCACAACTATCTTGAAGATGGGTTCTGGGCGATGGATCGCTCGCAGGAGGCTCCGGTAAAGGGTGACGGTATCTGGTTTCTAAAGAAAGTGATAGATGTAACTTCCGAAGTACAGCACCTGCGCGACTCAATCGTCCCAAGGGGCGGCGGTTTCGCGATGCGCAGGGTTTACAGCTTAATTGAGGGTAAGTACAGAAGGCTCTTCAAAGGTAAGGGAGAGGTCTCCTGTTCCTCAATGTGGGGCGGCAACAAGTACTATATGGCACTTTATGAAGTCTACAAAGATGTGCGTTTGGTGGCAGCTCCGCCGGTCTGCATCGCTTCCTTCGGAGGAGAGGTGGACAACTGGGAATGGCCACAGCACAAAGGGGATTTTGCACTCTACCGTATCTATACGGCTCCTGACGGATCTCCGGCTGAATATTCACCCGATAATATTCCGATGAAACCTTCTCGAACGCTGAAAATCTCTACTGCTGGTGTACAGAGAGGAGACTTTGCGATGGTAATGGGTTATCCCGGTCGGACAGATAGGTATGCATCCTCTTTTAAGGTGAATAATATAGAAACCGTTGTAAATCCGATACAGGTTGAGATTCAGGGTGAGCAGATGAAGATTATTGACGGTTGGATGAATCTGGACCCGGCAGTGCGTCTGAAGTATGCTGATCACTACTTTTCATTGAGTAATGTGCAGGAAATCCGCGAAGGGGAGATATTTTGTTACAGCAAGTATAATGTGGCGGAGAAAAAACGGGAGCAGGAGGTGACGCTACAGCAATGGATAATGTCGGATTCCCTGAGGGCAAAACGCTACGGTACTTTGTTGCATGATCTTGACGTCAAATATAAGTCTCTGGAATATATAGAGAAGCAAATAGGTTATTTTCGAGAGACAATAGCCAGGGGAGTGCGTTTGCATCGGATGGTCAATCATATTGCCAGGAGTGCGGAAATGGTGGCAAAGAGCAAAGGTCAACAAGTTCCTATAGCTGACAGTACAGGTGTTTATGAGGTGATAATGAAGATGTACGATGAGTTTGACATGAGGGTGGAAAAAGATCTGGTTGATCTCTCCATAAGGGAATTTTATGCTCATGTGGACAGAGTGTTCTGGGGAGAATGGTTGAGTGAACAGTATGATCTGTTTGAAGGGGACACTTATGCTCTTGTGGACTGGATATGGGCGAATTCTCTTTATACAGACCAAAATCGGTTTGAAAAAGCTTTATCGGAGGCGACTACTGCGGAAGAATATCGTGCGGATCCTCTTGTGGCAGCCATCTCTTCCACTAAAATGATAATGTACAACAACTACAAGAGTAAAGTTGACAGAGGAGTAAAACTTACCAGACTCGAGAATAACTACAGAAACTTACTTTATCAGATGCATCTTGAAAAAGGCACTCCACAATATCCTGACGCCAACTCCACGATGAGGATTACCTATGGGACCGTCGGTCCGCTTTGCCTCTGTGACGGAATAATTTGTCTTGAAAGGAGTACGGTACGTGGCATATTGGAAAAATATGACCCCGACAGATATATTTATTCACTCAAACCCGAATTGAAAGCTCTTTACGAAGCCCGCGACTGGGGCAGATGGGCCGATCCTTCCACCGGAGAATTGTATATCAATTTTGTTACCGACAATGATATTACAGGCGGCAACTCCGGCAGTCCGGTAATGAATGGCCGGGGCGAACTTATAGGGCTGGCATTTGACGGCAACAAAGAGTCACTTGCAGGTGATACCTATTTCGATCCGGTGATGAATAAATGTGTCTGCGTCGATATCCGTTACGTGCTCTGGATTCTGGATAAATATGCCGGGATGAATCATCTGGTAGCGGAAATGCTCGGAGAATAGTGTTACTCTACAAATCCTATTGTGGCTACGCTTACCCTGAAATATTTCATAAGAGGCGTAGCACAGGCTGCCAGGGTTGATCCGGATGTGAGCACGTCATCTACAAGCAATATATGATTAATGCCTTTCGAAAGGAGTCGTGAAGCGACTTTCTGATTCACGTGAAAGGCATTTTTCACATTTTCAACCTTCTCTTTTCCGCTGAGGCGGGTCTGAGTGGCGGTCTTTTTTGTGCGTTTCACAAGGGATCTTATAACAGTAATAGATTTTCCTTCGGGTTGCGAAGCAAAGCCCTCGGCTACGCCTCGTGAAATAATTTCAGCCTGATTGAAACCGCGACTCCACTGCCTACGCCAGTGTAGCGGGACAGGTACGATGGCATCAATATCTCCGAAGCGTCCTCCCAGAGCCATTTTTTTGCCTAGATCTCTACCGACTTCTATTCCGAGCGGGATATTGCAGCCATATTTAAATTTGTGTAGAATATGGCCGTAGCTACCGGTGTAACGGTAGAAAAATAGAGAGACAGCACTCTCAATGCCTACTTTTGACCACATTCGTTCTTCGGCCGGATTTTCCGGCCAGCTCCAAAACCGGGTATAGGGAATGTCCGTGTGGCAATCGTTGCAAATGTTCTGTTCATCACAGGTAAGAATGGCTTCGCAAACTGCGCATCTTCGGGGGAAGAAGAGGTCCCCAAGCGCTTTGAAAGAGTATCTCGTCCCACTGACAATGTCATTCCAACTGCTCATATCGATACTTGTTTTATACAAACCTACAAAAAAACCTTAATTTTGCGGCATGCTCGATAAAAGAATAATTGAATTCATTTCAGAACATCATGTGATGTCTCTTGCCTGTACGGCAAATGGGGATTTGTGGTGTGCAAGCTGCTTTTACCTGTTTCTGGAAGATGAAATGAGTTTTATCATTACCTCTGAAGAAGAGACACGTCATGCACAGCTTTTTATGGAAAATCCCATCGTGACCGGCTCTATTGCACTCGAAACGGAAGTAGTCGGCAAAATCCGCGGTTTGCAATTCAGAGCTGTAGTGGAGAAATGTGACGGATCGCTTTTTGACAAATACAGGTTGGCATATCTCAAGCGGTTTCCCTATGCAATTCTGAAAGGGGGAGAAGTCTGGCGTCTCGTTCTCACCGAACTAAAATTTACCGACAATCGTCTCGGCTTCGGCAAGAAACTTCACTGGAAATCCGACAAAAAATAGTACCTTTGTCAATCATGTTTGATTTTGTTTCCATATCATTTGTAGATATTCTCGACATTATACTTGTCGGTCTGCTGATTTTCCAGATTATCAGACTGATACGTGGAACCGCCGCTATGAGTATTTTCGCGGGAATACTCCTGCTCTATGTGATATGGCTGGTGGTTTCCGCCTTCAATATGAAGCTCCTCTCTGCGCTTATGGGACAGGTGCTCGGAGTGGGAGTGATTGCTTTGATTGTAATTTTCCAACCGGAAATACGTCGTTTTCTACTTCATCTGGGTTCCAGATATGCCTCTGCAAACAGGGGCAGTTTTTTTCGTCGCCTTTTCAAGAATCGCGGCGGAGTCAACGTGGTAAGTCCCGAACTTTTGGAAGAGTTAACGGAGGCCTGCAGGATGATGTCACAGGAGAATACGGGAGCCCTTATAGTACTAAAGCACAAGACCTCTCTGGCAGCCATCATAGAGACGGGTGATGAAGTTGATGCAAGAATCAGCCGCAGACTTCTTCTCAATATATTTTTTAAGAATTCTCCTCTGCACGATGGTGCTCTTATTATTGCAAATGAGAGGATTCAGGCAGTCAGATGTACCCTGCCGATCTCTGCAAACCCCAATATTCCCGCTCAATATGGCTTACGCCACAAGGCTGCCGTCGGAATAACCGAGCAGACCGATGCCAGTGCCATTGTAGTCTCAGAAGAGACCGGCAAGATTTCATTTGTTTCAAACGGGGTACTTAAACCTATGAACAGCATTACTGAGCTTAGGACAGCAATTGAAAACTCATACAGATAAAGATTGAAGGGATGATACTGGAGCAGAAAATAGGGTTTGATAGAGTCAGAAGAGGGATCGCAGAACGCTGCTCCACGCAATATGCTGTAGACAAAGTGTGGGATGAAGAGATTTCCCGCGATGCGCAAGAAATAGAATTGCGTCTGCACCTTACAGACGAAATGCGTCTGATTTCGATGTTTGAGGACTCATTTCCTTCCGTGGGCTTTATAGATACAAAGCCCTTTTTGTTACCTCTAAATGTTCCTTCCACATATATCGATATAGTTTCCCTGAGCAAGCTCAGGATTTCACTCGATACCCTGCGCAAGATCCTCTCTTTCTTCAAAGGATGCAAGGATGACCTTTATCCTAATTTGCGAAAGCTCTCCGAAAGGATCACCTATTATCCCGAAGTGGCGCGCAGAATAGATGCGTTGATAGATAAGAATGGTGAGATGCGTGACAATGCTTCAGAGCAACTGCATACCATCCGCCGTTCGCTCAAGGAAAAGGAGGGCGCAATCTCCAAACGTATTTCGCAATTGCTCAAAAAGGCGCAGGCTGAAGGGCTGGTGGATGAGGATGCTTCAGTCTCCGTCAGAGACGGAAAAATCCTAATACCCGTACCGGTGGCCAATAAAAAGCGTATTGCAGGCTTCGTCTATGATGAATCCTCAAGTGGTAAGACGGCTTTTGTCGAGCCCATGGAGGTAGTGGAGCTCAACAACCAGGTGCGCCAGCTGAAATTTGATGAGCAGCGCGAGATTCTGAAGATACTGATGGAGTTTTCCGACTTTCTGCGCCCCTATCTGGAAGAACTGATAGCGGCCTCCGACTATATCGGAGAGATAGATTTTATCCGTGCAAAGGCCAATGTGGCGCTGGATATGATAGCGGGTATGCCGATTATATCGCAGACCGGAGAGCTTGCATTGCGCAAGGCACGTCACCCGCTGTTGGAGAAGGCTCTCCGAAAGGAAAAGAAAGAGATAGTGCCGTTGACTCTCACTCTTACGCGCGAAAAGCACATCCTGCTTATCTCCGGTCCCAATGCCGGCGGTAAGTCCGTTTGTCTCAAGACGGTGGGTCTGTTGCAGTATATGTTCCAGTGGGGAATGTTGATCCCCACCTCCGAGATTTCGGAAATGGTGATATTCGACAATATTTTCATAGATATAGGGGATGACCAATCCCTGGACAATGACCTGAGTACTTATAGTTCGCACCTTGTCAATATTAGAAAAATACTTGAAAATGCCACCGACAATTCGCTGGTGCTGATAGATGAGTTTGGTAGCGGTACCGAGCCCACAGCAGGAGGTGCTATAGCGGAGGCTGTATTGGCACGGCTTGAAGAGATCGGAGCCTACGGAGTGATTACCACCCACTATACCAATCTGAAGCTCTATGCCAACAATAGTTCCGGTGTCTCCAATGGCGCGATGCTCTTTGATGTGGCAGGCATTACACCACTCTTTAAACTTGAGCAAGGACTCCCCGGCAACTCCTTTGCCTTCGAGTTGGCTCGCAATATAGGGCTCCCCGAAACTATTGTCAAGGACGCGGAAGAGCGTGCTGGCAGCGGATTTGTGAGTATTGAGCGAAATCTCCGTCAGATAGCGCGAAGCAAACGCGTTCTCGACGAGAAACTTGCCCGTATCAGAAGCACCGACAAAACCCTTGAGAGTCTTACCGACAAATATCATAAGGAGCTTGGCGATATCAAGCAGCTCCGCAAGGAGATAATTGACGAAGCCAGAGCTGAGGCACGTGAAATAATCGACCAAAGCAATCGTAAGGTGGAGCAGACCATAAGGGAAATCAAGGAGGCACAGGCGGAAAGGGAGAAGACGCGCGCTATTCGCAAAGACCTCGAGCAGTTCCGTCAGGAGATGGAAAGTAGTACCGAGAGTGAGATGGAACAGCGTATAACCCGCAAGATGGAGCAAATAGTGGCGCGCAAGGAGCGCGAAAAAGAGCGCAAAGAGAGACGAAAGAGCGAAGCCCAGCGTCAGGAAGAGGCAAAGGCACGTGCAGCTGCTTCAAAAGAGCGGAGCGTTTCAGACAAGCCGCTGCAGGTAGGTGACAAGGTGAGGATTAAGGGTTCCGAACTGGTGGGAGAGATAACACAGATATCCGACAAAACCATTGCAGTAGCCGTGGGCAACATTATCAGCAAGATGGCCCCTTCCAAAGTAGAGCGCATCTCCAGTCAACAGTATAAGGATAGTACCCGTTTTTCCAAACCTCAGTCTATCATTACCTCTACCTCGATATCCGAGCGAAGGCTCAATTTCAAACCTAAAATCGACATCCGTGGTGAGCGTCTGGACAGCGCTTTGGATATAGTCACCCGTTTTATCGATGATGCGTTGATGGTGGGTTTGTCAGAGGTAAAGATCCTCCATGGCAAGGGTAACGGAGTGCTCCGTGAAGAGATACGCAAATACCTCAAAACCGTGCCGGGGGTTAGTTCTTTGCGGGATGAAGCTCTGCAGCTGGGAGGAGCCGGCATCACCGTCGTTACCTTGGATTAATTTTTTAGAATTTTATAATTATGAGAAAAATTGGGATATTGCTCGCGTTTGCCGCGATAATTTCACTTTTCGCATCCTGCGAAAACAGAGAGGAAAAAGTGACAACGGTTGCTGACGGTTTTTTGAGATCCTATTATCTGATGGAGTACGAAGATGCTGCCACTTATTGTACTGATGAATTTGCTGAAATACTTCTTCAAGCCGTTGCCGCAAAGCCGGAATTATCGGATTTTCTTGAAGAACTTTTAGCCGCTGCCACCAAAGCTACTACTTACACTATTCTCGATGTTGATACGGAGTCAGTAGAAGGTGAGGCAACTGTCTTGTTTGAACTCCTCCCATATAAGGTGGAAGTACCTATAGAGAGAAGACTCATCCTGACTAAGTCAGATGGGGAGTGGAAGGTTTCAGATTTTAAATAGGGCTTTGCAGCGTTCTAGTGCATCGAGCTTTTCCCATCCGAAAAACTGTACATTCTCCTTTACTCTTTTACCATTACGGATAAGTTCCATTTCTTTCACAAATGGATCTCTTCCGAAGTGACCATAGGCCGCTGCAGCTGAATAAATAGGATTTTTGAGGCCGAATTTCTCAATTATGACTGCCGGACGGAGGTCAAAACATTCGTTAATAACAGCAGCAATTTCGCCATCGCTTTTTCCTACATTAGCAGTACCATAAGTATTGACTGAAATGCTTACCGGTCTTGCAATCCCTATGGCGTAGGAGATCTGAACCATCATTTCATCGGCAACACCTGCTGCCACCATGTTTTTAGCAATATATCTTGCAGCGTATGCTGCCGAACGGTCTACCTTGCTGGGGTCCTTGCCCGAAAAGGCACCGCCTCCATGTGCTCCTTTGCCTCCGTAAGTGTCCACAATAATCTTTCTGCCGGTCAGTCCGGTATCTCCGTGAGGTCCTCCGATGACAAATTTGCCGGTAGGATTGACGTGGAGTATGAAGTCATCCTTGAAAAGTGCTTTGTTTTTCGGAGTAAGAAGATTCAGGAGTCTCGGAAGAAGAATGTTCCTCACATCTTCCTTTATTTTGCTTTGGTCAACATCCTCGTCGTGCTGTGTAGAGAGCACTATGGTGTGAATCCTGCTGGGAATATTATTGTCGTCATACTCAACGGTAAACTGGCTTTTTGCGTCAGGACGCAGATATGGCATCGGTGAGGGAGACTCCCTGCGGATTTTTGAAAGTTCCAGAAGGAGGATATGGGAAAGAGTGACCGGCAGAGGCATATACTCCTCAGTGTCTTTGCAGGCATAGCCAAACATCATTCCCTGATCACCGGCACCCTGTTCTTCCTTATCTACACCTTGCGCGATATCGGGAGATTGTTCGTGAATGGCGGAAATAACTGCACAGGAATCAGCGTCAAAGCGGTATTCGCTTTTTGTGTAACCGATGCGTCTGATGGTATTTCTCGCTATGGACTGGATGTCCACGTAAGCCTTTGATGTAACTTCCCCGCCGATAATGACGAGTCCTGTGCTTACGAATGTTTCGCAAGCCACGCGAGACTCCGGATCCTGACGGAGAAAATCATCCAGGATGGAGTCGGAAATCTGGTCGGCAACCTTATCGGGATGCCCTTCAGATACTGATTCTGATGTAAACAAATATGCCATTTTGGTATAGTATTAAAATAAAAAAGTCAAATCACGCAGGAACGTAGGATTTGACATCATAAAGGCAATTTTAGCATTTTTTACAGTGGTTGCAAGCAGTCAAATCTTTCCACTCCTGTTTTAACGGTTGCAAAGGTAGAAATAATCTTTTTATCCGCAAAACTTTTCAACAATCCGTTGTTGAAAAGTATCATAATTAAATAAGGTGATTTAGTGCAATTTACTGTAACTTTGCAATGATAGAAGCGAATTTTATTTATTAACCAAATCATATTTATGAAACTAACAATCAAGTTCCTGTTGTCCGCATTCGTGGCACTGGCGTTTTCTGTGACTTCGTTTGCACAGATCACTACATCATCCCTGGGCGGACAGATTACCGAGTCATCCGGTGTTCCGGCTGTAGGTGTTGCGGTTGTTGCCACGCACCAGCCTTCCGGTACAGTTTACGGTGCGGTCACCAATGCCGAAGGTCGTTATGCGATCCAGGGTATGCGTGTTGGTGGTCCCTATTCAGTTGAAATCTCCTGCCTCGGCTTTCAGACAGTTACCTACACCGACATTGTTTTACAGCTCGGTGAACAGTATGCTCTGAACTCCGCCATCCAAGAGAGTTCCGAACTCCTTACAGAGGCATTGGTGATTGCTTCCCCGGTTTCAAAGTTCTCAACTGAGAAAACAGGTGCAGCCACCAATATTTCCAGGCAGCAAATGGAGAACCTCCCCACAATCAGTCGCAGTATTACAGAGATAACAAAACTATCTCCTTATGGTGGTAGCGGTATGAGTTTCGTCGGTACTGACGGACGTACGGCCAACTTTACTGTGGACGGTGCCAACTTTAACAACAACTTCGGTTTGAGTTCCAGCCTTCCCGGTGGCGGCAGCCCGATTTCAATCGACGCCATTGAAGAGGTTCAGGTAGTGATCTCTCCTTATGACGTACGCCAGACCAACTTTATCGGTGGTGGTGTGAATGCCATTACCAAGTCGGGTACAAACACCTTCAAGGGCTCTGCTTACGTATATCATCGTAATGAGAATATGCGTGGAAATGCCGTTGACGGTAAAGAGATCGCAGGTGCACGCAACAGAGATAGAACTACAACTTATGGTGCTACACTCGGCGGTCCTATTGTAAAGAACAAACTCTTCTTCTTCGTTAACTTCGAGTACCAGAAGAGTCCTACGGTTGTAAACCGCTGGAGAGCATCTGTTGATGGTGTGGCAGACCCCGATAACTATATCTCCCGCACTACCCAGGCCGACATGAAGAGGGTTTCGGAGTTCCTGAAAACCAAGTATGATTATGATACAGGTTCCTGGACTGACTATCCTGCCGACGAGTCAAATATGAAGGTTCTTGCTCGTTTGGACTGGAACATCAGTCAGAAACACAAACTTGCTCTGCGTTACAACTACACTCTCAACCAGAGGTGGAACTCTACCAACGCATCTTCATCAGACTGCGGACAGCGTACCACTCAAGCTCGTTTCTCACAGTACTCCATGGCTTTTGCCAATTCAATGTACTCGATGGACAACAGGGTGAACACCTTCTCGTTTGACCTTAACAGCCGTTTTACCGACAATCTCTCCAACCAGCTTCTCGTAACTTTCTCCAAACTCGATGATATCCGCGGAACCAGCTCGAAGCCCTTTCCCTTCATCGACATTCTCGACGGTACAGGTACAATTACTCCGTATATGTCTGTAGGTTATGAGCTCTTCACATGGAATAACGGTGTGCACAATACAGTGGTAACTGCAAAGGATGATATCACCTATTACGCAGGTGCCCATAAGATCACAGGCGGTCTGAGCTACGAATACCAGATGGCTGACAACTCTTATATGCGTAACGGTACAGGTTATTACCGCTACCACTCACTCGAGGATTTCCTCAGCGGTGCAACTCCGGAGACTGTCAATATGACCTACGGTTATGATGGAGAGCGCAATCCTGCAGCCCGTGTTACCTTCCACAAGCTATCCGCTTATGCGCAGGATGACTGGGATGTGAGTAGCAATTTTAAACTTACTGCAGGCCTCCGTCTTGAGACAATTCTCTTTGACAATTCTGACTTGATGACCAATAAGGCCATTCAGGATCAGGATTACAACGGTTATCGTATTGATACCGGTACATGGCCTACCCCCAAGGTACAGGTTTCTCCCCGTATCGGTTTTACCTGGGACGTTCTTGGTGACAAGAGCCTCAAGGTGCGTGGTGGTACAGGTATGTTTACCGGCCGCCTTCCTCTTGTGTTCTTTACCAATATGCCGACCAACTCCGGTATGGTTCAGTACCAGTCAAGGATTACAACAAGATACACTGCCGGTGTAGGTAAGCCCGATCCTCTTCTTGAACATTTCAAGGGTGGTCTGATTACCGATATGGATGAACTCCGCGAAAAAATGATTTCACTAGGTAAGCCGGGTACGGTTTCTCCTGAGGATGGTGTTCTTCCTTCAGCCATTGCAGCTGTGGATCCCAAGTTCAAGATGCCACAGGTATGGAAGACTTCTCTTGCAGTTGACTATGCATTCCCCACTTCATTCCCGATGAGCATTTCCGTTGAGGGTATCTTAAACAAGACTGTAAACGGTGTTCGCATCCAGGATATAAATATGAAGTCGGTAGAAGGATTTGCAAGACTAAACGGTGCTGATAACCGCCATATCTATCCTTCAAGTTATACTTACACTAAGACTTCAGCATATCTGCTTACCAATACAAACAGAGGTTATGGTGGAACCGCCAGCGTTACGTTCAATATGACGCCCATTAAGGACCTCCATTTTACCGCAGCTTATACCCATACAGTCTCTAAAGAGCTCACCGGTATGCCGGGTAGTGATGCTTCTTCAGCATTCACATACATCCCGACGTCAGAGGGCCCCAACAATCCTCCTCTTCACAATTCACAGTATGTGACTCCTGACAGAGTGTTTGCATCCCTTACCTACAGAGATAAGTGCCACAACAGCTTTAGTCTCTTCTATGAGACCTGGAGAGGCGGTGCCAACTACACCTACATGTATGCAAAGGATCTCAACAATGACAACTACAACTACGATGTAATCTACATTCCTAAAGATGAGTCTGAGATCAAATTTGCATCACAGGATGATGCCAACCGTTACTGGGGATTTGCTAATAAGGATCCTTATCTGAGCAAAAATAAGGGTAAGTATGCAGAGGCATACAGTGTTTACTCTCCCTGGGTACACAGACTTGACTTCCGCTACACACATGACTTCAAGGTGAAAGTAGGCAAGTCTACAAATACCCTTCAGCTCAATATTGATATTCAGAATTTCCTCAACTTATTCAACTCTTCATGGGGTGTAAGTAAGTTTATGAATCCTCTACTCAACTCAGGTCGTATCCTTGACGTACAGTCTATCGGCGCTGACGGAGTTCCGGTATTCACTACCATAGATGCTGTAAATGCAGATACCCAGACCTGGACATATTCTCATAGTCTCGGTCAGTGTTGGTATGTGCAGGTAGGTATCAAATATATGTTTAACTAATGCATAATACGAAATAGAGTATGAAACTAAGATATTTACTCACAGCATTTGTAGCGACTCTGGCTTTTGCTGTAGGATGTGTGGATCAGTTGCCGGGTGATTTAGCTTCACTGCAGGTTTCAAGTTCCTATATTTCTATTCCCCCTGCAGGTGGCAGCCAGACCATTACGGTCAAGGCCACCGAAGCTTGGGCATTCAATTCAGTGCCTGACTGGCTCAAAGTCACTCCCACTGCGGGTGGAGCAGGTGAGATTGCTGTCACATTCAGTGCAGGTGAATCTCTCGATACACGTGCAGCCGAGCTGTCCATTAAGGTCGGTGCCAATGAACAATTTATCAATGTGACTCAGCAGGTGGGTTCAGGTGAACTTACTCCTTCTACTTGTGCCGAGATTATTGCCGGTCCCGTAGGCAAGACTTATCAGGCAGAGGGCGTATGTACATCAATCGCCAACACCACTTATGGTAACTGGTATCTCCAGGACGATACAGGCTCCATCTATATCTACGGTACAGTAGACAAAACCGGCAGCTATAATTGGAAGAGCTTTGGTATCGAAGTTGGTGACAGAGTGCTTGTTGAGGGTCCCAAAGTTGTTTACAACAATATTGTTGAACTTGTCGACGTAAAAGTTCTGAAGGTTACCAAGTCCCTCATCAAAGTGGAGTCTGATCCCATTGAGGTTAGCAAGGAGGGAGAAAAGTTTGAGGTGGAACTTACCTGCAAAGGTGACGGTCTTTCCATTTCAATTCCCGACGATGCCAAGTCATGGCTCACAGTTGAGGCTATTATACTCAATGGAACTAAGGCGGTTGTCAAATTCAACGCAGCTCCCAACACGGGCGGTGCAAGAAAGACAACTCTGGTATTCACCACCACTTCCAAAGGCCAGGTAAATACTGCAGAGACCACGGTAACACAGGAAGGCTCTATCCTTGAGATGTCCATTAAAGATTTCCTCGCACAGCCTGAATCACCAACAGCCCTTTATCGTCTCACAGGTAAGGTTACAAATCTTGCAAAAAGTGATTACGGTAACTTTGATCTTGTGGATGCAACAGGTAAAGTATATGTTTATGGTTTGACAGCCACCAAGGTTGAAAAGAACGATAAATCATTCCCTACCCTTGGAATCCAGGAAGGTGATATGGTGACCCTTATCGGCACAAGAGCCGCATACAAGGGAACACCTCAAGTTGGAGGTCCGGCTTACCATGTAAGTCATACAACTCATACCGATGTAGCATCAATTGCCGACTTCCTCTCCAAGGAGGTTGCTTCCAAGGTATTTGAGTCTCCCTATTACAAGATCACCGGTACCATTACCGAGATTTTGAACGAGACTTACGGTAACTTCTATCTCCAGGATGCAAGCGGTACTGTGTATGTATATGGTCTTACCGTATGCGGTGTTGCCAAGAATGACAAATCATTCTCATCACTTGGTCTCAAAGTAGGTGATGTTGTGACTATGATCGGTCAGCGCGGTCAATATGCTAATGCAAAAGTTCCGGAGCAGAAGGAACAGGTGTCAAATGGTTACTATATTTCGCACACTGCCGGTAGCGGAGGAGGAGATGTAAGTTCCGGTGTTCTCACCCTGACGGTTGACGGACTTCCTGCAGCTTATTCCGGTGATGTTACTGAAGTTACCCTTTCAGGTCAGAAATTCAAGATAGTGAATGTGGCAAACTATGGCAATGGCATCCAGATTAGCGGAGCCAAGAGTAGGGATGCCGGTTATATCACCAATGTTGTAGGCACAAAGAAGATTAAGACCATCAAGGTTACCTGCGCTTCAGGTAAAACATGGTATCCTAACAATCTTGTGCTTTACGCAGGCGCTGCGGCCAATCCCGGTGAGACTGTGATTGCAGCCACATCGGATGAGACTTCTTCAACTTACGACCTTTCAGGTGGAGACTACAAGTTCTTTACTTTGAAAAATCCATCCGATTATACGGTATATCTCGACAAAATCGAGATAACCTACGCTGAGTAAAGAGGGCTGAAACATCTCCGCTTCAGGAGATCGGGAGGGTGACCGTGATTGCGGTCACCCTCTATTTTTAGTATGGCTATGACGGATTCTCCGAATAAATTGCTACATTTGTATATTATGAACGGGAGAATGACGCAGGGAAGGATGGCCGAAGATATAGCCCTCGAATGGCTTCAAAAAGAGGGGATGGAGCTCAGAGAGCGCAATTGGAGGTCAGAACATAAAGAGATAGACCTGATAATGGAGAGCAGTGATTTTCTCCACATCGTGGAGGTCAAATCGTTGAAGTCTCCCTCTCCGATTGCTCCGTTCCAGCAGGTAGATCGGCTCAAACAGCGTTTTCTTGTGAGGGCGGCCAGGAGATATATCAGGTCGAGGAACATTACTAAAGAGGTGCGCTTTGACATCGTGTCAATAATGTTTCACAAGGATGGTTCGACAGATCTGGAGTTTATTCCGGCAGCATTCTTTCCGATTTATTATTAGAATTTTCTTTCGATATGAATAAAAATCACTATTGTATTATTATGGCCGGCGGCGCAGGAAGCCGTTTCTGGCCGATGAGCAGAAATGCCAGACCAAAACAGTTTCTAGACATCCTCGGAGTCGGCCGAACCTTCATACAGTTGACATACGACCGATTTGCGAAGATAGTTCCCGTTGAAAATATTCTAATAGTTACCTCGGAGCAGTACGCTGATCTGATCAAGGAGCAACTCCCCGACATTCTTCCGGAAAATATCCTCCTTGAGCCCTACAAGCGCAATACTGCGCCCTGCATCGCCTACGCGACCTACAAGCTCTTCGATAAGAATCCCGATGCTACGGTGGTAGTCGCTCCTTCAGATCATATGATCACCGGAGAGGAGAATTTCTGTAATACCATCTCCTGCGCCCTTCAGCATGCTTCGGGTAGCAAAGAGCTCTTTACCATTGGCATCAAACCCACCCGTCCCGACACCAACTACGGATATATCCAGATCAACCGTCAAACCAACCGTATTATAAACGGTCACTCTTCCTATGCGGTAAAGACATTTACTGAAAAACCCAATGAGGAGCTTGCAAAGGTATTTATCGAAACCGGAGAATTCTTCTGGAATTCGGGAATATTTATCTGGAATCTTCGTGCAATTAAAGCAGAACTGGAGGATCACCTTCCTGAGGTGGCTACTCTTTTTGCCAAAGGCGCCGGACTCTACAATACCCCCCGCGAGAAGGATTTCATAGTGAAAGTCTATGACAACAGCCCTTCCATTTCGATAGATTACGGTGTGATGGAAAAAACTTCCAGAGCCTGGATATTCCTCTCCAACTTCGGATGGTCGGATGTGGGCACCTGGAACTCCCTATATGACCGTTCGGTTGACAAGACTCCCGAGGGGAATTTCATTAAAGCTTCCAACACACTTTTGCGTGGAGTCACCAACTCCATCATATGGGAGAAGGATCCCGAGAAACTCCTGGTTGTTCGCGGCCTGGACAACTTTATGGTGATAGATGAAAAAGATGTGCTCCTGATCTGCCCCCATGATGAGAAGGTGCTCAAGGATATATTGGCAGAACTTGCAATTGAAGAGCAATCAAAATATCTTTAAACAAACCAATGAAAATAAACGTACAATCCGAGATAGGAGCTCTCGAAGCGGTGCTCCTGCACACTCCCGGAGCCGAAGTGGAGAATATGACTCCCAGGATGGCTCAGCGTGCACTTTATAGCGACATTCTCAATCTCTCCATAGCCCTTCGCGAGTATGAACAGATAGAGGGGGTGCTTTCCAAAGTGGCGAAGATCTATCAGGTAAAGGATCTGTTGCTCAAGGTACTTGAGGATAAGGAGCGCAAAGAGGCGCTTGTAGGCAGAATCTGTGTTACCGAACAGGTTCCGGAGCTTTTTGAGCAATTGATGGAGATGCCCCCTCAGGAGCTGGCTAAAGTACTTATAGAGGGTCGGCCTGCCCGTAAGAATACCCTTACTTCATTCCTCAGTGATGAATTTTACGCCCTTTATCCGCTCTATAACTTCTATTTTACCCGCGACTCCTCGGTCACCATTGGCAATCAGGTACTCATTTGCAGAATGGCCAACAAGGTGCGTATGCGCGAGTCTTTGATAATGGAGGCAATCTATAAGGGCAGCGGTGCTTTTGCCTGCGATATCATCAACGCTCACGACTTTCAGCCTACAAATCCTGAGATTTATATGGAGGGTGGTGATATCCTAATAGCCCGTGATGATATACTTGTGATAGGAAATGGTATGCGCAGCAGCACGCGTGGAATAGATTTTCTGATCTCACGCCTCTGTAATGCCCACCAGAAGGGTCGTAGGCATATCATAGTACAGCAATTACCCTCCGAACCGGAGTCATTTATCCATCTGGATATGGTATTTACCATGCTCGACAGAGATAAATGTATGGTGTTTGAGCCTCTGATTATTGGCGGCCACCATTACCAGACGGTGCATATTACTATCGATAATGGCAAAGTGACAAAAATCAATAATGTAAATGGCATTTTGCCGGCCCTACGTCGGCTGGGACTTGATCTGGAGCCTATCTATTGTGGAGGAAAAGATGAATGGGACCAGGAGCGCGAACAATGGCACAGCGGTTCCAATGTGTTTGCCTTTGCCCCCGGCAAAGTAATCTGCTATGCGCGTAATGAGATGACGCTTGCAGAGTTGCAGCGACATGGATTTGAAGTGTTGACAGCCTGGGAGGTGATTCAGGAAAAACGCAATCCTGCCGATTATGACCGTTGCTGCATTGCAATTGAAGGGTCCGAACTTCCTCGCGGTGGAGGCGGCGCCAGATGTATGACGATGCCTTTGAGCAGAAAACCGGTTGCCTGGTAAAAATTATTTTTAACTTTGCGGGCTGAATTGAATAAAGAGATGAATCAGAAAATTGAAGAAATACTGGCGGCAATCTCGGAACTGAGAGCCAATACCGAAAAGGAAATTGAAGAGCTGAGGATCAAATATCTCGGCAAGAAAGGCGAAGTTACAGCTCTCTTCGAAGAATTTCGCAATGTGCTACCCGAGCAGAAGCGCGAATTCGGACAGAAGCTCAATGTTCTAAAGAATGCCGTTCAGTCCAAAATAGAATCTCTTAAGGAGAATATTGCTGAGACGGGGGCAGCCAAAACTTCCTGCGATCTTACCAAGCCCGGCGACAGGATGGATCTAGGTACGCGCCATCCCATCTCCATCACCCGCGAGGAGATTATCTCTATTTTCCATAAATTCGGTTATACAGTAGCAGAAGGGCCGGAGATTGAAGATGACTGGCATGTTTTCGGAGCCCTCAATTTCCCTCCTGAGCATCCGGCGCGTGATATGCAGGATACTTTCTTTATCCACGCCAGTGACAATCCGGTGTTGCTGCGTACCCATACCTCTTCAGTACAGGTACGTGCCATGGAAAAGATGGATCTTCCCATCAGGGTGCTCTGCCCGGGACGCGTATTCCGCAATGAAGCCATTTCGGCCCGTGCACACTGCATTTTCCATCAGGTAGAGGGACTCTATATCGACAAGGGAGTCTCTTTTGCTGATCTGAAACAGGCGGTTCTGCTCTTTGCCCGTGAAATGTTCGGGGAAGATACCGAGATTCGACTCCGTCCTTCCTATTTCCCTTTCACCGAACCTTCTGCTGAAGTGGATGTGAGCTGTAATATTTGCAAAGGGAAGGGATGTAATATCTGCAAGGGTACGGGCTGGCTCGAGATTATGGGTTGCGGTATGGTGGATCCTAATGTTCTGGAGGCTTCAGGCATCGATTCGAAAGTTTATAGCGGATTTGCTTTCGGAATGGGTATAGAGCGCATTGCAATGCTAAAGTGGCAGGTTAAGGATTTGCGTCACTACTTTGAAAATGATGTCCGTTTCCTGCGTCAATTCGAGACTGTAATCTGATTTATTTGATTTAAACGCGAGATTTTTTTTGAAGAATACAAAAAAGTCTCTATATTTGTCGTCCCAATAATGAAATGTAGTTTTTTTATAGTTGCGGAAATAGCTCAGTTGGTAGAGCACAACCTTGCCAAGGTTGGGGTCGCGAGTTCGAGTCTCGTTTTCCGCTCCAGATTTAAGGCAGCCATCAAAGGCTGCTTTTTTGTTACGGTGTCTTGCGATTTTTTATTTTCCATAAAACATATATCTTTGTCACAGCTTTGGTGATGCGGTAAAGAGTAGTCACTCGCCGCATAAGAGGGAACATCGGTGAAAGTCCGGGACAGTGCCCGCTACTGTAAGCTTCATTACTTGTTTTAGCAAAACTCATTGCCACTTTTTCTATTAAAAATAGAGATGGGAAGGTAACAGCTGAAAAACAGAAGCAAAGTCAGGAAACCTGCCAAAGTTATGTTTAATAATGTATTCTCGGGGGCAAGAATACGAGTTAATAATTTATTTACAACTATCATCCGTATGAAGAAAAATGCAATGCTGGCTCTTTGTGCATGCTGTATGGTTGGTTTTTCAGGCTCTGCGCCGGTCTCAGCACAAAATGTGTCGGGCAACTATGAGCAAAACAATATTTTCGCCTCAATGCAGCATGAGGACAAAGCGGCAATTCTAATGATTCATTTTGGCACAACACATGCCGACACACGCGCTTTGACTATTGATGCAATTAATCAAAAAGTTGGAGAGGCCTTTCCCGATGTGGAAATCAGGGAGGCATATAGTTCAAGAATTATAATCAAACGATTGAACGATCGGGGAGTCAAAAAGCAAAATCCGGCAGATGCCTTAAAGCAATTGAAGGCAGAAGGTTTTACCCATATTCTGGTACAACCCACAACCATAATAGATGGGAAAGAGATGGAGTCCATCAACCACAATGTTGCTGAGTTGCGAGAGGGTTTTAAAGATTTACGTGTCGGTACGCCGCTCTTGTTCTATACAAGCGATTATGAAGAGGTGATAGATATAATCACCCGAAACAACAATCCCGATATGGCTTATGTATGGGTGGGACATGGTACGGATGATTCTGCGACAGCTCAATATGTCATGCTCGACTATATGTTGAAGGAAAAGGGCTTTAAGAATCATATTGTGGGCTGTATTGAGGGATATCCCTATTACGAACAAGCTTTAAAACAACTTAAAGTCTTGGGATTAAAAAATGTTAGGCTTGTTCCCTTTATGTTTGTTGCCGGCGAGCATGCAAAAAATGATATTGCGGAAGATTGGAAAGAGGAGCTGGAGGCGGAAGGTTTTTCTGTAGAGGTTTTCCTGCAAGGATTGGGTGAAGTGAAAGAAATTCAGGATAAATTTATTCGTTCACTCCGGAATATTGTCAATAATCCCCGTGTAAACATTATGGATAAAAAACGCATCTATGAAGTTACAGGTGAAATAATGGATTGAAAATGGAAAAGAATAACATTTCAGTTCGATTTAATTGGAGCATAGGCGTGCTGCTTATCACAATTGTCTCGATGATGGCTATAGCAGGAGGTGCGATTTATATAGAAACGATTAATTGGCCATCTGTAATGTTGTGGCTGAAGTATCTGTTGAGAATGGTATTTTTATTTACAGTTATTGGCGCAGTAGGCTATATGCCAATCCGATTGAGAGCAAATGATGAAAAAATATCGCTCAAAAGATTATTTAACCCCATAGAAGTGCCTTTAAATGAGGTAATCGAGATCACTCAAATCCCAAAATCCTATATTGCCGGTTCTATACGAACTTTTGGGAGTGGTGGAGCATTCGGATTTCTTGGTAGATTCAAGAATAAGAGATTGGGCAAATATACTATGTATGCAACCGACCTGAAAAAATTGATACTCATCCGTACCGGCGATAAGACTTATCTCTTTAGTTGTGCCCGTCCACAGGAGTTTGTGGAGTATGTTGAGAAAATGTTGGTCAAGTAGTCCATTAGAAATGGAATAAATAATTCATTACGAATGAAATACTCGGATTGTTACTGATGGAATGATTGTTTTAAATAAAACAAAAAAGGCATCGGCCTCTCACCAATGCCAATCATTCAATCAATATTAACTCATTCAGGCTGCTAGGATTTGGTTTTCTTCTTTCTGAGTCCAAAATAGATCAGCACCAGACCTATGACAAATAAAATTATTGAGCCCCAAACGTAGCCTTTGTCATATTGCATCAAAGTGTTATACTCAAAAATGTATTTGATGCCTTGAAGAAAACCGACCAGCGCTAAAATGATGCCCAGTATAAGAGAAACTTTCTTCATTTCTTCAAATAAAAAAGTCAGGGCTATGAAACATAACCCTGACTATGGTAAAGTTATCTTTCTACTGTTACTGTAGTTGGACTATAAATGCCACCGGTTATAGCAGCCAATAAACCATCAATGAATGTGTGTGTTACGGTTACGGTGTAATTGCTTGCGCCACGGGCCATCTCCGCCGGGTCACAAGTGCTGAGTGCAACCAACCCACCGATTAAATAATGGTTTTTACCTGTAACTACATCACCTCTGGTAGCGCCTCTACCTACTGAAAAAGTCAATGTGTAGCAAGAGGTCATGATGACTGAAATAGCAAGCAACATTACTACTCTTAAGATTTTTTTCTTCATAGTTGTTTGATTTAATTTTTCCCTACTCGTAAGGCTTTTCGGATTACGCCCCGTTTTTTGCGTGGAGCAAGGCCTCCACTATAGAAGGTTAATAATAAAGTTACATACAACGCTTCACCTTGGCAACAAATATACAAAATTTATAGAAAAAACTTTATACATGCTGAATTAATTGTTTGGCAATCTTATAATGGTGCGTTGCGCCTCCGTACTACTTATTCGTAGACAATTTCTAATATTTTACGAGCCACATGTGGTCTGTAATGAGAAATTTCGTAGTAATTCCTATAATCGTTTGTGAATTCATTGATTCCGGAAAAATCAAAAACATTATCCTCTCCGAAAGTGTCTTTCAAATAAATCAGGTCGCTTTCATTCAATTTCATTTGGTCGTACAGAGGACTGATAATTACTTTTACTTTTGAATTATGTTTTTGAAAAATGGATTGAATATTCTCAAATAGCTTCTTTTGTGCCGCCAAAATGTTTTGTGGTGAGTGGCTTTGAGTTAGAGAATCCCTATCATAAAAGAGAGATAATAGTTCAGGTGTATAATATCTCTCTTCTTTAATTAAGTTTTCAAAATGTTCTAATCTTATCTCATTAGTCGTGATATCATATTGCTGAGGCAAGTCAGTTAACAAACCGCTTTTTTTCATATATGGTTTCAATTCACCGGATTGCTTAAAGTCCATATAGGCGTAAAAAAAGTCAGGACTTAAAAATGCGAAAAAGAATGTCTTATGAAACTCCAACAAGTTGGAATTATTAACCAATGGAGGTGATGTTATAAGCAAATGACCACTTCTAGGCTTATCCTGGGCTATTATTGAATGGTCCAGGACTATTAAAACATTATCAAGATTAAACCCATGTTTATCTATAAAAACAATTTTTTTATTCAATGCCCACAAAGATTCAAGAGCTGCGTCAAAGTGGAAACATTTAGACCCAGGCTCCAAATACTTTTTCCAATCATCAATCTGATAAAAAACAGAACGGGAATTGCCAAATATGAATGAGTTGTAGTTGGTATGCTTGCTGTTTTTTATAAATGTAGTTGTACTCACGAAATCTTTGTTCAAAGCTACCCAAACATTTTTATTTGCATCATAAAATGAATCATAGGATTTGATGACCTTAAAGGGATCCATTTTTACATATAAAACCAACAGGGCCAAAAATGGAATTATAAGGAAAACCGAAAATTTAAGTAGCCTCTTAATGAACCGTTTCATAGTACTTTAGAACTGAAAGTAAATAAATTGTTGTGCCTGGCCGCCAAACAAAAATATTACAAGTATTATAGCATAGTACATGGCATATCTGACCGGACGTTTCCAGGTAAGTCCCAATTTTTGTATGGCAAATTGATCCTCTCTCCCAATCCATTCTATTGCAACGAATATCCCTGTTAAAATAATTGTCATCAAAGCTCTCTCCATTTTATCAAATTTTGGCATTTCAAATAGGGAGCTTGAGAAAATTCCTGAAATATAGTTGAATGCGTGACCTACATTTTCGGCTCTGAAGAATATCCAGGCGAATACAGTCAATCCGAAGGTGAAAAGTATTGAAAAGAATTCTTTAGCACTTGGAAGCAGTTTTCCCTGAGCTACAGTTCCCAGATGATTCCTATTCTTATTGGTCAATAAAAGAGGTAAAAAATAGATGGCATTTAACGCACCCCAAGCGATAAATGTCCAGTTTGCACCATGCCAAAACCCACTGATGATAAAAATTATAAAAGTATTTCTGATCTTCATCCATGTGCCACCGTGGCTTCCTCCCAATGGGATATAGAGGTAATCTCTAAACCAGGTCGAGAGTGAAATATGCCAACGTCTCCAAAATTCAGCAATATCTCTTGAAAAATAGGGAAAATTAAAGTTCCGCATCAAGTCGAATCCAAAGAGTCTGGCAGTACCAATTGCGATATCTGAATACCCTGAAAAGTCCCCATAAATTTGGAAAGTGAAAAACAGTACTCCCAGGAGAAGGGTACTGCCGTTCATATTTGCTGAGTTGTTGAAGATTTGATTTGCAAACTCAGCACAATTATCTGCAATCACAATTTTTTTGAACAAGCCCCAAAGCATTTGCCGCAAGCCATCAACTGCTTTCGAATACTCAAAAGTACGTTTTTTGTAAAACTGGGGGAGTAAGTTTGTAGCTCTTTCGATAGGACCAGCAACTAATTGAGGAAAAAAGCTTACAAATGCGGCAAATGCGATAAAGTCCTTTGTCGGTTCAAGTCTCCTTTTGTAAACGTCAATGGTGTAACTTAGGGCTTGGAAAGTGTAAAAACTGATTCCAACAGGCAAAATTATATTTAAATTTTGGGCTTTGATATCCATTCCAAAAAAGGAAAAGGCCGCAACGAAGTTATCTACAAAGAAATTATAGTACTTGAAAAAGCCTAAAAATCCCAGATTAACGATAATACTGACCCATAGTAAAACTTTTCGTTTGCGTTGATTCTCCTCTTTCCTAAGCAGGATCCCTATGAAATAATCAACAACGATACTGAATGTAATCAGTGATAGAAATCTCCAGTCCCACCAACCATAAAACACATAACTTGCTACTAGAATGAAAGTGTTTTGCAACTTCAGATTTTTATTTGTTGCAAACCAGTAGATTATAAAAACTATCGGTAAGAATATCGCAAAGTCAATCGAGTTGAAAAGCATAAATTCAGGCTAAGGTTCAGATATTGATATTGTCGGCAAATATAGCACTATCTGCGCAATATTTTTTATGTTCTGTGTTGTCCGACTTTGACAACTATCCCATTTTCAAAATATATGTCCAATACATCCGGATCAATATTGAATAATTCGGGCACAAATCCCAAATCATAGGCGATATGGTTATCATCGTAGGTATGATAATCTTCCCCTAAAAGCTCAATAACCTCCTCCTTTGTTTTCCCGATCAACATATCACTCTTTATGATATCTTTTGACATCTTATACCTTTTTTCCTGATTTTCCTCCCATTTCTGTTTGTTGAAATCAATATTTGGATAGAACGTCAGAGAAAACATCCCAATCAATACAATTCCAACATATAAAATGGAACTCATTATGACAGCCGGAATGATGGCCCAATATTTCCTTTTCTTTTCATTGCCAAGGTTGATTTTCTTAAAAACCCATTTGCTCAGGAAATAGAACGGAATTGCAAGAATCAATATTATTATGGGGACTTCAAGACTCATTTTGAAATGTCTGTTTAGTGGCTGTTGTTGTGTTCCCTAGCGCAAATGTCGTGATTAAAGATAGTGACTGTCGCTGAGCGCCACTACTGTAGCTCAATTATTCTCTCTTCAACCGCTATATGTCCATCAGCTTCTGCTTCAATAGTTGCTATTGAATAAATAATCCAGCCTGATTCATGAATTATGGCAGAGAGCCATGTGTAATTTGAAACACTCTCTATTTCATCTATCTCCGGAGACTCAACTCCCATCGCCTCTGCCATCCTGGTCACAAAACCATAGACTGCGTGCAACAACTGCTCGGGATTGACACGCTGCTCCAATCTGAGTACGAAATTATTATCATCCGGATTCAATTCATCGAGCCAAACCACCATTTCCGCATCCAAGGGGTCGCCGCCATACATATTTGGAACCTGCAACTCCGTATAATAGGGCTCCCCATACTTATATACAGCCCCATGAAAAGAATAAAATTGTTGAATTTCTTTTAAAGCTGATAATTCGATAGCTTCCTTTGTACTATACAGCTCTTCAAACTGCTTAAGGAAATTTTCCATATCAGGGACACCGGCAATCTCTTCTTCCAATACATTGAGCCCCACCATCGTATAATCCCTCACCTCTTCCCAGTTTATCACCTCCTCAAAAACACCAAGCTCATCTGTCCGAATCAGCACATGCATACCATCGTTTAACAAGGAGAGTTTTTGAGTAAACGGATTTTCAGATTGGACCTCAGTATCTCTATAATGCCAGTCAATTGTGTATGAATTGGCAGTAGAATCAACAATCGTGATATCTACGGTATATTTAAAAAGAACCCTTGAAGTAGTGTCGGAATCTTTAACATGGTACTTTTCCTGAGTCACAGTATAGGTCTGTGTCTCATTTTTATCCCAATAGCCAACAACCTGAGCAGTCGAGTCGGCCATGTTGATCTGCCCGTACGCAATGCTGCTCAGTAGGAAGAGGAAGGTGAGGAGGAGGGGTTTCATATTATTCAAATAGTTCTTTTATGGTTTTGGAATAGCCCGATGGCGAAGGATTCGATGGCGTGTTCGGTGAGGAGAGGCATTCTAAACAACTAATTTTGCCAACATGTCGGGTTGGTGGCGCTGCTCCCACAAAATATAATCGGCACCTTTACTTTTGAGGGCATCCAAATATTCTTGTTTTATCTCTTTCTCTACATCATTTATAATAGCCAATCCTTTTAACTCTTTACCGGAAATCCTTTCACGCGCAGGCTTAATATCCTCCCAACTAAAGAGGAAATTTGGAACATTCATTATAGTTAAAGAATTAAAGGATTTTATAACCACTTCATTGTGATGACCGGCAATTTGAAAATCAAAAGTAAAATCGATGCCTGTAGTCCCCTTTGCTATGAATTGAGGAGTATAGATAATGTTGTGTTCATCCAAATAAGCCCTAACATCCTCCTTAAATAGTGAGGCGACGGTATGTTTTGCCATCATTACCATATCAGAAATCTCAGAAATAGCACAAATCAGGTTGTGTTTTTTCTGGTTAAAATCTTTTTCCGTACCTATTGCCTCAAGCTCATTATTCTCATTAAGGGTAATGCCATAATTGAGGGAAATCATTTCTAACCACTCTCTACGCTTAGGGGAACGTGAAATTGAAGCACCAACAAGGTCAAGGTTGGACAAAGTGATACCATCATCAGATAAAATCAATCTCCCATTATCCAATTTGGCATATATCTCAATATTGTCGTTAAACAGGCCAACGAAAGGTGTCGTTATTGCACTCCATCCTGTTCGCTCATCTGTTGTTACAAATGTCTTTTCAAGCAACCAGTTATAATATTCCCGTATGCTGCTATCAATCCAGTTCATAATAGAGATTCATTAACAATGATTTCCGTTTCAACATTAATTGTTTTCGCAAACAATTTTGTTTTTCTAAAACCGAATCAAATCATTAGGAATACTTGACAGACAAATATACTATATTCCTAAAATATACCATGATGTTTTTGTGGAAATTTTAGCTCCAAGTCTGTGGTACGGGAATAGGGGTTGAGGAGATTAAAAAAGTGAAGCAATCTCGTTATGATGATGCTTCACAAAAAAACGAAATAATTATTTTTTTTTGCCGCTTTTCTCTCTTTGAGAAAGTGCGCTACCTGCAGCACTCTTGCTTGCAGCACTCGTTCTTTTGTCTCGCAAGACTTTTGATGCTGCAGAAGCGGCTTTTTTACTAGTGACTTTTTTCGCCATAATAGTAAATTTTTATTTCCAATCCGAACAATACAGGTGGATGGGTTCCTGTTAAAAGTCTATTTCTATAATGTGGTCGACTTTTATAACCAATATCTAATGTATACCGCCACCATGCCAATGACCAGTAGCCACCCAAATTTCATAGTGAAATAACCATTCACTTGTCCATGGAATTATAGTATTTGCAATTATATCACACCCGTTCCATTCATTCAGTGCCCTATGATATAGGCACAAATGCTGTTTTACTTGGTCGTAAACATGTGGTAATTGTGTAGCATCTTTTGCTAAGGGCAGAGGTTTTGGGTTAATTACATACACATTAGGATGTTTGCCACTATTATATTCTATTCTAATATCATAAGTTGTACTTAATACAGAAGGTTGTATTTTCCCCTCCCAAATCATCCCTTTCCCACAATTAACTATATTCAATGTAGAGTTAGGGAAAAAGTGTCGAAGCATTCCTCCCTGTTGATACATTGAAATAGGCCTTTTTTTAGTCATTACCGTGAAAGTTGTGTTTTTTAGTAGTTACTGAACCTTCTAAACCAAGGATACCCGTACCTGTGGTCATTTTTAAAGTTCCGCTTTCTCGAAGATTGAGATTCTTTTCGCCTAACATAGAGAAGGTTTTAGTAACCGTGGGTTCTCCAAATGATTTTTTCATCGCCTCTGCTATATGATCTAATCCTCGTTTTTGAATAATCGTTTGTATGTCTTTTTCGAGTTGATCAAGCCACTTATAAAAATTCTTTTCCCTATTGGGTTGTTCAACCCACTTATCAGCAAAATTTTCCTCAGGATTTACTGGGTTCGGGATCCACTTTATGGGTTTTCCTGTGTTTGGATCAATGCGTTTTTCAATGTGGTTTCGCATTTTAGCGCTCACATTTATTAATGCGTCTATAATAGACTCTTCTTTGTTATATGCCATTGCAGCCAAAGTTGTTATGATAATAGATATAGGCTTGTCTTCATTTCCTTTAAACATTATATCACGGTGGCGTTTAAATATTTGGACGACACGTTGAAGAGGTAGCTTTTGCTTACTGTACTTTGGAACAGGATTTACAGCATCTGATAGTCTAATATCTTTATGTTGTGAGCCAATATTAGCTGCATTGAAAAACCATCTGGCATAACCGAACGGATTGCTTTTTATCCAATTTTCGGAATTTGTGTCTGAATAATAATTATCTTTCTTTTTGTCAGTAATACGTATTGCTAAAGACTCGTATTTGTCGTATAAATCTGTGGATGAGAATGCTCTATCTAGCAATATGCTATAATCCTTGGAAACAAGACTAGGAAGAATATCCATATGATAATTGGCTTGATCGGAATATAGTAATGTCCAACACCGTCGTCCTTCAGCATCAAGCATCTTTTTATAAGTTTCGTTAGCTTTAAGACGATCTCCAACTGCTTGTTTAAGATGATATTGTGTCCACGATAAATTCTTTCCCGTCAGTTCACAAACTAAATCAATATCCAAATCGTCTTCATCACAAATAGGTTTAATCATTGTCCCAAGCATGAATGAGCCTTGTGGACGAATAATTGGTGTATACGGAGCAAGAGACGATTCTGGTTTTGCCAACCAATCGCCAACTGCCCCATAACTACTAACAGCGGCCTCATATTGGGTTTTTGTGATGTCCAGGGTCTCGCCAAGTGTTTCTAATATTTCGCTAAATTGTTCTTTTTGTTCTTTTGTTAGCATATCAATTTATTGTAATTGTTTTATAAAAATCGTTTTTCATCTTGTTTGCATCATATATTACCATAGGCATATCGACCTTTGGCATCCATACCCGACCCAATTCAATGGCCACAGATACCGGCATAGCAGGAAAAATATTTAATTCAGCATAGCCGTGATGACATTTAATTTTATCATAAGCAAGTCGAGCAACTTTGCGAAAGTCGCGTAATAAAGACTCTGTTTTTAAAAAATCATTGTTGGGTGTATCGCTTATTGTAATCTCCCAAATACTTATCTCCTCTCCTAAAGCCTTTCTTACTCTATCATGTGTTATTTTAGCACTCAAACTAAGTACAAGTACGGGATTTTTTGTTTTATCATCCGGTTCACGAAGTATATAATCAATACCGGAAATAATGTTTTGCCATCTCCATGTAGATGGTTCCCTATGCTTCTGAAACACTCTCACATTATTTATATCGTTTAATAGAACACCAAACTTTATAAGTAGTGGTTGAGGAGCAAGTGCAAACACAGAATAATGGTTAGCGTTACCATGCATTAATAATGGCTTTATTTTCAGGTTAAATTGCTCTACAAGGTTGCTTTCTTCTGCAATCCAATAAGCCTCTGTTCCGTCTATGAGAGAGTTGTTCTTGAATCCTAATTCAATAGGACGATCTTCTGCTGGAAAGTGGTCAGGCAGTATGGCTTCACTTGCTAATTGGTAAGACAAAGGAGAATTATTAATACCGATATTAGCTCCATATAAAATTATATGTGTGAGCTTATCTGGGGCGATATCTGTTATTCTCATAATTCTTTCTTCATGTTTTCTCTTCATTTCAATCAGACGAGATTCAGGATGGCCTTCCACGTCCTCCTTGTCTATCAACCTGTGATGTTTATCACATAATAACATTAGGTTATTTATGTCATTACATAGTAAGTTGGACCTTTTTGCATCACCTCTTGGGCCATTGGGTTTATCCGCTACTATGTGAGCAATGTAAGCGCTATTATACGTTCTCTTAGTCAATATATCACGATGCAACACTTTATTGCATCCCTCATATTGGCATCTTCCGGCAGAGATGGCCCACAATAAATTCTGATTCTTTGTACTAATTCTTGTTTGGCTCATATGAACTTTATTTATTAAATTACACCTAACTTCATACTATGTAGTATCCATAGGATTAAAATTAATGGGCTTTGCGAATTATAAAATATTTACTTTCGTACCCATGCTATCAAAAACCACTCCGCAAAGTTACAAAAATGGTTGAATAAAACAAAATTGTCAACCAAAAATGTAAACTAATATTTCTCATGGTAGTTCTGCCAAAATGTCTTTAAATGATGCAGCATTCGCATACTTTAATGTTATAAAACACTTTTTAAAAAACAATAGTTACA
The DNA here is from genome assembly GCA_002376715.1 of Bacteroidales bacterium UBA3543. GTDB lineage: Bacteria > Bacteroidota > Bacteroidia > Bacteroidales > UBA932 > Cacconaster. The sequence continues at coordinate 43 of DFOK01000089.1, read as the reverse complement.
AAATATGAAAACAAAATGGCATATAAGTTGCAGTTTTGTAAAC
>DFOK01000010.1 GCA_002376715.1 Bacteroidales bacterium UBA3543 | reverse complement strand
CATTTACAACAACTAATAACCATTTAAAAACCATTTAAAACCCATACACCATGAAATTACCCAACCGGATTCTTCTTCTTTTTGCATTGTTGCTATTTGTCCAATGCGCCCCTTCGACTAATACACAAACTGATAAGATGCGTGTGGGGGTGTTTGAGGGGCACGGAGGGTCGCAGACCTGCATCTGGGAGGCGGTGGCAGCGATAAAGCTGGATGGAGAGATGACTGTTCGCACCATTACGACCGCCGATATTGCCAACAATGTACTTGATGAGCTTGATGCCATTATTATCCCCGGAGGTGGCGGAAGTCGGCAGTACCTCAACCTCGGCGCAGAGAATCAACAGCGTATCAAAGAGTTTGTAGCCCGTGGTGGCGGAGCCGTTGGCATTTGCGCTGGCGCTTATCTCTTCTCCAATACTCCTGAATATTCCTGTATGCAGCTCAATGGCGCGCAGGCGATCGATATTGAGCACGACAACCGCGGACACGGAATAGCTAAATTTACCCTTACAGAGTCAGGGAAGGAACTTTTCCCCGAAGTTGCGGAGCTCGACACTCTCTATGTGATGTATTACGAAGGTCCGGTTTTCATTCCCGCCGAAGGCGATAGCATCCAATATGAGACGCTCGCCATCATGGAGAGCGATGTGCATGAGGAAGGCAACGCTCCGGCCAATATGACCAACAACAAACCTTTTTTCACCACCAACCAATATGGGGAAGGGCGCGTTTTCAGCTGTATAGCGCATCCTGAGGCGACTCCGGGCATGATGTGGATGATCCCGCGCATGGTGCGCTGGACGCTGAATAAGCCGATTGCCGGCTACGCCGAAAATGTGATAGATCCCACTATTTTCAATCAAGAGATCCTGATGTCCATACCCGACCTCAGGCAGGAGAGCCGCTACTTTCGAACCTTCTTGTACGGGACTCCCGAAGAGAAGATTGCGGCGCTTGATTGGCTGCAGAGCAAACACTCGTGGGACGCGAAACGCTGGCTCCAGGGATTGCTCTTTGACGGCGATGTTCAGGTCAGAGTGAGGGCTGCACAATATGTCGCCGATATCCATTATATCCACTATTTGCCTGATATGCGCGCTGTCTATCAGACGGAAAAAGATGAGGTTGCCAAAGCTCAGATAAAGGAGCACCTGGATCGACTGGAATCGCTATTGCCGAAATAGGCACTAAAGCGGGTTATATAAAGAAAAACAGTAGTAATAATTTACTTTTCTCATAAATTTTTATTATCTTTGATAATTTGAAAATCTGGAGATTAAGAGCCTGTTTTCAGTTTTAACAGATATAATAACAATCAAATATATATATCGCTATCAGTATGAAAAAGAACATTTTAATTTTAATTACCGTAGCATTTCTGATTGCCGGATGTGGCAATCCGCAAACCGGAACTTCAGAGGTTGATCTCGTTGCAGCAACCGAACAAATAGAATTATTTGATCATGGTGCACAACCCATCGCTTTTGATATTGAGGATGCAACGAGCAGAAATGAAAACTTCCGTACCGCTATTTGGACGGGTAATTTCTTGCAAATGACTCTTATGACCCTGCAGCCGGGTGAAGATATTGGCCTGGAGCTTCACACTCAGACCGATCAATTTATCCGTGTAGAAGAGGGAGAAGGAGTTGTCTATATGGGAGATGCTGAGGATAATCTGGATTTTGTGCGTGATGTAAAAGCGGATTTCGTCTTCTTTATCCCTGCCGGGAAATGGCACAATCTGGTAAATACAGGTGATGAGCCTTTGAAGCTTTATTCGATTTATGCACCTGCCGAGCATCCGTTTGGGACAGTACATGCAACCCGCGCAGAGGGGATTGAGCATGACCACGATCATTAATAATTAATGGTCGGTCTTATTTAGGACTATCCGTTATATTTAAGAGCAAGAATGACCTATCACTCTTGCTCTTTTTTTGTAAAATGATTATTTTGTAACTTTACTTAATGCTGCGTGCTGCAGGGTGTGGTGTTGTGTTGCGTGGCAATGAGTTGAGTTGTGTTTAAACGACTATAAACGATTATAATTGATTATGAAGAGAATAATAGATACCGAAAGGATACCAATTAAGCTTTGGCTGGATGAGATTGATGATAATACCCTGTTTCAGGTGAAGAACCTGGCCAATTTGCCTTTTGCTTTCAAGCATATAGCTTTGATGCCGGATGCGCATACCGGATATGGAATGCCTATAGGTGGGGTAATGGCTGCGGATAATGTGGTCGTACCCAATGCAGTAGGCGTGGATATCGGATGTGGCATCTGTGCGGTCAAGACCGACTTGAAGCTGGATCCTAACATTCAGCGAAGGCTTAAGGAGATTGTAAGGGATATTGAAGAGAGGGTTCCGCTGGGCTTTAAGCACCATAAGAGAGCACAAGATGAATCTCTTATGCCGAGGGGCTATGATGTGGGAAGTATGGAGGTTGTGAGGGCCGAATATAGGTCCGCCCTCCGGCAGCTCGGGACTCTTGGAGGAGGCAATCACTTTATTGAGATTCAGAAGGATAAGGAGGATTATATCTGGATAATGATTCACTCGGGGAGTAGAAATATAGGCAAACAAGTGGCTGATCATTATAATAAGCTCGCAAAGAGGCTGAATAAGCAGTGGAACTCTCCCGTACCACCGAAGGCAGACCTGGCTTATCTTCCATTTACCACAGAGGAAGCGCATAAATATTTTGAGGAGATGAATTATTGCGTTGATTTTGCTTTGGCCAATCGCAAGTTGATGCTTACAAGGGTACAGGAGATATTTTCGAACTATTTCCCCAATATTAAGTTTGGTCAGATCATAAATATCGCTCATAACTATGCAAAATGGGAGAAACATTTCGGGAAAGATGTGGTGGTTCATCGCAAAGGTGCTACTTCGGCGCACAAGGGTGAGCTCGGAATTATTCCGGGTTCTCAAGGCACAAAATCCTACATAGTTGAAGGCCTGGGCAATCCTGAGAGTTTCTCCAGTTGCTCCCATGGCGCCGGTCGGGTGATGGGGCGCAATGAGGCCATCCGAAGATTGAGTTTTGAAGAAGAGGTGCGCAAGCTCAACAAAAGGGGGATTCTTCATTCGATCAGGACCCACAGAGATCTGGATGAGGCCCCTTCCGCCTATAAAAATATCCAGCAGGTGATGCTGGACCAGGAGGATTTGGTCAAAATAGTCACAGAAGTCTCCCCTCTCGCGGTGATTAAAGGGTAATTTTTTAAATTTGTCAAGAAATAGATATAACTCAAAAAAATATGACAGCAAAAACCCATAAAACAAAATCCGGCGATATCCATTATTGGGTCAATATCATCGATGCTGAAGCTGTAACCTTGGTGTTTCTTCCGGGATTGACATTGGATCACAGACTTTTTGAAAAACAGATTGAGTATTTTAAGGATAAGTATAATCTGCTTGTTTGGGATGCCCCGACTCATGCCGCTTCGTGGCCTTTTAACTTCGATTTTACTCTGTTTGATAATGCGAAATGGTTAAATGAGATACTCGATCAAGAGAAGATCACACGCCCGGTTGTTGTGGGTCAATCCATAGGTGGGGCGACAGGTCAAATTTTTGCTAAAACATATTCTGAGAAGGTAAAAGGATTTGTTGGCATTGATGGTGCTCCACTCCAAAAACCAGGGTTAAAACGCGGAGAGCTTCGGATGATGAAAAGGCTCGAACCTTTAGTAAAACTGGTTCCATGGAAAACTCTGTTAAAATTTTTCCCTAAAGGCTCTGCCGAATCAAATTACAGCAGAACTCTTGTGTATGAAATGATGATACCCTACGAGGGTGATAAGAAGAGATTTGCCAAACTTCTGGGTCACGGTGCCAAAGTTCTTGCCGAGGCAATCGAGAAAGATATGCCCTACGATCTACCATGTCCGGCTCTATTGGTTTGTGGCGAAAAAGATCGGTTAAAAATATGCCTGGAATACAATAAAATCTTGCATAAACAGACAGGTATCCCTCTCGAATTGATAAAAGATGCCGGCCACAACGCCAATACCGACGAGCCGGAGATAGTAAACCGGCTGATAGAGGAGTTTGTTGAAAATCGAGTTGAACTCTAGACACTTTCAGTCATTAAAGGAGAGTCGTTTAAAATCTGGAAAAATGGATACAATTCAAAACCATCTTACGGCAAAAACCCATCAAACTCCATCAGGTGTTATCCATTATTGGGTCAATATCATTGATGCAGAAGGTGTGACCCTGGTGTTTCTTCCGGGGCTAACGGTTGATCATATATTGTTTGAAAAACAGATTGATTATTTTAAGAACAAATTCAATGTTTTTGTTTGGGATGCACCTGCCCATGGTGCTTCATGGCCATTTAACTATGATTTTACCTTGTTTGATAAGGCGAAATGGTTAAATGAGATTTTCGAAGAGAAGAAAATCACGCGACCTGTAATTATAGGTCAATCCATGGGTGGATATTTGGGGCAGGTGTATGCCGAACTCTATCCTGAAAAATTAAAGGGCTTTATCTCCATTGATTCTGCTCCTCTACAAAGAAAATATTTGGGAGGTTTTTATTTGTGGATACTTAAAAGGACTGAGCCTATCTATCGAAGTTTTCCATGGAAAATATTGGTAAAAATGTGCGCAAGGGGAGCGGCAGAGAGTGAATATGGTCGGAAGTATATGCGTGGAACACTGAGTTCCCTTGATGGTGGCAAAAGAAGATATGCAAAACTTGCCGGTTATGGCTATAAAATTCTTGCCGAAGCATACGAAAAAGAGTTGTCCTACGATATTCAGTGTCCGGCCTTGTTGATCTGTGGGGAAAAAGATAAGGTGGGTTTCTGTGCGCGATTCAATAAAGAATGGCATAAAAATAGCGGAATTCCCCTCGAATGGGTAAAAGATGCCGGCCATAATTCCAATACCGACCAGCCTGAAGTTGTCAACCGGCTGATAGAGGAGTTTGTTGAGAAAAGGTTGGATAAATAGTTGTAGTTTTTAGTCAAGGATGGGGTCTGTAAGATGTTTATCGATTCTAGGTGAGCTAAATAAGGGGATAATTGAGTGGCTTCAAACAAGATGAAATACCATTCAAAATTATCCCTTAATGGATAGGCTTAATTACACAAAATCTTTGATTGCATGAGTAAAGCTACTACATTAACCAATATTTATCCGGTTGTTCTTCTTAATAATTATGAAAATATACCATTAATCCTACCGATAATTGAGTAAATTTCGGTCCTTTTTTGGGTTGAAAAATGCCGTGAGGTGTGTACTTTGCGTACAAACTAAAATTGCCGAAACCAACTTGACCCAAAATATCCAAACCATGTAACCTGACATCTAATCCTCTCCCCATAAGGTCTTCATCCTTTTCCCTTGTTACAAGCATTCCCATCCTATCACTTCCATAACTGAAAAGAACACCGGCTGATAAGAAAAATTTGTACTTTAAGTTTGATTTCGGTTGCCATTCAAATAATAGTGGGGAAACAAATTCAAGTTGAGTTAAACTGTTGCGCAAATAGATGTCCGTAGGCATTTTTTGAAAAGTAGTTACTCCATCAACTTTTTCCATTTTCAGGTTTTCTTTCAATGCATAATCGCGATAGACAATTCCTATACCGGTAATCAAGGCAAATTGGTCTACAAAAGTGGAGGATATTTCTAAGGGATTTATTGTTATCTCCACGGACGAAAAAGGTTTATATGCCAAATCACTATTAATCATAAAGGAAAATCCGGCTCCCATCCCCTGCCAGTGAGTTTTCATTCTTGGTTTATCGTCATCTCTATGCAACAAAGAACCGAACGGTGTGTTAATATTGAATTCTGTTCCAACCGTATAGGTTTCACGTTGTTGCTCATTAGTAAATATCCCTTCATAAACAGGGACATAGCTAATCGAACCGCTTTTTGAAACTTTTACTCTCACTTCATCCAGACTGTCTTTGACAAAAATGCTTTTATTCCGAAATTGAAAAGTCGTATCTGAAACATCTTGTGCAAATAAATTAGTTGAAATTAGCACAAAGGCAAGTGTAATGAATGTTAGTTTTCTTGTTTTCATTTTTAATTCAATGTTTAGTATTGTTTTTTGTTTTTTTAATCTATTAGTCTTGTTTATTTTATCTTCTCTTTAAATTTATTTGTAATATCTCTTCCGAGTCTTTCTCCGATTCGATATAGATCAATGTCATTTTACGCTCGGGTGATGTGGTTTCATTGAATAATATCAATCGGAAATATTTCCCTTTTTGGGGCAACTGAAGATAGATGGAGCTTAGAACACCACTTGAAACTACCTGCTTCACTTTTTTTGCGCCTTTTTGGTCAACTCCCAGGCACTCTCGCGCAAAATCGGCGGCTTCTTTGTTGTCGGTTATTACTATGCTTTTATAGTAGGTAAAATCGTATTCTTTCAGCATTTCTCTGCTCATTTCCACCAGTACAGAGCCTTTTTGTTTGCCGTACTGCTCGAAAACCTTGTTGATCGCCAGGTCGCTCTGTGCACTCAGATTGGTTGTAAATCTGACTACCAGAAGTAGCGTAAGAATTAAGTATTTGCCCATATTCTTCATAATTATTTCGTTTTCTTAGTTAAAATTCCAATTCCTTAAATACATCAAGTTGGCCCTCTATCGTTTGACCGGACTCAATATTTTTCAATCCCTTTTCCACTTCATCCGTTCCGGCTATATTTTTGAGGCCAATTTGCGCTAAAGTACGAATCTCATTTTTGTCGGTAATTTTTTTGCCATCTACGTAAGCATAGTTTGTAGTGGAATATTGGATGTGGAGAAAAATGCCCAGAAATAGAACTACTGCTGCTGCAGCAGAGGCAATAGAGACCACCCATTTTAGGGTATTGGGAGTAATCCGTACACTTTGCTTTTCTTTTTCACCGGCGAAATAGCCGAAGATTGCTTTTTCAGCTTCAAATTGTGCAGGCACATTTTTACCGGAAAGGTATTTACGGAGCAAATGTTCTTCCGCTACCGAAGTCTCCCCCTCATAGTATTTTTCAATCAACTTTTCAGCTTCTTGCAAAGAAAAAATATTGCGTTTTAGTATTTTCATTAGAACAATAAATTTTAATTTTCTACCGATACTTTAAATTGATAAATTTCTATTTCTAACTTCGAACCATCTTTAAATATCCTTCCCGCACCTTTTTTCTCGCTCTTGATAAATTGGTTCTTACAGCTTCAACCGTTGTTCCCGTTATTTCTGCTATCTCTTCCGTTTCATATCCATCCACATCTTTCATCCTGATTATCTGTTGCTGAAGCGGCGGTAAGGTTTGAATAATCATCTCTATAAGTTTGTTGGTATCCTTTCTTTCGAGCTGTAATTGCGGGTCATCTTTATCGCCTATTTTTATATAGTCCTCAATTGTGTAAGTTTGTTTTCTGAGCCTGATTTTATCTAAACAAGTATGTTTTGTTACCGTTGTAGCCAAAGCGTCCGGGTTATCATAAGATTTCAAAGTATCGCGTACACGCCACAATTTAAGCAGTGATTCCTGCACAGCATCCTCCGCATC
>DFOK01000011.1 GCA_002376715.1 Bacteroidales bacterium UBA3543 | reverse complement strand
TATTTGCACACAACATAAATAATATCCCGCGAATATACAACAAATCTTTTAACCAAATGTCTAAATGTTGAAAAAAATATAACGTTGAGGGGCTATTTTATAATTTTAACAAAATATACAGGCAGTTGGAATTTACAAAAACCAACGTCTTTTCTTTTTAGATTCAGGCATTGCTGAGCCCGATGCCATTGTTTGCAGTGCATCGCCTCCATCGAGCGCAACCTTTACCGCATTATAGATAACTCCCCAGTCCGGTAATCCTCCCAGGTTCTTGTCATCTATAAACATATCAGCGTCGAGCTTACGATGATATTCACCCGGCTGCAACTCCTCCACTTCTCCCCTGTAGTTTTCGTTTTCTGCATAGAAGTATAGTCCTCTCTTAGCGCAGTAGTCTATAGCCTCTTGCAAGAGGTCTCCGGTACGAACAGTCCATAAGATAAGCCTGTGCCCATCTTTCTGCATCTGCAGTAGGGTATCAATGGCAAAAGGAATTGGTTTACCTATTGCGGGATAAGCATGCTCTACAATGGTGCCGTCAAAGTCAATAGCTATAATCATTTCTTTATGGATTTAACAAATTCGAGCATCAGCGCCAGCACCTCTTCGGAAATAGTCTCCTCAATGGTGGCATATTCGGTTGGGAGGCCTGTGGTAGCATGCTGGAAGAGATGATTTAGCCCCTCGAGCTCCACGATCTGCATATTATCTCTGCCTGTCTCTTCAGCTATTTGACGGTAAACAGGAATATTTTGATAGGATACCACCTGTTTATCAAGCGTGCCGTTGAGAATCAAGGCCGGTACGGTAACTTCGCGGATAGCCGGGGCCGGATCATATTTGAGGAAATAAAACATCCAGGGAGAGCTGTATTGGTCAATCATAGGAACTGCGACATCATCAGGCATTCCCACAGACGCAAGATAACTCAGTGCTTCTTTGCGGAAATTCTCATCCGGAGCATCATATTTCTCCACTATGGCAAAAAATTGCTCTGAAATCACTCTGTTTTGCTCGATGGCCTGCTCAGGCATACCCATTCCTCGATATACTTCAACCTGCTGGAGTTTGAGAACCTCTGCACCTGTCACTGCCGGACCTCCGAGTGAAATAAGAAAAGCAACGTCAGGCCGCCTTTGAGCCACCATGAAGTTTATAAAACCCCCTTCGCTATGGCCGGTAATGCCGCAAAGTGAAGGAATTACCTCTTTCCTGGAGAGCAGATAATCAAAAGCCGCCTCCGCATCATAGGAAAAGTCAAAGGAGGTACCGTCAGGATTGCCGGGCTCGGAAGCTCCTACTCCGCGATCATCAAATCTTAGGACAGCCACTCCGTTGCGGGTAAGATAATCTGCAATCACGGCAAAAGGCTTATGATCCATCAATTCCTCGTCACGATTCTGGGGACCGCTTCCGGTGACCAGGATCATTGCCGGAAAAGGACCCTCTCCTTCGGGAATAGTCAAAGTGCCGGCAAGCGTAAAATCCTCCCTGGTATTTTTGAAAAATACCTCTTCAGACTTGTAAGGGAATGGAGGTTGGGGTTCCTGGGGACGCTTGGGTTTTGCCGCTTTTTCGCCTTTGATGAGAGTAAGAGGAAGCGACATGCCCATCTGTGTAAATTCGCCCACTATATTATTAAGCACAAGTGTACCTTCGTATGATGCGCTTATTGCTTCTATCGCAATTGTCAATTTCATCATTTCAAATGAAATAGATGTAACGGGAATGTCGTATGCTCCCTGAGCAGGTACATCCATCGTGGCGGATAGGGTACCGTTGGTTTCCTTAATGTCAAAACAGAGTTCAAGCTCGGTCGGGCCTAAACTGAGGGTACCTTTCCAGTAACCTATAATATTCTGAGCAATGCTGACATTTGCCAGCATGCAGAATAGTGCAGAAATCAATAAAAGCCTTTTCATGATATGTATTTATAATTTTTTATCTAAATATTCTTCGCTACCAACTATTCAAACTCCAAAGCTATAAAAAATAACCCAAAACTCGAAACTCAATAACTAGCCCGTAACACTACACCAAATTCAGTCGCATATAATCATTCGCTCCTACTTTGAGACGCACCCTCTCCCCTGCTTTATTTATGCCGAAAAATGAGTAGGCTTCGGAAGGAATGTTAATTTCAATTTCCGCAGGACGACCATCAAAATTGGCCACCACAAGCATACAGGCATCCTCATATCCGCGCATGAAAACAAACTGACGGTTACCGTTGAAGCGCTCGGAATCGGGATTGGCATACATAAGATCGAATGTTTCTCCGTGGGCAAAAATAGCATCTGAAGTAGCTATCTTAAGCAGTCGGCTGTATTCCTTGTAAACCACCAATTCTTCAACGGTCAGACGGTCGAGCAGCCAGCGTCTGACCGAAGGTACAGTGCAATAATCGAATATTGAAGTACGTCCGTCCAAAGTGCTGAAACCCTCCTGCTCCATCCCTCGCTCACCGAACTCCTGCCCGAAATAGAGCATGAAAGGAGCCTTGTTGAAAAGCAGAGAGACCGCCAGAGCAGGGAATGCCGCCCTACCCGAACCTGCAAAGAAATCCGATGCAATTCGCTGCTCATCGTGATTTTCCAGAAAGTTGAGCATCCTGGGTTGAAGGTCGCCGAGAAACTGCCATTCTCCGGTAAGTAGTCGGGTACTTACCCCCTCGCACATAATATTTCTCAAGGTGTCGTAGAAGCCCGATTTGTCATACAAAAGGTCAAAGCCGCCTATCTCATAATAGCGTCTGTAATTCTCCTTACCGTAAACCTCTGCAATGAAAAAGGTATTAGGATAGATATATTTTATCTCATTGAAAGCCCAACCGAAAAATTCCGCCGGCACCATTTCCACCATGTCGCAACGGAAACCGTCCACCCCTTTTGCAGCCCAGAATTTGAGCACGTCGAGCATTTTTACCCAGGTATCATGGTTGTCGTAGTTGAGCTTAACCGTATCGTACCAGTCATTGATAGAGGGAGATGTGTGAAATACATCGTTGCCGGTAGCCTTGGCGGGGTTTTCGACATAATCGGAATTGAGAGACTCCGGCAGGATGAGCGGCCCGTCGAGAATATGAAAATTGTCCCTAGTAAAATAGGTGTCATACTGACGAAACACATGGTTAGGCACAAAATCGATAATAACCTTCATGCCTGCCTTGTGTGTTCTGCGGACAAGTGCTTCAAATTCCGCCATCCGGTTGTCATGGTTGTTTGCGAGTGCGGGACTTACATCAAAATAGTTACGAATGGCATAAGGGGAACCCGCTTCGCCTTTAACTATGGAGGGGTTGCAATCTTTTATGCCGTGAAAATGGGTTTTAGTAGCGTGTGATATGACTCCGGTGTACCAAATGGCGCTGACAGAGAGCTTTTTGATTTTTTTGAGAACTTCGTCGGTTATGTCGTCAAACTTACCGCTGCCGTTTAAGTTATAAGAGCCTCCGGATACGCTCTTGCGTTTGCCGAAAGCTCTCAATAACAGCTGGTATATGACCACCTTCCCTTCCACTGCTACCAGTTTAGAATCTTGTGGAAGTCGTACTCTTCAGGGTTGCTGAGGTACTCTCTGGCAGCCTCGTAGTCGCTAGGTGTGATATATTGTACTATATGTTTATAGATGCCCTGCGCCTGGTCGCCCTCAATGTCCACACGACGAGGAGGGATTTTTCCTGTCTTGGGATCCTGGAAGTCTTTCAGATAGAGGGGTTTGATACGACCGATGGTGTCCACATAGACCATACATCCCGATTCTCCGCGGGTATATAATTCATAAACTCCGCAACCGAGTTGAGTACAGTAGAGCAGGTCGTAAGAGATGGGAGCCTGACATCTGATATCATAGCCGATCTCAATAGGACGCATCTTTACATTCATTCCCAGCTTTTTAAGCTCAATCTCAAGAATATCGTTGAAGAGCTGGGCCTTGGGAATTTTACCAAGTTCCGGATGTCCGTGCTCGTCAAAAGTAAATTTGACTCCCGTCGCTGTTAACTCATCTTCATCGAGAAGGTGGAATACACCCTCTGAAAGCATTATACCGCCATACGGAATGCCCATCAATTTTCTCTTGACTATTGATGATATTGAGAGTTTGATGATTTTGTCAACGGTAATTTTGGTTTTGTTGAACATTTCGGGGATGATAATCATCGGGTAGTGGCAGGAAGAGCCGATACCGATAGCCAGGTGGCCGGCAGAACGACCCATCGCAGCTACAATAAACCAGATGCCCGAAGTCCTCGCGTCCTCATAAACGGTAGTAGCGATACGGGTACCCTCGGCTTTAGCGGAATGATAACCGAATGTAGGGGTGTTGAGAGGGAGCGGAAGGTCATTGTCAATGGTCTTCGGCACGTGAATGTTGGAGATTTTGTAATTTCTCGCCTGAAGAAATTTTGTAACCCTGTTGGCAGTAGAAGCTGTGTCATCACCACCTATCGTAACAAGTAATTTAATGTTGTTGTCTTGGAAAAGACCGTGGTTGAAATTCCCTGCATAATCCTCCTCTGTGGGTTTATATCGGCTCATCATGAGGTAGGAACCACCTCTGTTGAAGATGGTATCCGCCATCACGAAATCTATCTCGGTATATGATGGATTGGGAGTAAAAAGTCCTTTATAACCCCCATGGAGACCGAGAACCCTGTATCCTCTCGCCAAAAATGCCTTTGTTATACTTCCTATAACCGTGTTTATTCCTGGAGCGGGTCCTCCTCCGGTCAAAATAATGATAGATTCTTTCATAAAATGTTTGTGTTTGTATTTCAGGCTGCAAATGTACTACTTTTTGATAAAATTATACTAATTTTGTAAGTTATTAGTGAATTAACCGGATATGGCCAAAATTACCAAATCATTTGCAAAGGAGAGGATAGATCAGTTGCGACGTGAACTCGAAGAGCACAACCGCAATTACTATGTGCTCGCTACTCCCGTCATATCCGATTTCGAATATGATATGCTGATGCTGGAACTCCAGGGTCTGGAGGCCAGATTTCCCGAATTCGCAACCGAAGACTCTCCTACCCGCAAGGTGGGCAGCGACCTTACGGATACAAATGAGGGCTTTACACAGGTAGAGCATCGTTATCCGATGCTTTCACTCGGCAATACCTACAACGAAGGGGAGTTATATGAATTCCACCAAAGGGTGGCTAATGTGGCCCAGGTGCCCTTTACTTACTCCTGTGAGCTTAAATTTGACGGTACTGCCATCTGTCTCATCTATAAGGAGGGCAGGCTGGCACAGGCAATTACACGAGGTGACGGCATCAAAGGCGACGACGTTTCGCGCAATATCGTCAGCATTGAATCCATCCCGCACATTCTCCATGGGAAAGAGATCCCCACTGAATTCGAGATCAGAGGCGAGATTTTCATGCCTTATGAGGCCTTTGAACGCCTCAATGCAGAGAGAGCGGCAGCAGGTGAAGCACCTTTTGCAAATCCCCGAAATGCCGCATCCGGTTCTCTTAAGCTACTGAACCCCTCTCAGGTTAAGGAACGCGGACTCGACTGCATACTATACCATCTTCTCGGAGAAGATCTGCCCTTCAGCACTCACAGCGAGGCAATTGAAGCAGCAGCCTCATGGGGATTTCATGTCTCGGAATACAGCATCGAAGCCAAAGATATAGAGGAGGTCATAAGTTATATAGAAAAGTGGGAAGAGCAGAGGAAAAACCTCCCCTATGCCACTGATGGCATTGTGGTCAAGGTCAATCAACTCGACCTTCAGCGTCAGCTGGGCTATACGGCCAAATCCCCGCGTTGGGCCACCGCATTCAAGTTTAAGCCGGAACAGGCGCTCACCGAAGTACTCTCCATTGATTATCAGGTGGGCAGGACCGGCGCGATCACTCCGGTGGCCAATCTCGAACCCGTACCCCTCTCAGGCACCACGGTGCGACGTGCCTCACTTCACAATTTCGATCAAATGGAGTTGCTTGATATAAGGGTTGGCGATCTGGTATATGTGGAGAAGGGTGGTGAGATCATTCCCAAGATTACCGGCGTAGAGTTTTCAAAGCGCCATGCCGATGTACAAAAGCCGGTTTTCCCCTCCGTTTGCCCCGATTGCGGTACTCCTCTGGAGAGGGATCCCGAGCAGGCACGCCACTATTGCCCTAACAGTGATGGCTGCCCCACTCAGATTAAGGGACGCTTCATCCATTTCGTTTCCCGTAAGGCAATGGACATACTTGCAGGCGAGGCGACCATCTCGCTTTTCTACGATAAAGGGCTGATACGTACTCTCCCCGATCTGTACCGTCTGAAGGCAGAGGACATATTGGGACTCGAAGGTTGGCAGCAGAAGTCGGTAGACAACCTTCTTTCAAGCATAGAACACTCCAAGCAAGTGCCCTTCTCAAGGGTCATTTACGCATTGGGCATCAGACATATCGGCGAAGCTACCGCCAGGGTGACCGCCAACACATTCGGAAGTATTGATGCTCTGGCTTCAGCAACAAGGGAAGATTTGATGCAGGTGGAGGATTTTGGGGAGATAATGGCGGAGAGCGTAGTGACATATTTTGCAAATGAAGCCAATAGGCGCATGATCGAAGAGTTGCGCAATTTCGGGCTGCAATTTGCCCTCTCCGAAGAGGAAGAACGTCCGTTATCCGACCGGCTCAGCGGAACCACAATAGTTATTTCGGGTAATTTTTCCATTTCCCGCGAAGAAATGAAGGCTCTCATAGCCGCCCACGGCGGTAAAAATGTGAGTTCTGTGAGCGGAAAGACCACATATCTGCTGGCAGGAGAGAAGAGCGGCCCGGAAAAGCTCAGAAGAGCCGAGAAACTCGGCATCAAAGTGATAACTGAGGAAGATTTCCTCAAAATAATTGAGGGAGAGAAGGCATGAGATTGTTTATTCAAAGATTGAAAGAGCTCTACCGGATTATTTTCAAATTTGTCACAAGAGATATCTGGAGGCTGGATTTCAGCGAGTTTGGAAAGGCCCGCAGAAGAGCCATACGCTACCTGAAGGCGCTTATCATCACCTTTAAGGGCTTTTCAGGACAGCGGATTGCACGTGAAGCCGTCGCGCTTAGTTATTTCGGATTAATGGCCATCGTACCTATTGTAGCACTGATCCTATTTGTAGCCAGCGGCTTCAAACTTGACAAAATGCTTTCCGATCTGCTTTACTCCTCCTTCCCTACCAGTACTCAGATGATTGATGCCGTACTCAACTTTGCAAACAATATTCTGGTTACCACGAAAAAGGGGACTTTTGGATGGATCAGCTTCGGAGCGTTTGCCTGGTTGGTAATCTGGTTGATGATAAATGTCGAATCAGCATTCAACCGCATCTGGATGGTTAAGGAATATACGGGCATCGGCAAGAGAATAGTGGCTTATCTGGCCATTCTCCTGCTCTCTCCTTTCATGATAATACTCTTCCTCTACGGATGGGGATATTATATCAGATTCCTCACCTCCGCAAGCGCAAACCTCGGGGCATTCAGTTTCCTTACCACAAACCTTTTCTGGGTGGTATTTTACGGAGTGGCCGTACTGGTATTCTCACTGCTCTATAAGTTCATTCCCCACACGAAGGTAAGATATAGTTCGGCCATAAAAGGCGCCATCGTATCAGGAGTGGCATTTGTGGCGATACAGTACGTTTACCTGAACACCCAACTGATGGTAACACGCCTGAGCGGTGTTTATGGTGCTCTGGCAGCGATACCGCTGCTTATGATCTGGATGAATCTCTGCTGGGGTGTGATTCTGTTCGGAGCCCAGCTTTCGTACGGATTCCAACAAGTAGACTACGAACATCCGGTCAATCCCCTGGGGCTGGAGGAGAGCGACGACAATGAAAATCATGAAACCGAAATAATTCTTGAACAACATATTAAACCAATAAAAAATGGAAAAAAAATACATTGATTTTATTAATGAAGACCATCTCCATTCCCTGATAAGGGATACAAAGGAGGATAAGGAGGCAATAAGGGCTATTTTTGCCAAAAGCAAGGCAAAAGAGCCGCTAACTCTCTCCGAATGCGCACAATTGCTTGCAATAGAGTCGGAGGATATGAAACAGGAGCTCTTTGAAACGGCAAGAGAGCTCAAAAGGGCCATATACGGCAACAGAATCGTACTCTTCGCACCTCTTTATATTGGCAACCACTGCATCAACGATTGCAAGTATTGCGGATTCCGCCGCTCGCTGCGTACTGCAGTGCGCAAAACCCTAAGCGATCAGGAATTGATTAACGAAGTAATCAATCTCGAAAATATAGGTCATAAACGCTTGATACTGGTATACGGAGAACATCCGATGTACTCGCCGGAATTTATCGCCCATACGGTAAGACTCTGCTATCAGACTAAGGTGGGCAATGGAGAAATCCGTCGCGTCAATATCAACGCCGCCCCTCAGGAGATAGAGGGCTACAAGATTATTAAAGAGGCAGGCATCGGCACCTATCAGGTGTTCCAGGAAACATACCATCGTGAGACCTACGCAAGGGTACACCCGAAAAACACCCACAAGGGAGATTATATGTGGAGACTGCATGCCATGGACCGTGCATTTGAAGGAGGAATCGATGATATGGGCATCGGAGCTCTGTTTGGACTTTATGACTGGCGCTTCGAAGTGCTGGGACTCGTTGCTCATGCAATCCACCTCAAGGAGACTTACGGAGTAGGACCTCACACCATCAGTTTCCCCCGTATTCAGCCGGCTCACGGAATGGATATGGATCTCCCCTGGCGTGTAACCGACGAGCAGTTTAAGATGCTGGTGGCAATTCTGCGCCTCAGCGTACCTTATACCGGACTCATTATGACTGCCCGCGAAAGCAGTGAGGTCAGGAATGATGTGATAGATTTCGGAGTTTCCCAGATAGATGCCGGCACCAAGCTTGAGATCGGCGGCTACCAGAAGGAGGAATATGAGCAGCAACTTGACAAAGAGCAGTTCAGGATCGGTGACACCCGTGACCTGGACGAAGTGATAAGGTGGCTCCTCACCAGAGAATATATTCCAAGTTTCTGTACCTCCTGCTACCGTCTTGGGCGTACCGGAGAGCATTTCATGGAATTTGCCATTCCGGGATTTATCGGCAATTTCTGCACTCCAAACGCAATTATCACCCTTTCCGAGTATCTGGAGGATTACAGTTCGGAAGAGACCAAAAAGGTGGGATATGCTCTTATTGAAAAAGAAGTGGCCAAATTGCCCGAAGGAGATAGAAAAGAACTTGTTAAAAAGAGAATAGAACTGGTTAAACAAGGTAAGAGAGACCTCTATTTTTAATGGTAGTAGAGTATGTTTACAGAAGAGGATTATAAAGTCATAAATAGGGAACTTGAAACGCTGAAGATGTCCAGTCTCAAGCGCTGCGCCAATCAGGAGGAGTTTGAACTGGTGCTCAAGGCCTTTGATTTTGCCAATGAGGCTCACAAAGGCGTAAGGAGACGTTCGGGAGAGCCATACATTCTCCATCCTATAGCCGTAGCGAGGATTGTGGTGCAAGAAATCGGGCTGGGATACAAATCCATCTGTGCAGCGTTGTTGCACGACGTTGTGGAGGACACAAACTACACGGTCGAAGATATCAAAAACCATTTCGGCCAAAAAATCGCCTCCCTGGTAGATGGTTTGACCAAGATCAAGACGGCTCTTGACAGCGACAACATTACCTACTCAAAGAGTATGCAGGCCGAAAATTTCAAACGTATCCTGCTTACTCTCAATGACGATGTTCGGATAGTGCTAATAAAACTGGCAGACCGCTTGCACAATATGCGCACTATCCGATTCATGCCCGAATATAAAAGGGATAAGATCCTCAGTGAGACAATGTATATCTTCATTCCGCTTGCACACCGTCTCGGTCTCTATAGCATCAAATCGGAGATGGAAAACATCTGGCTGGTTCATAGGGAGCCGGAGGCTTACAGGGAGATCGAAGCAAAGCTCGAGACAGTAATGGAGGAGCGTGCAGGTAGTATCGACAGCTTTGTAGTTCCCATCGAAAAAGAGCTGGAGGCAATCGGGTACAAAGTTGAGATACTCAAACGTCTCAAGACTCCCTACTCCATCTGGAAAAAGATGACCTCCAAAAATGTTCCATTCGAGCAAATATTCGACATATATGCCGTACGCATCATTTTCGAAGCCAAACAAGGTTTAAGCGAGAGGGAACAATGCTGGCAGATATTCTCCCTTATTACTGAAAGATACCAGTACAAGCCCGACAGGACACGTGACTGGGTCAAAGAACCAAAAAGCAACGGATACGAGGCATTGCACCTGACTGTAATGGGCCCCGGTGGCAAATGGATAGAAGTTCAGATCCGCAGCGAAAGGATGAACTCCATTGCCGAAAGAGGGGTGGCCGCACACTGGATGTATAAAAAGGGAGAGAGCTCTCCCTCCGAAGAAGGGGAAATAGACTTATGGCTCAAGCATGTACGCGATATCCTCGAAGATCCCGACTCCAATGCACTGCAATTTCTCGACAACTTCCACAAAGAACTGCTTAGCTCCGACATATATATATTTACACCTAAAGGCGAATCGAAGACTCTGCCCAAAGGCTCCACTGCACTCGATTTTGCCTACATTATCCACTCAGAAGTGGGCAACAGGGCGATAGCGGCGAAGGTCAACCAGAAACTGCTGCCACTATCTCATGTTCTCTCCAGCGGAGACCAGGTGGAGATAATAACCTCGGATAGCAGTAAGCCGAAGAGGGAGTGGCTGGACTTCATCCGCACCAACAGGGCGAGAAATTTTATCCTCGACTCCATCAAGGCTGAAACCAAAGACAGCATCAAAGAGGGAATGCGCTTCCTCACCTCCAAACTCAAGGAGCGGAACATCACCTCCAAGAGCCGTGTAATCAAAAAGCTCATTGACTACTATAAGGCGGGCAGCAAGGACGAACTCTATCACAAGATAGGCATCGGCCTGATCGACCTTTCGGACCTGGATACGGCGCTCAAAACCAATGTGGAGAAACGTAACGTGCAGATGTGGGGCGTAAAACTCCTCACTCCCGTGCGCAATACAGGTAAAATTGACAAGCATCAAGACTACGAACTTAGAGAGGACCTGACAAAAGGCACTACAACATTTACTATAGCCGAGTGCTGCTCCCCCATTCCGGGTGACAATGTCGTTGGATTTATAGAAGACGACGGTAGTGTACTCGTGCACAAAAAGAGCTGCCAGAGAGCTACCGACATTGCAGCCAAACAGGGTGACAGAATAGTCTCGGCAAGATGGAGCAAACACTTCATGATGTCATATCTGGCACGGATTTCCATTACAGGTCTGGATAGGATGGGTATTATCAGTGATATGTCCAAAGTCATCTCACTACAACTCGGCGTGAATATGCGCAAAATATGTATCGAGACCCACGACGAAATATTTGAAGGGACAGTCGATCTCTACGTGCGCAATACTGACGACCTTGACAAGCTCATCAAGTCACTCTCGGCCATAAAGGGAATCGAGAGCGTTACACGTGTTGAACTTAACTTTAATGAATAGTAAAAAGAGATCGATGCAAGAGAATAGAAGAGTATTGACAACTGTACTGGCACTTGCCGGGTTTGTGTTATGCCTGTTTTTTTCCAAATCGTGCGCCAATACCACTACACCCCCGAGCGGAGGTCCTAAAGATACCATACCACCTGTACTTCTGAAGGTAAACCCCGATTTCAATGCCACGAATTTTCCAAGGTACGACGGAAAAATCTCCCTTACCTATGACGAATATACCGTAGTTAAGAATGCTGCTGATATCTATCTCTCTCCACCGATGAGAAAGAGACTTACTCATAAGATAAAGGGTAAAAATATAGTTTTTTCCATTCCCGATACTCTGGCAGAAAACAGAACTTACACCATTGATTTCGGAGAGGGTCTGGCCGACAACAACGAGGGTAATATTGCACCCAGACTGGTGTATGCTTTTTCCACAGGTGAGACTGTTGATTCACTCTATATTACAGGCAATATTATCGACTGCCAGACTCTTCAGCCGGTCAGGAAGGTGCTTGTAGCACTTTATACCGACCACTCCGACTCTGCCTGTTTCAAGGTATTCCCCGATGCAGCTACAAAGAGTGACGAATGGGGCTTTTTCTCCATCAGAAACATACGGGATACTTTCTATCGCATTATTGCGTTTACAGACAGTGACAATGATAGCAAATATGATCCGATAAAGGACCAAATTGCTTTTCTGGATACGCTAATCCGACCTGTAGATGTAGTCAGCGACTCAATCTACGAACTGAAATCTTTCGACAAGAAAGATACACTCGCCTGCCTGGAAAGACATTCCATGTATGAACTTCTGATGTTTACGGAGCAACAGAGCATCCAGTTTCTTAAAAATAGCGGCATGAGAAGTGAAAAATCCGGCTTTCTCTCCTTCAACGCTCCAGATGTCGAAATATCGGATATGGACTTTTTCGGAATAGCTGACAGTTGCGTCATAGTCCAATACTCTCCTGCAAAGGACAGCCTTGATTTCTGGATCAATACACGATATAGGCTCGAAGATAGCCTTTTGCTCAAATTGAGCTATAAGAGAACCGACTCCACGGGACATCTCCGTGACACCATCGAAAATCTCTCCCTGGCAGTTCCAAGACCTCAGACTCCCACCGGCGGGCAGCAGCGACAAGAACAGCCGAAGGATACCGTATTCAAGTTCAATGTAGTTGCAAAGAATGAAACCATAGCACAGGATGGCATAAGTCTCACATCCGTACTGCCTATACTACGTTGGAATAGAGAAATGTCCTTTCTGACCGAAACTAATCCTCGACACCAGACGGATACCATAACATTTAAATTTGAACAGGATCCTCAGGAAATCCGACGTTTCACAATGTATATGGATAGGGAAATCAAAGATGGCCATGAATATGAGTTTACAGTACCACAGGGTGCCTTTGTCAATCTTGACAATCTCCCAAATGCAGAGGTGAAGACCAAATTTACTGTTCCAAAGAGTGAGGATGCCTGCTCCATCACTCTAGTACTGAGCGGGGTCGATACCAGATACATTGTCGAGCTTGTGGATAAAGATCGTAAAAATGTCTTCAGAAAATACAACATTTCAAGGGATACTTCGCTTCTTTTCCCCTATCTCAAACCACAGGACTATTCGGTGAGAATTACTGAAGACCGCAACAGCAATGGATTGTTTGACTCGGGCAATTTCCTCGACAGAAGGCAGCCCGAGAAAGTACGGATGTACCAGCCTTCGCCCGGAGTCTATATCCTCACATTACCCGAGCTGACGGACCTCGAACAAACCATTGACATAAAGGAGATGTTCAAATGAAAAAGCTACTCTTGACACTCTTTGCCTCACTACTCTTTTTCCCGCTGTACGGCCAGGAGAATGTAATCATTGGTGATCTTGACGATGATTTTGCCTCTATAGATACAATTGCGCCTCCGCAAAAATACAAAAGCATTCATATGTTGGGAGTCAGATATGGTTACAGTTTTTGTACAGTAAGCTCCTCCCCTACGGTCGGTGAAGAGTATATATACTGCCCTATGAATTTTTCTCTGCTCTATACCTACTACCACGCACTTTGGGACCAGTTATTCAACTTTGGTGTTCAGTTTGGCGTTAAATATGGCGAGGAGGGCTATGCTTCCAAATATGAGCAGTGGGGTGAAAGATATAAGATTGTTGAAGTCCCATTGGTTTCACAATTCAAAATCGACTTTTCCAGGTTCAGACTGCTGGTAAATGCCGGCGGATATTATGGCTACCGTCTTTCGACGGAAAGGGAGAGCGGATGGGACCGGTATGATCTTCGCCATGACTATGGCATCCTGGCAGGAGCCGGTCTGGCTGTGGTTTTTAAGCCCTTTGAAATTCAGATTGAGGGCAATTACAAATATTCGCTCTGCAGCATCTATCACACAAACAAATTCAGCGACGAATACTGGATGCTGTGCTATCCTCGTAACATAATGCTTAGCGTTGGACTATTCGTCCATCTTTGGTGATAATTCAAATTATGAAGAAAGTTGCGTTTGAAATTGGCGGCGTACGCATCGGAGGAGGAGCTCCTGTATCGGTTCAGACAATGTGCAATACCGATACACGTGATATTGCTGCTTCTGTGACACAGTGCCGTGAAATGGCTGCTGCGGGTGCGGATATCATCCGCCTTACCACTCAGGGACTCAGAGAGGTGGAAGCTTTGCGCCGGATCAAGGCACAACTGCGTTCCGAGGGTATAATGACGCCACTTGTTGCAGACGTTCACTTTTCAGCCAATGTGGCTCTTGCAGCTGCTGAGGTTGCAGACAAGGTACGCATCAATCCGGGCAATTTTGCTCCGGTTCACGAAGAGGCCTGTAGCAAGTTTTCACAACTGCTGGACAAATGCCGTGAACATGGTACGGCCATCAGGATCGGACTCAACCACGGTTCTCTCGGCACGCGGATTACCGAACTCTATGGTAACACCCCGTTCGCAATGAAAGAAGCTGTGATGGAGTGGCTTCAGATGTGTATTGAAAAGGATTTCCACAAGGTGGTTATCTCGCTCAAAGCCAGTAACACCAGAGTTATGACCGATGCATACCGTCTTCTCTATGCAGAAATGGAGAAGATGGGAAGGATATATCCGCTTCACCTGGGAGTTACCGAAGCCGGCAACGGCGATGAGGGACGTATCAAGTCAGCCGTAGGCATTTCCGCGCTTCTGAGTGCGGGAATCGGAGACACCATCCGCGTCTCCCTCACCGAAAATCCGGTCAATGAGATAGCGGCGGGCAAGGAGATTGTCAAATCCTGCCAAATGGCTACCGAAGGGCCTGTGACTGCAGAAAACTGGAATGATTGGATAATCCGTGCCTCCTGCAAATATGGTCCTGCACTGCTTGACTGCAAGATTGATGATATTGACCTTACAGGAGCTACCATTGCCGGTAAACCACTCTCAACAGAGAAGCAACACTATTTCCGAGATCTTTTGATGCAGGCTAGTCGCAGGAAGTTTACCAGACCGGAGTATATAGCCTGTCCGGGCTGTGGCCGTACACAATACAATCTGGAAGAGACATTCAATGAAGTGAAACGACGTACATCCCACCTCAAAGGTCTTCGCATTGCGATAATGGGCTGTATCGTCAATGGTCCGGGTGAAATGGCGGACGCAGATTGGGGTTATGTTGGCGAAGGTGGAGGCAAAGTAACCCTTTACCGTGGGAAAACACCGGTAATGCGCTCCGTACCCCAGGAAGAGGCCATCGACAAACTTCTCGAACTAATCGAGAAGGAGAAAGAATAACCTGCCCTAATCCAGACTTATATCAGCATAGCGCTACGGAAAGAATCGCGCAATTCATCGCTTATTCCGAGAGCCTCTCTAAAAAAAACTTCGATTGAGCCGTAATCATTTTCAATTCCCTCGTATAGGCCTTTGAGATACTCCGGTGCTGCAATCGAGCCACGCCAAACCTTTTTTGCTACAACCCTATCCCGTTTGAAAAAGAGTATAAGCAATGTATCACGCCATGCTTTACGTTTTACGGCTCTGTTGGTAAAGAGATAATCTTTCAAAATATCGTGCATACCTACGCCCAGAAGCGAAAGAAGAAATGCTGCCAGGACACCTACCCTATCCTTACCCCAGGAACAGTGAAAAAGCGTAGACTTTCCCTCCAGAACATTGGAGATTATTTGTCGAAAGGCCTTGCCTGTCATCTCTACAACGGAGTCTTCTTTCAATATACCGGCGTAAAGAATATCGATATCGGGGATAGCATTCCTTAATGCCTCTTTATCGCGTGTGTTGATGATGAATTGACGGTAATTTGAGCCAACCTCCTTGGTTATGCCTATTACTGACTCCTTAAATATAGGAATATGGAGATATTCCACCCCTTCGGGTACATTATAGTGATTATCTTTAATCTCCTGAGATGTACGGAGATCAATAATCGTATCGATTCCAAACTCCATCTTCAATTTGGCCATCTCATCATCCGGCACTTTAACCGGTACTTCGCTACGAAATATAAGCCCCTTTCTCAGATGCTTCTTTCCCGCCCTTATTCCACCCAAATCACGAAAATTTTTCAGTCCTTTTATCTTCATCCTAAATACCTCATAATTAATTCTATACTCTATACTCTATACTAGAGACTCTATACTCGAGACTCTATTCTCAGAACTTCCCTGCACCCCGTAACTCGCAACCCGCACCCCGCAACCCGCACCACGTACCACGTACCCTGCACCCCGTAACTCGCAACCCGCACCCCGCAACCCGCACCCCGCACCACGTACCCCGAGACTACATACTCCTGATAAATATTTCCAACATCTTTCCTTTCAGTTCGCGCCAACGGGCCATTACGGAGGCTGCGAATGAACTTGTATGTTTGTTGAGCAACTCTGTTGCTTCTTCATTTTTGCCCTCTTTGAGAAGAGCAGCAGCCTGATCTTCCACCATGGCATTTGAGGCCATCATATTGCGTTCGTATGCAGCAATCTCAGGTTCTATTATCTTTCTTGTCTTGTCCCAGTTGATGGTGGCGATACGGTTTGTCTCCCTGAATGCCCAGATCGCGGCATCTTCACGATAACGATGTTGTCCGCACACTCCGAAACTCTGTGGCAATTCCGTAGCTCCTGCATAAATGGGAATCCTTGGACTTTGAGCGGGATTGTCGAACGCGAAATAGGCTACTCCGCCGATTTCATCCGGAAGCCAGTTGCGGAGGCGGATGACATGCGAATATGAGCACTGAATAACGGCAATAGTACGCTGACGCTCTATAATGCCGGGGTTGATCTCGTTGAGCATATTCATAAGATCACGAGGCATGAATGCAGAGAGAGGATAGACTTTTTCATCATACTCCTTGTATGTACCGTCTGCCTGACGTTCACGGCGGTGGGCTGTATAGGAGAGATTTTTCACCATATCATACTCGGTACCGTCGTATGTCGCACGATAAAGTTCAAACACCATTTCCGGAGTCACCTTTTTATCGGGTTTAACAGAGAAAGGCAGTTCTTCGGCATCATAACTCAGACCAAGTGAAGGTGCAAGAGTCGAAAACACGTAGAATTCCCGTATGGAAAAGGGTTTTCTTCCCGACACCACCTTGTGGAAAATAAAATCCTCTTTACCATCCCAAAATCCGGTTTTCTTTGCATTTGCCTTTAGATCACGGCTATACATGAAATTCTCTTTATCATTGAAATCCACCTTACCGATTCGGGGAATATTGGCTGAAATGCCTACGTGATCGTCGGGAATCCTCTGAGCCACCCACATTGCACTTGGGTTACCCGGGCCGGAACCATATATCTCAAAATGCCACACCTCATTTTTATCAGCTACGGTAAGACATTCTCCCCAATCTGCATAACCATACTCTTCCCCCAGACGTCCCATCAATGCGATGGCTTCGCGTGCGGTTGTGCAATATTGAAGCGCCATCCTTTCAAGCTCTTCGATATAAAACATACCTGCCGTATTACGCAATTCCGGTCGTCCACTGGTAGTGGTCTCACCAATGGCGAGCTGTTTTTCATTCAGGCAGGGATATGCCACATTCAAAAATCTGTAAGTTTCCGTTCCAACCACGGGAATACGTCCCTTCTCTACCACATTGCGCATATCCCAGGGCTCCTCATTATGCATCATTCCTTCATAGACCGGCTCCATATCGCCAAGCGAAAAGCTCTTACGGGGCTCCATCGTGAGCCAGGTACGGTAATTGGCATCACAAGTATGTCCTATCATCACTGACCCATCGGAAGAAGCTCCGGAGGCTACCATAATTGAGGTACAACTCTCCTTATATTGATCATCCATACGATCGTAAAGCTCCTGTGCGTAAAGATTTCCGGTAAAGAGAAGGAGAGATATGAGCAATAGTGTGGAATTTCTGAATTTCATATTGCAGGATTGTTTATGATTTTGGTAAACTGTTAGGCGGCAAAAATAGTGAAAAAATCATACAAGTCACAATGAAATGACTATCTTTGCACAATCTTAAACCGCATCGTACAATGCAACTGTTAAACAGATCCCGATCTATCGTTCAATTGGATAATGGCCTTGAATTTCAAGGCTATTCGTTTGGTTATATGGCCCCTGCAGATGGTGAGGTGGTATTTTCCACCACTATGACCGGCTATCCCGAGTCTCTTACCGATCCCTCTTACGAAGGTCAGATACTCTGCTCTACATATCCCTTGATAGGGAATTACGGAGTACCCGAGGCGACAATTGCCGGAAGAGTGCAGCAACATTTCGAGTCGGAGAGGATTCACGTCCGTGGTCTGATCATATCCGACTATTCATTGAAATACAGTCACTGGAGCGCAATAAAAAGCCTTGACCAGTGGCTCCGCGAAAACAGGATACCTGCCATTTACGGAGTGGATACCCGCGAACTCACCAAAGTGATCCGTGATAACGGTTCGATGCTCGGACGAATCATTCCGGAGGGCGCATCTCACCAGTGGGATGTGGAAGATCCCAACACCACAAGCCTCGTAGCCAGAGTGAGTTGCAAAGAAGTAATCACCTACCCCGGACCGATACGCTCCAAAAGAGTTGTGCTAATAGATTGCGGAGTCAGACACAGCATACTGCGATTTCTCATCTCCAAAAACATCGAGATAATAAGGGTTCCCTGGGATTATGATTTCAACGACGGCTCAGTCGGACGTTATGACGGCCTGCTTATCTCTAGCGGTCCCGGAAACCCCGAATTTTGCACTGCCACGATAAGCCACATCCGCCATACAATGACGCTTGGCAAACCTATATTCGGCATTTGTATGGGACATCAGCTCCTCGCAATGGCGGCAGGTGCCAAGACCTTCAAACTCAAATACGGCCACCGCAGTCACAACCAGCCCGTTAAGGCTACCGATAGCAACAGATGCTACATTACCGCACAGAATCATGGTTATGCGGTGGACACGACTACACTCAGCAAGGATTGGGAGCCCATTTTTACCAATATGAATGACGGCACTAATGAAGGTATCCGGCACAAGAGCAAAAAATTCTTCTCCACCCAGTTCTATCCCGACATGACCGAAAACCCCAAAGACACAAGCTACCTTTTTGACATTTTTCTGACAGAACTATGATAGATACAAGCATCAAGAAAGTCCTCCTTCTGGGTTCAGGCGCACTTAAGATCGGTGAAGCCGGCGAATTTGACTATTCGGGCTCGCAGGCCCTCAAGGCAATGAAGGAAGAGGGTATATATACACTCCTGATCAACCCCAATATCGCTACCGTGCAGACATCCGAAGCTGTTGCAGACAAAATCTATTTTCTCCCCGTTACCCCTTACTTTGTGGAAAAGGTAATAGAAAAAGAGCGTCCCCAGGGTATTTTGCTGGCATTCGGAGGACAGACTGCCCTCAACTGCGGGGTAAAACTTTTCCAGGCAGGGGTATTCGAGAAATATGGCATCAAGGTACTCGGCACGCCCGTCCAAACAATAATCGACACTGAAGACAGGAATCTCTTCAACAAAAAGATGGAGGAAATCGGCATCAAGATAATCGAAAGCCATGCAGTAGAGAATATCGAAGATGCGCGCAAAGCGGCTGCCGAGCTCGGTTATCCGGTAATTCTCAGATCAGCGTATGCGCTCGGTGGACTCGGCAGCGGATTCTGCGAGAATGAGGAGGAGCTCAATATCCTTGCGGAAAAGTCATTTTCCTACTCTCCACAGGTGCTGGTGGAAAAATCGCTTAGAGGCTGGAAAGAGATAGAATATGAAGTGGTGCGCGACAAATACGACAATTGTATCACCGTCGCCAATATGGAGAATTTCGATCCGCTTGGCATCCATACCGGAGAGAGCATTGTGGTGGCCCCTTGTCAGACTCTCGACTATCACGACATTTCAATGCTCAAAGAGCTGGCAATAAAGATAGCGCGCCACGTCGGTATAATCGGCGAGTGCAATGTTCAGTTTGCATACGACACTCAATCTTACGACTATCGCGTCATAGAGATAAATGCACGTCTTTCAAGGAGTTCCGCACTGGCCTCCAAGGCCACCGGTTATCCCCTTGCCACTGTTGCGGCTAAGCTCGCCCTCGGCTACGGACTATTTGAGCTCAAAAATTCCGTTACCCGTACCACCTCTGCATTTTTTGAGCCTGCTCTCGATTATGTGATATGCAAAATCCCGCGCTGGGACCTCTCCAAATTTCACGGAGTCTCGAGAGAGATTGGCAGCAGTATGAAAAGTGTCGGGGAGGTTATGGCCATAGGCCGAAATTTCGAAGAGGCGATTCAAAAGGGTCTTCGAATGATCGGACAGGGAGCTCATGGATTTGTGGCCAACAAGGAGATTGTGGTACCGGACATAGACAAGGCATTGCGCGAACCCACAGACAACCGCATTTTTGTCATATCCAAGGCATTCCAGAAGGGTTATACGGTGGATGAGATATGTGATCTTACAAAAATCGACAAATGGTTTCTTGAAAAGTTATATAACATAGTTGTATTGTCCAAGGAGTTGGAAAAGGCCAATAAACCCGAGGAAGTCGATTTGGAACTCCTGAAACTCGCCAAACAACTCGGTTTTTCCGATTTTCAGATAGGCCGCCTTGTATTCAAGGATAGGTTGGATACTGAAGAACAGGTTATTCGCATACGCAAATACCGCAAATCGCTCGGCATTGTACCCTATGTAAAACAAATCGATACTCTGGCGGGCGAGTTTCCGGCACAGAGCAACTATCTCTACCTCACCTACAATGGGCAGGAACATGATGTAGAATATAAGAATGACCGCAGGTCAATTATCGTGCTCGGTTCCGGCGCTTACCGCATCGGCAGCTCTGTAGAATTTGACTGGTGCAGCGTAAATGCGCTCCAAACTATCCGTAAATTGGGTTGGAGAGGCGTTATGATCAATTATAATCCTGAAACCGTCTCTACCGACTACGATATATGCGATCGTCTCTATTTCGACGAGTTGACATTCGAAAGGGTACTGGATATATACGAACTGGAATCACCACACGGCATCATTCTCTCCGTAGGAGGACAGATTCCAAACAATCTGGCCCTACGTCTTGACGAGAATGGCGTCAACATCCTGGGAACCTCCGCAGCAAGCATTGATAGAGCCGAAGACAGGCATAAATTCTCCTCAATGCTCGATTCCATCAAAGTTGACCAGCCTAAATGGCAGGAACTGACCACCCTCGACGACATTCACATATTTGTGGAATCAGTCGGATTCCCCGTCCTTGTGCGCCCCTCCTATGTGCTTTCAGGTGCGGCAATGAATGTTTGCTCCAATGAAGGTGAACTGGACAGATTCCTCTCCCTGGCAGCCAATGTTTCCAAGAAGCATCCTGTAGTGGTTAGCGAATTTATAGAAAATGCCAAGGAAATCGAATTTGATGCTGTAGCCAATCGCGGCGAAGTGATAGCCTACGCAATATCAGAACATATAGAATTTGCCGGAGTACACTCCGGTGATGCAACCATACAATTTCCTCCTCAGAAACTCTATGTAGAGACTGCAAGAAGGATTAAGAAGATTGCCCGCACTATTGCATCGGAACTCAATATCTCCGGTCCATTCAATATCCAGTTTCTTGCAAAAGAGAACGATATCAAGGTAATTGAATGTAACCTCCGCGCATCGAGGAGTTTCCCATTTGTTTCTAAAGTTCTAAAGATCAACTTTATTGAACTTGCAACGCGGGTTATGGTAGGAGAGAATCCCGTACCACCCTCCAAGAGTGCATTTGACCTCGATTATGTCGGTATCAAGGCCTCCCAATTTTCATTCTCACGTTTGCAGAAAGCTGACCCCGTGCTGGGCGTAGATATGGCATCCACAGGTGAAGTTGGTTGTATCGGTGATGACACGAACGAAGCGATACTGAAATCGATGCTCTCCGTTGGTTACACCATTCCTAAAAAGAACATCCTGCTCTCCACAGGAGACGCGCGTCAAAAGGCCGAAATGCTTAGCGCATCCCGTATGCTGGTACAACACGGCTACAAGCTCTTTGCGACAGACGGTACCTACAAATTCTTTGTGCAAAATAATGTTCCCGTCACCAGAGTTCTCTGGCCTAGTGAGAGCGGAAATGAGCGCAGTGCACTGGAGATGATTCAGAACAAGGAGATAGACTTTGTGGTCAACATTCCCAAGAATCTTACCGAATCAGAATTGAGTAACGGTTATAAAATACGTCGCGCGGCAGTAGACTTCAACATTCCGCTGATCACCAATACCCGACTGGCTACTGCTTTCATCATCTCTTTCTGCAATCTGCCCATTGAGGAGATCCAAATAAAGAGTTGGGACGAATATACATCATAACAGGCAAGAATTTTTCTTAGTAATATTGGGCTGATCTTTGTCAATCGGATTCACTTTTGGCAACACAGCCTCTGTCAATTTATTTCATAATCTGTGGTTTGTATAGGTTTTTTGTTAACTTTGTTCGACTAAAACTTAAATTGTATGGGCAAACTATACGAACAATTAATCCGGGATTATCGCATCAAAGAGGGACTGAAAGCCTGTATTAACTGCGGTACCTGTACGGCCATCTGCCCTGCTGCCGAATTCTACAAATACAATCCAAAAAACATAGTCAACATCGTTCAGAGCCAGGATGACGCTCAGATTGAAGAACTGCTCAAAGGCGAACAGATCTGGTACTGCGGCGAATGTATGTCGTGTGTAACACGTTGTCCGAGGCGCAATGCTCCCGGCCTTGTGGTAATGGCGCTGAGATCGCTCTCCATTGATTTGGGCTATTTTGTGGAAAGCGAAAAGGGACGACAGATGCTCCCGCTCACGCGCCGTATGCAGAGCAATATCCTTAACTACGGCTACTGTGTCTATCCACGCACATTTCTCTACAAAGATCACCCGGAATATGGCCTGACCGGCAAATGGCTAAACGAAAACATGGAGGAGGTCTATGAACGTCTCGGGGCGAATCTCGACGGCGAAGGACCCGGAATTCTTAGAAAGATCCCCGACGAATCCCTCGCCGAACTCAAGGCAATATTTGATGAGACCGGTGCTACACGCCGTATGGAAATCATCGAAGAGGCATCTAAACTTAAAGCAAAAGAGATGGGCATCCCCTATGATGAATATGAAAGGAAGGCATTTGAGGATACCGAAAAGGACCATCTCAACCATTAACTTTAAAACAGCATCAAAATGATATTTCAGGGAAAACAGAAAATATGGTCGGATTATCAGAAAGAGATTCCTGATGACCATTGGTTTTACGTAAGAAGTTGCATACGTCAGGGGTTTTTTCCGGGTTCGGAAGTGGCGTTTCTCGACATATGCCGTAACAAACTGGGCAAAGATTTCTTCGAGACGGAGCACCATACCACTTGCGGAGGCATTGCATACCATGCCGAAGCTCTGCCGCAGGAGACCATGATGACAATTATAGCCCGACAATTTGCTCTAATGGGCGAACATGGCTACAAAAACTACGTATGTTCCTGCATCACCTCATTTGGTCTCTACACCGAAGTACTGGAGGACTGGAGGACTTTTCCTGACCTTGAAGACAAAATTCGGGAACACCTCTGGAAGTCCTGCAGACGCGAATTGACAAAACCTGAATATCTGGCCCATGCCAGCGACATCATTTATAAATTCCGTAATGAGATAGCAGCCAGGGCAAAACACCGTCTGGTCAACAAATTTACAGGTGAGCCGCTAAGAGTTGTGGAGCATATCGGATGCCATTATTCCAAGATGTTTCCCTCCAAAGGAGTAGGCGGAGCGGAATATCCCTATGTTCTTGCCGGCATGATCGATTCCTGGGGAGGAGAAGTGATAGATTATCCCGAACGCAGACATTGCTGCGGATTTGGTTTCAGACAGTATCTGGTTAAGGCCAACCGCGGCTACTCGATGTCCAACACCCACAAAAAGTTTGAATCGATGGAGCCCTACAAACCGGATATGATCATAACCAACTGCCCCGGATGCCCCTATTTCATGGACAGATGGCAATATGTGATAGCCGAACAAACGGGCAAGACCTATGGTGAGAACGGATATGGTATTCCCGTATTCACTTATGAGGAAGTTGCCGGTCTGGTGTTGGGATATGACCCCTGGGACCTTGGACTTCAGCTGCATCAGGTGGCAGTTGAACCCCTGCTGGATAAAATGGGTGTTAAATACAACAAACAAGATAAATACAAAGGTAGCGGAGGCAAAATCCTCAAGATGCCGGAATTTCCTATGAACATCAAGTGTTGTTGATATAAAGCTGACTAAATGAAACGAAATGTACTTATAATTGGCGCAGGTCCTGCCGGTATGGAAGCTGCTCGCAGAATACGCGATTACGGCCACACCCCGATTCTCATAGAGAAAGAGTCTCGTCTCGGAGGCCATCTGGCAAAGTGGCACAAACTCTTTCCCGAAGGTGAGTCAACCGAGGAGCTTCTGACTTCCCTGACATCCGATATGGAAGGAATCAACTGCTTTACCGACACCAATATCGTCTCCATCAACAAACTCAAGGACCTCTACGTGGCTATCTTTTCCAATGGCATTTCAGTACAGGCGGATGCCATTCTTTTTGCAACGGGATTTTCCATGTTCCCTGCTGAAAAAAAAGAAGAATATGGCTACGGTATATATAACCATGTTATTACAAATGCTGATCTCGAGCATTTTTTCAATACGGGAAAAGATCCAAGAATCAATGATCCCAAGGTTATAGGATTTGTTCACTGTGTGGGCTCCAGAGATGAAAAAGCCGGCAATCGCCAGTGCTCCAAGGTATGCTGTGCAACAGCCATCAAGCAGGCTTGCGAGATGAAGGAACTCTATCCTGACGCTACCGTTTACTGCTTCTATATGGACTTGAGAATGTTCGGCCGCAAATATGAAGACCTTTATCTCAACGCCCAACGTAAATATGGAATCCTCTTTGTCCGTGGAAGAGTTTCAGAGGTATCAGAAAATATAGATGGAAGACTTGTCGTAAAGGCGGAAGATACTCTTGTAGGCAAACCTATACGTATTACGATGGATCTGCTCGTGCTTATGGCAGGTATGTCCCCCTGCGTTGAAAATCCCAAAATTGCCTCAATGACCGGAGTGCATGTTGGAGAAGATGGGTTTTTCATGCCACGCGATATGCTTCTCAGAACTACCGAGAGCCACAGCAAAGGGATCTTTTTTGCAGGTGCTACCACAGGTCCCAAGACCATTCCGGAAACTCTCAACGAAGCCAGAGCGGCAGCTATGGCCATTGATAACTATTTCAAACAAAAGGCTCAATGATAGATTTCGGATATAGTCTTACACCAAGTTCGACAATTGAAATCGACGATGCAGACATGAGTCTATTTGATGAATTATGCGCTGCAGAACCCGATGCCATTAAGTGCATGTCATGCGGATCTTGCGCTGCCAGTTGTAGTGCGGGTGTTTTTACTGATCTCAATCTGAGAAAGGTGCTGCTCGGCCTTCAGCGTGGATGCGAAGAAGATGTGCTCCCACAACTCAAATCCTGCATGCTTTGTGGTAAATGCCAGATAGTCTGCCCCAGAGGCATCAATACCCGGCATCTGATTCTTTCCATTTGCAAGATTTACAATATCTGATACTATGATGAGGGAAAGATTCATATCGGGTTACGACCATTTTGTTCTCCCATTCATGGTGGGAATGATATTCGTTCTCTTGTGGTGCATTATCGGAGTCATCAAGATTATGGTCCAACTCGAGCGCAAAGATCGCATCAAAGTTTATAAGTCTTTGGTCAATCCCGTGATAATGGGAAAGAATGTTCGCGACTGGTTTGGAGATTGTCTTTTTCACGTAAAACTCTGGAAACGCAACAAGGTTCTGGGATATATGCACTCCAGTATCGCTTTCGGCTGGTTCATGCTGATTGTCATCGGTCATATCGAAACATTCCTATATATTCCCGAAAGGGGTGGATTGTTCTATTATCCCATATTTTTCCGCTACTTTATGGCAGTGGAGAGTATAACCCTCAAGGGTTCGCTACTCTTCTTCCTTATGGATTTTTTCCTGCTTGTGGTTCTCAGCGGTATAATTCTGGCCATCATCAAACGTTTCCGTTCCAAGTTGATGGGAATGCGTAGAACTACAAAGCTCACTCTCCTGGATCGCGTCGGCCTCTATTCGCTCTGGGCTATTTTTCCACTAAGGCTGATAGCCGAAGGATTTACCGCAGGTGTGGGTGGAGGCAGTTTCCTAACCGTACCTGTCAATTGGCTTTTTGCCAGCATTCTCAGCAAACCGGAGAATTTCACGATTGCGTGGTGGGCCTACTCGATAGCGTTGGGCACCTTTATGATAGTGCTGCCATATACCAGATATATGCATATTCCAGCGGAGTTCCTCTTGATTCCACTCAAAAACGCGGGTATCAGAGTACGCAGGCCGCGCAAAGGCTACGCTTTGGCAGAACTCTACTCCTGCCCCAGCTGCGGAGTTTGCCTGGATGCCTGCCCTATGAGTGTCGATAAAGCGGGACTAAAGAATACCACTGTCTACTACATACGTCAGGTAAAAAGAAGAAATGAGCCGCGTGCGCTGGCAATTGCGGATAAGTGCCTGATGTGTGGCAAGTGTTCAGTACTCTGCCCCATCAACATATCAGCCATAGATCTTCGTCTGGCCCTACGCCAACAACAGCCCTACAATATAGAACACGACTTCAGCTATCTTGATAAAATCCCTAACGGAGTATTGACATCAGCAATCTCAGTCGGCGGAGAGAAAGTGCTCTACTATTCCGGTTGTATGAGTTCTTTGACACCGATGGTCTCTCAATCCGTGCAGAAAGTACTCACAACGGCGGGGATAGATTTCACGCTGATGGATGAGCAAGGGACAATATGTTGCGGAAGACCGTTGCTGCTCACCGGCCGCACCGAAGAAGCAAAGGCACTCATAGAGAAGAATAAGCAGATCATCGGGGAGAGCGGTGCCCCTATACTGTTGGTCTCTTGTGCAATCTGCTACAGAATATTTAAAGAGGATTATGATCTGGAAGGGGTGCAGGTGATGCACTATACCGAGTATTTCGAACAACTGGCTGCTGAAGGAGTAATAAAATTGAGAAAACAGGAGCTTAACTATGTATATCACGATCCCTGTGAACTCGGTCGTGGTTGTGGTATCTACGAGGCTCCCCGCAAGGCTCTGGCCAGGGTTGCCAACCTCGTGCCGGCGGCAAAAGAACGCAAAGAAAGCATCTGTTGCGGCGGTTCTCTTGGCAGCCTGACCCTTACACATGAAGAGAGAGGACGCATCACGGAAAATTCCATCCGCAACCTTACCGCCAACTCCCCCGATAAGATTGTGACTGCATGCCCGCTCTGTATGAAGACCTTCAGCAGACAATCGGAAATTAAAGTTGTAGATTTTGCCCAGGTAATCGCCGAGAATATAGTGGGTAGTATGTAGTATGTAGT
>DFOK01000109.1 GCA_002376715.1 Bacteroidales bacterium UBA3543 | reverse complement strand
TCCCTATAGTATGCAGTTATTTTTAAAATTTATTCCATACCCAAAATCCATACAAATAAAAAGTTGTATTTTACAATCCCCCGCTACAATTTGAAAAGTGTACTTTCTATCCCCATATTTCTATTGAAAAGTGAAGTTTTGGCTTTGAATTAAATAAAAGAGACAAAGTAGAGGCTGATTTTCGTGGCAACTATGAATTGTTACCCTGATCGTAATTGTCGCTTGAAGCTTTTCCCTGCAAATTTAAAATTGCTTTAAAAAAACGAGTAACAATTCCCTTAAGAAATTAGTAATGGAAAACCAAAAAGCCCCCACACATTTACGTGTAAGGGCTTTATTCCTTTTTCGTCAGGATTTTTAATTTTTTTTCCCTTCCTGCATTTTGAAATCATTCCAAAACCAACATTTAGCAATGTTATACGATTTCAGCTTTAGACGCTATTATTATTCTACCAATTTATGATCCCTCTTAAAGATCTTGATAATCCTGCTGTCGTTTCTTTTGTCCGGAATTGCTTGTCCGGGCATAGGTCCGGGATATCCTAAGCAAACTTCCATTTTATTGTCAAAGCTTGTAAGAATCGGGTCTATATAAACCCAGTCACAAGTTGAAGACAAGTAGAGAGGCCAGAAATATCCGGTATAAACAATTTCCCCATCTGCTTTTACGGCAAATGCAATTAAATCAACAGATTTTTCCGTATCGTTAATTATTGCCTTTGCTGCCTTGTCTGAAATCAAAAATTCGTGAGTAATTGGGTCATAAGAGATGAAATCATCGTAGCTTATTAGAGGATTGGCTTTTGTCTTAACAGTTGTTTCATCAATTTGGCATGAATGTTCCCTAACTGTTTTGTAGGAGTCCAACAAGTATAGTTCTACTTTGCCGTCTGAAGAAATTTTTTCGCACCCCAATGCCAGGATGCTGGAAATAGCGATAATCGCGTAAGTGAAAATTTTTCGTCTCATAGCTTTATTGATTTAAACTATTGTTGCAGATTTGCTCGCTTTGAGTTCCGGACCCTCTTCCTGTGCCAACTCCCCACTACACACTACACACTCCCCACTCATAACTAACCCACATCCCACACCCCGCACCAATCATAACTCCCCACTACATACTACACACTCATAACTACTTCACCAATCTCACGCACCTTACCGATGCGCCGAAATGTGCTTTGGAGGTGAAATTCATCGGACATACAGCGCTTTCACTGTGCATATAGCGATAATAGGCCTGAGTCTCATTCTTTTGGGTTGAACTCCACCAGAATGCATATTCGTTGAAACCCTTGAAAAGTGAGTGGTCATATTGAGTGTTGCCTGTAGCGAGAGCGTTCCAGCCGACTGTGTTGGAGTGTAGATTGTCGGGAGAGTAGGGCCATATCCTTTCGCCGTTAAACCGGGCATCCACCGAGAGCTTATCGCCAAGTCCATCCCAGTTGTCCACAAATGGCATCTGTTTGCCGGCAACGGCGGTGGCCAGATCGACCCAGTCCTCATTGGTGGGGACAGACCAGCCTTTGGGGCAGACGCCCTGTGGTCCGCCACCCAGTCCTGAAGCACTCTTACCTCCGGTGGCCTCTTCCCAGGAATAGAAACGTCCAAATAAAGTGTGGGTGACGGGTGAATGGCGGAAAGCAGAGCCTTTTTTGTAATATGCGAGATTGCGTACAAACCAGTCGAGCTTACCTATAGTTACATATTCGTATTCTATACCGTCGCGCGGATCAGTAAATACTTTGTCACTATATTTGAGACCCTTAAGGGATTTTTCACGTCTGATATCCACGG
The DNA here is from genome assembly GCA_002376715.1 of Bacteroidales bacterium UBA3543. GTDB lineage: Bacteria > Bacteroidota > Bacteroidia > Bacteroidales > UBA932 > Cacconaster. Next base: position 18,694 of record DFOK01000109.1, on the reverse strand, counting down.
TAGTCACATTCTGCGTGGCGGAGGAGTTGTAGTAGCCGGGAGCGGTAGCTATACCGGTAATGGCGAAAGTGCCCAGACTATCCGGAAATGTAATTGTCACCGTCTGTGCAGATAAAGTGTCGTTGTATGAAGCTCCGAAAAACCATTTGTATTCAACTTCTGAAGGCTCGGTAATGCCTGAAGCAGTAAGGGTAATTGTCTCACCGATACCTACAAAAGTTGGGATATGGTAATCCACAAATCCGTCCATATACAACTTCTCCTCCTCTTCCTCTTCTTTCTTTTCACAGGAAGCACCCATGCCCAAGAGGAGAGCTGCAAGTGTCAAAATCCAAAGAAATCTGTATCTGTTTTCCATTGTATGTTATTTCCAACCCACAAATATGAGTATTTTTTGGCGCAATAGCAATTTTTGATTTTTTATAGTAAATTTGCGTCAATTGTTTTGTCATTTCGCCAAAATCGTGCCACCTGTCAATGAACCACAAAAGCCTTTTTACGTTTTTTTTGATTGCGATTCTTTTAATTGCAGGATGCTCTACCGGCCATGGCAAATATGAGCGCATAGAGGGCTTTGCTCAGGGAGGTACATTCCATATAGTATATTCACGTCCGGCGGGAGTGAAGAGAGCGCAGGTGGAACAGAGGGTCAATGACCTTCTTACCGCAATTGACAATTCTCTTTCCGGATACAACAAGGGTTCGCTTCTTTCCCGTTTCAATGCGGGAGAAGAGATAACCCCTGATTCTCTCTTTATTGGGGCATTTCACCGCTCGAAAGAGATTTGGCTGGAGAGTTCAGGGGCATTCGACCCCTCTGCAGCACCTTTGTTCGACCTATGGGGTTTCGGCTTCGGCAATCGAGATACGGTTACTCAGCACCTGGTAGACAGCGCAATGCTCCTGGTAGGTATGGACCTGGTCTCCATCAAGGGGAGCGGCGACTCAGCCAGGGTGATCAGGGAGCGTCCGGGGGTGAAACTCAATTTCAACGCCATTGCACAGGGCTATACCTGTGATGTGATTGCGCGGGCACTTGACGATTTCGGATGCAACGATTATTTGGTTGAGGTGGGAAGAGAGATTGTCTGCAAAGGACTCAGCGCACGAGGTGACAAATGGAAAATTGGCCTGGATAAGCCTCTGGACGGTAATTTTGATGAGGGGGCACATTTGCAGGAGATTATTGTCATCTCTGATGGAGCGCTGGTGACCAGCGGCAATTATCGCAAGTTTTATGTTGAAAATGGGGAAAAACATGCCCACACCATAGATCCTGCTACCGGCTATCCGGTGACTCACAATTTGCTCAGCGCCACGGTCATTGCTTATGACGGGGCCATTGCCGATGCCTATGCCACCTGGATGATGGTCATAGGAGAGGAAAAGGCACGGGAGTTGGCTTTGCAGCGCGACGATATTGAGGTCTATCTCATCTATGGAGAGCAGGATTCGATGAAGGTATGGCATACGGAGGGATTTCCCATTTATTCAAATGATCTCCAAAAATAGACGGAGTAAATGATTATAATCGTTTAAAACGCATCGATTCACCAAAAGAATATTCAACAACACACAATATGGAAAGACGAGATTTCATCAGGACCACACTCATTGGGGCAGCCGCACTTGGTGTAGGCTTTTACGGAGGACGCAAAATCGGCATCAAGCAGCCCTTTGAGACAATTATCAAAAACGGAGTCATCTACACGGGTGACGGCAAAGCACCTATTAAGGGTGATATCGGCATACGTGACGGCCGTATTGCAGCCATCGGAACTCTCGGTGATAATGCCGACTTTATCCTTGATGCAAAGGGGCTTGCGGTATCTCCGGGATGGATTGACATTCACACCCACACCGACACAAATCTTTTTCTGGCTCCGAAGGGCGATAGCCGCATCTTCCAGGGCATCACCACCGATATCGGAGGCAACTGCGGCGACTCTCCTTTTCCCTACTCCGACGCTTACTATGAAGCAAATAAAGATACTTTCAGGCACGGATATCCCTTCTGGCAGGATATCGACGGCTTTTATGATGCATACCGCAAACAGGGCATAGGCATCAACTACGGCAGCCTTGTGGGGCAGGGACAGCTCCGTTCCGCCGTAATCGGCGACAACAACATACCCGCAACTCCCGAGACACTGGCTAAGATGTGCTCCATCCTCGATCGGGAGATGGAAATGGGTGCAATGGGCATCTCGCTGGGTCTCGAATATGCTCCCAGCTCATATGCATCCGATGAAGAGCTGATAGAACTTTGCAAGGTTGTTGCTAAGCACGACGGCCTTTATGCCATCCATATGCGCAACGAAGATGATTTCGTGGAGGAATCTCTCAGGGATGCTATCCGTATCGCAAGGGAGTCGGGTGCCCGCTTGCAGGTATCTCACCTCAAGGCGCAGAATGCCGCCAACTGGTACAAAATGCCGGCACTCCTCGCAATGATCGACCGGGCGAAGGCGGAGGGCATCGATATAGCTTTTGACCGTTATCCATATATAGCATTCTCCACAGGACTCTCCTCATTTATTCCGATCAACGACAGGCAAGGTTCATCGGAGGAGGTGCTCGCCCGTCTGGAAGATGAAACAAAGGCCGCCGAGATCGGCAAATATGCAGAGAGTCGCATCAAGCGTCTCGGAGGGCCGCAGAATGTGCTTATAGCCACCTGCCGTGCTGAGGGCAATGCACAGTATTCAGGTAAAAATGTGGCTGAATGTTGCCAAATTTCAGGTATGGATGTTTGGCCGATGATCCGGCACCTGCTCATCTCCGAAAAACTCAATGTCCAGATGGCGGGATTTGCGATGAAAGAGGAGAATATCCAAATGGAGTATCGTCATCCGCTCTCCATGCCCGCCTCCGACGGAAGTGTCTATTCTCCCGAAGGTCCATTGGGAGAAAAAATGCCCCACCCTCGCTCGTATGGTACGTTCCCCCGTTTCTTCCAGAAATATGTACGCGAAGATAAGATCCTCGATCTGGCCACCGCAGTTCACAAATGCAGCGCACTTCCTGCTTCGCGTTTAAGGCTGAAGGAGCGCGGATTGCTGATCCCCGGATATTGGGCGGACGTGGTAGTTTTCAACCCCGATACCATCGAGGAAAAAAGCACCTATGACAATCCTCACCGGTTCCCCGTCGGTATCGAACATGTGTTTGTGAATGGTGTTTGGACGATAAAAGAGGGTTCACATACCGGCAAGCTCGCAGGTATGATTGTGTAATTTTGAATAAATGATTTCATTATGGAAATAATCAGAACAATTATTCCGGCGCTATGCGCCTTAATGCTTTTCTCCTGTGCGGGAAATTCACAGAAGGAAAATGTTTTCGAATATGACGAATTCGGGGTTGTAAACAAGATCAATCCCGATGAAAAATGTGTCTGGCTGGTTTTTACTGCCCATTATAGCCTTGACGATAACGGATACTTCGAAAATTTTGACGGAGTAGTGCCCGTACTCAATACCTTGAAAGAGAAGGAGGTCAAAGGCTCCTTTTTCCCGACCGGCGTTTGTTTCGAGGTGGAGAAATATCAAGAGGCTGCCAGGAGAATCATTAAGGAAGGCCACTATCTTTCCTCACACTCATTCAACCATCTCCTGCTTTGTGAAGAGGGTCGTACTCTTGTGAGTGCCGACTCCGTAAAAGCCGACTTTGCACTTATGGAGGCCTCTTTGGAGAAATATGGCCTGGAAAAAGAGCAATACGACTGGCTGATTCCCCCTTATGAAACTTACAATCAGGAGACAGCCGATATAATGCGGGACCTGGGCTACAAGTTGGTTAATCCCACACCCGGATTCAAGACAGGCATGGATTGGACCTCACCGGGCGCGCCCAATTATATTTCGACGGAGGAGATTCTGGAAGGAATATGGCAATATGAGTCCGAAAACTCTATGAATGGGGTGATACTGCTGATTCATGCGATGAATTATCCCGACCGAACTGACGAAGATCGCCCCTACACATATCTGGGCGAGATCATAGATACCCTCAAATCCAAAGGCTATACCTTCAAGACCATGTTTGACCTGTAGTACTTCGGTCTACTCGGACTGTTCTTTGTTTTTGTCCTTTTCGTCGCGCTTTTCGTCCTTTTGTTCGTATTCCTCGAAAGCATCTACGATTTTGGTAACGAGTGGATGGCGAACTATGTCGTCGCGGTTAAATTCGATGATGCTGATGCCACGGATGTTTTTGACGATTTCGATACCGCGTACAAGGCCGCTGCTACGCTTGTCGGGAAGATCTATCTGAGTGGCATCTCCTGTTACGATAAACTTGGCGTCACATCCCATACGTGTAAGAAACATCTTGAGCTGGCCAAGTGAAGTATTCTGGGCTTCGTCCAGAATTACAAAGGCTCTGTCGAGTGTACGGCCTCTCATATAGGCCAGCGGCGCAATCTGGATGGTGCCCTCTTCCATAAGCGAATGGAGACGCTTTGCGGGAATCATATCTCCAAGTGCGTCATAAAGAGGCTGGAGGTAGGGGTCAAGTTTCTCCTTGAGATCTCCCGGCAAAAATCCGAGTCTTTCCCCCGCCTCCACGGCAGGACGGGTAAGTATCAGACGCTTTACTTCACGGTTTTTTAGTGCGCGGACGGCCAGAGCGATGGCCGTATAGGTTTTGCCTGTGCCGGCAGGTCCCAAAGCAAACAACAGGTCATTGTTATAATACTCCTTGACCAATCGTTTCTGATTTTTAGTGCGTGCTTTAATGGCACGTCCGTCGTTACTGTAAACAATGATGTAATCCTTGTTGTCAAGCATTTCTACTTTACCGGTTTCTGCGGAAATAACCCTCTGCAAGCAGACCTGTTCCATGTCATATTCGGTCAGCGCGCCTCTTATGCGACATATCTTCATCACTTTTTCCAGTTTTTCCTCAAAGAGGCGAATCTCGTCTGCAGGTCCTGTAACATAGACTTCTGCTCCTCTGGCGACAACTTTTATTTTGGGGAAGAAGGATGTCAGGAGGTCGAAATTTTTGTTGTTTACTCCGTAGAAATCTATCGGATTGACATCTTTCAGTAAAATGGTTTTTTCAATCATATATGTATCTTATTCTTTTTCCGGTGGTGTCTATTCCAAATTTCTTGACAATTGCATTCCATTCGCGAACCATTTTATGATACTGTCCCTCTTTGAATTCCTCCTTTCTGTCGAGATACTCCATTATGGGGACTACCGTATAGTTTCTCTCCAGTTTGTTGGTTCTTGCACACCACCAGTAATCTATCTTCGGAGGAAGGAGGGCAATGGTCGAATCGGGTCTCCTTTTTAGTCGTAGCTCATAGACCATACCTATTTGCCCGTATGCGATGCTCATATTGGAAACAAAATTACCCAGAGAGTAGGCGGTGGCGTGAAGCGTATCATACTCGCATCTCTGTACCACATGCGGATGAGTGCCTACAATCGCATCTACCCCATAGCGGTAGAGACTGTCTCTCCATCTGCGCTGTGTGGCCGATTCGGTAAGCTGGTACTCTTCTCCCCAGTGCGGAGTGGCTATGATAAATTCCGCACCTCTCTCTTTAGCTCTGTCTACCAATTTTCTGATCTGCGTGGTGTCCATCATGTTGACTATGTAGGGCTCAGGTATCTGAAATCCGTTGAGGCCATAGGTAAAATTGATGATAGCCACGCAAATGCCCCCGATTGAGTCAATAAAAGGGTTGCAGCGATACTCCTCCTCTGCATCAGCATAGAAGCCCGTATAAGCTATTCCCTCCCTGCGGAGAATGGCCCTTGTGCTGTCAATTCCCTCTCTGCCTTTATCAAGCAGGTGGTTGTTGGCCTTGAGAAATAAATCTATGCCGCTGTCTCGCGCTTCGATATCGAGGGATGAGGGAGCCGAAAATATGGGATACCCAGAAAAAGGGATGACCCCCGTAGGATACTCCATATTGGCCACCACAAAGTCGGCTGAGTCAAAAAGTGGTTTTATGTGTTTGAAGTAGGAGGAAAAATCGTAATCATCAGGGTTGGAGGCATTGCCGCCGCTGATAAGCGCAGTCTCCAACTGGAGCATGTGAGCCATCACATCTCCGATGAAAAGGATTCTGACGGTATCATCCGCGGGAGGCGCTACAGAAATGGGAGGAACTCCGTCTGCCTGAGGTGTCGTTTCGCGCGGAGGAAGAATCAGTGAGAGCAGTACCGGTATTACTATTGCAAAAATTGTAAATCTAACTACTTTCACTATTTATCTTGTATAACTGTAATATTCTCCGTCTCAAGACGTACACAAAGCCATTTTTGGAGCTTGGTGACAACTTCTTCGTCTACCGGTTCCAGCCACTTGACCAGTACAAAAATGCGCTCACTCTCTTTGAGATCCTTGAGTGTCACCTCGCTGCCTCTGGAGATACTGAATCCCGTCAAATCCGGATATTGGGTGAGCAGCTCCTTTGCAATCTGTGCCACCGGAAGCTCTTTGTCACGCAAAGCATTGAGTTCTTCTTGTAATTGTGCCAGCAGATCCTCGCGTTGTTTTATCTCTCTGTCGCTTCTCTCGAAGAAACTCTTCATCATATCGGATTGGGAGAGTTCTTCGCGTATGATGGCATTCTCAATAATGGTAAGCTGATTACGTCCGATGCCGCACATTTCCGCGGAGCGGTAGAGCAGTTCTCTATCGGATGTAACAAGAGGCTCTCCGGCCATATAAAGGGTCAATGTGCCACTCATTTTTTCATGTTTAATCTCGTGGTCGTAGATGTAACTTTTGTTGACGTTCCTATTTTCAGATATGAATTTTCGCACATTTTGGTTGAAACGGTTCTCATGGATGACCATTATGGCGGAGATAATGCTGGGAACAATAAGTACCAGTGTAAATGCGGCTATGGTACCGGATACCTTTTTCTGTTTAGTGTTGTCGGCAACTTTGACAAGTGGGAATCTCAGATATTTGACCATTAAAAAGGTCGCCAGAGCAATGAAAACTCCGTTTATGAAGAATAGATAGAGAGCTCCTATTGCGTACTTGAGCTGTAGTGTAGCGATGCCAAAACCGATAGTGCAAAGAGGGGGCATAAGTGCGGTGGCGATGGCCACTCCCGATATTACAGTGCCTTTTTCTTTGCGGGAAGTCTCCAGGATACCGGCAAATCCGCCGAAGAGTGCAATAAGGACGTCATAGATTGTGGGGTTGGTCCTGGCCAGCAGTTCTGTCGGGTTATCCATTTGAAGAGGGCTGACAAGGAAATATAGTGTAGAAGCAATGATGCTGATGAGCACCATAATGCCGAGGTTTTTGAGCGCCTCTTTGAGGAGAGAGGTATCGTTTGTTCCCAGTCCCAGTCCAAAACCCATGATGGGCCCCATCAGAGGTGAAATGAGCATCGCACCTATGATTACGGGTATGGAATTGACATTGAGCCCTATGGAGGCTACAATAATGGCCGCAGCCAAAATCCATACGTTCGGTCCCTTAAAATAGATACTGCTACGAATGCTTTCCGAAGCAATGGCCCAATCTACATCTTTCGAGATATTGCCTATCTCCTTTAAACGTTGTTTGAATTTGCTCATAAAATATTTTTTCTTGAGAGGTAAAGATAGGAAAATTTTTGCTTTTCCTCTATAAATGCTTATTTTTGTATGATAGCAATAGTATACCTAAACATACTTAACCAACATAATTTCACTCGCCATGAAACCGATCAAGATTGTAACCATTCTACTTACCGCATCACTGCTTTTCAGCGGATGCGACTTTTTCCGCTCCATATTGGGCAAGCCAACATCCAAGGAGATTGAGGCTGCCAGGATTGAGCGAGAGGCGGCTGAGGCTGCCAGAAGGGACTCCATAGCCAGGGCAGAAGAGTTGGCGCGTCTCGCAGCGGCAGCCCGTCCGGTTTACTCCAATTACTATGTTATTATGGGTTGTTATAAAATTCCTGCAAATGCACAACGTTTTAAAGCCAAACTCGAAGCAAAAGGATATGAGGTAACTGAACTTCGTTTCAAGAATGGATACGATGTGCTGGCCATTCACGGCTCAGAGACGTTACGTGAAGCGTATAGGCATAGATACTCGATGCTGGAAAGGGGAGAAGATCCATACGACATGTGGATCTACCAGACTGCCATGGCCCTGCACGAAGAGAAAAAGTAAATCCGACAATATCTATAAAACATAAATAACTAAATGAAAAATACAGTATTTACTGAGAAGCACATCGCATTTGGTGCTAAGATGGTTCCTTTTGCCGGCTTCAATATGCCGATACAATATGTAGGCATAAATGAAGAACACAACACCGTTAGAGAGGGTGTGGGTGTATTTGATGTCTCTCATATGGGCGACATTTGGGTAAAAGGTCCCAATGCAGTGCCTTTCCTTCAGTATGTGACCTCGAATGATGTTTCAACCCTTTTTCCCGGTAAGGCACAATATTCATGTTTCCCCAACGGTAAAGGAGGTATCGTAGATGACGTAATTATTTATTGTGTGGACAAAGAGACCTATCTTTTGGTGGTAAATGCCGCCAATATTGAGAAAGACTGGGCACATCTCTGCGGATTTGCGGAGAAATTTTCAATTACTCCCGGTAAAGAACTCTACAATGCATCCGATGAGATTTGTCAACTTGCCATCCAGGGCCCCAAGGCGATGGAGGTGATGCAAAAAATTTGTGACGTGGACATCATGTCCATGGAGTATTACACCTTCAAGAAACTCACGGTAGCCGGAATTCCCAATGCCATTCTCTCCATCACAGGTTACACCGGGTCAGGTGGATGTGAAGTTTATGTTGCCAATAAGGATGGAGTTAAGCTCTGGGATGCCATTTTTGCTGCAGGTGAGGAGTTCGGTATCAAGCCTATTGGCCTGGGAGCACGTGACACACTCCGTCTCGAAATGGGATTTTGCCTCTATGGTAATGACATCGATGATACCACATCGCCCCTCGAGGCCGGTCTCGGCTGGATCACCAAGTTCAACGATGTGAAAGGTGATTTTGTGGACAAGGAGTATCTTCTGGCACAGAAGGAAGCAGGTCTCAAAAGCAGACTTGCCGGATTTGAGCTGGTCGATAAAGGCATCGCACGTCATGGGGCTCTTATCTGTGATGCTGAAGGCACTCAGATCGGCGTGGTGACTTCCGGTACAATGGGTCCTTCCGTCAAGAAAGCAATCGGCTTGGGTTACATCAATGTTCCTTTCAACAAAGTCGACACCGAGATTTACATCAATATACGCGGTAAACTTCTCAAAGCTGTAGTAGTTAAGACGCCCTTCTATAAAAAGTAATGTCCGGAGGGCATAATATTTGCGAAAGTGGGTTCGTCAATAGGAGTATTATGAGACGATTGCTCACTTTCGCTTTTTTTATTGTCATTGCAGTTCCGGTATCCGGAGAGTCATATGATCTTTTGAGGCGCAATCTCAGGAGTCATATCCAATATTTGTCATCCGATGCGCTGCAGGGCAGAAAAACCGGTACGAAAGGAGAACAAATGGCCGCAGAATATCTTTACGATGCTCTTGAGGCCAATGGCGTGATAATGCTGACCGATCGTAACGGACAGGATTTTACAATAATGAGTGGCATCGACAGTATCCATTCCCGGAATATCGTCGGCATCATCGAAGGGTGTGATTCTCTCCTCAGAGATGAATATATCGTGGTAGGGGCTCATTTTGACCATCTGGGAACACACACTCTAATGGTTGACGGCACTCCCGTCACACAAATTTTTGCCGGAGCAGATGACAATGCATCCGGAGTAGCGATGCTTATAGAACTTTCCCGAATGGTGTCGCAAAACAGATTTGACTTTCCCCGTTCGATTATTTTTGTAGGCTTCGGTGCCAAAGAGCACGCAATGGCCGGCTCGTGGTACTTTGTCAACAGAGCCTTCCGGGGGATAGCCAATGTAAAGGCAATGATCAATCTGGATATGCTCGGACGTGGCAATGCTGCAAATCCTTTCAAACTTTTCTCTCAGGTCTCCATGGCGGAACTCAATCCCATAAAGGAGGAGACCGGTAAACGTCCGGTAAGCATCTCTCCGGCTGTGGCAGATGCTACTATCTCTCCCTCGGATTTTCTGCCTTTTTATGAGGCGAAGATACCTGTCTTCTTTTTTACTACCGGCACACACAGGGAGTATCACACCGTACGCGACACACCCAATCTGATCCTATACAATAATCTCGTGGAGGAGAGCATCTATATTTTCCATTTCCTCGAGGTGATGGCAAATAGAGATGTGCTTTTCAAGGCCTTTAATGCCTCTTCCAAAGATAGAGAACCTACCGTACGGGAGGATGGGGTCTTTTCCGCTTCGGAGTGCGACAAGCGCCCGCAATTTTTCCATTCCGACGAAAAGCATTTTTTGGACTTCTGGGTTTATAAATATCTCAAATATCCCAAGGCAGCCATTTCCAAAGGCATCCAGGGGGTTGTGGAGGTGGAATTCATCATCGAAAAAGATGGCAGTGTAACCAATGTCAGAGTGGTCCGCGGCGTGGATGATCTTTTGGATGACGAAGCGGTAAGAGTAATCTCCGTTTCACCCAAATGGATACCCGGCCGGATAGGAGGCAACAAGGTGCGTACAAAAATAACTCTTCCGGTGCTCTTTATCTTGCGGAAAGGTTGAAAAGTGTTACCTTTGCAGGTCAATTTGAATACAGATCATACGAAGACTTGCAATGGAGTACAATTTTGTTGACATCGAGAAAAGATGGCAGGCCTATTGGGCAAAGCACAAGACATTTGAAGTAAAAACAGATCCTTCCAAACCTAAGTATTACGTTCTGGACATGTTTCCCTATCCTTCGGGAGCGGGACTTCATGTGGGACACCCCCTGGGATATATCGCCAGCGATATCTACAGTCGCTACAAACGTCTAAAAGGCTTCAACGTACTTCATCCGATGGGATTTGATGCGTTCGGCCTTCCGGCAGAGCAGTATGCCATCCAGACCGGACAGCATCCTGCAGTTACCACGGAGCAGAATATCGCCCGTTACCGCGAACAGATGGAACGCATAGGTTTCTCCTATGATTGGTCGCGTGAGGTAAGGACCTGCGACCCTGCCTATTATAAATGGACCCAGTGGGCATTCCTCGAGATGTTCGATAGCTATTATTGTAATATCAAACGCAAGGCACGTCCCATATCGGAACTTATAGATAAATTCGCCGTTTCCGGCACTAAAGGTGTCAACGCTGCTTGTACTGAGGAACTCGATTTTACTGCGGAGCAGTGGGCTTCATTCTCCGAAAAGGAAAAAGCCGAAGTTCTGATGAATTACCGCATTGCCTATCAGGGTGAGACTGCGGTCAATTGGTGTCCCATGCTCGGCACTGTGCTGGCCAACGATGAGGTCAAGGAGGGATTTTCCATCCGCGGCGGCTTCCCGGTGGAACAAAAGAAGATGAAACAGTGGCAGCTGCGAGTCTCTGCTTATGCCGAGAGGCTGCTGGACAATCTGGAGACACTAGAGTGGACCGACTCACTCAAGGAGATGCAGCGCAACTGGATCGGCCGTTCACAGGGTGCCGAGATGGTCTTCAAGGTTTCCAACGGTTCGCAGGAGTATGATATGACCATTTTTACTACTCGCGCGGATACCATTTTCGGAGTTACCTTCATGGTGCTCGCACCTGAAAGCGAATGGGTGGAGAAACTAACCACCTCAGAGCAGAGAGTAGCGGTAGATGAGTATCTGGCCATGGCCATAAAGAAGACCGAGCGCGAGAGGATGGCGGAGACTCATAAAGTTACGGGAGTATTTACAGGCTCCTATGCAGTCAATCCTCTCACAGAGGAGAAGATTCCCGTATGGATCTCGGAATATGTGCTTGCAGGGTATGGTACCGGCGCCATCATGGCGGTACCTGCGCATGACAGCCGCGACTACCTCTTTGCAAAGCACTTCAACCTGCCGATTGTGCCGCTTATTGAGGGTTGCGATATCTCGCAGGAGAGTTTCGATGCCAAAGAGGGAATTATGTGCAATTCAGGATTTCTCAACGGTATGAGCGTAGAGGAGGCAATTCCGGCAGCCATCGACTATGTTGAGGCTCAGGGTATCGGCCAACGTAAGATCAACTACCGCCTTAGAGATGCCATTTTCTCCCGTCAAAGATATTGGGGAGAGCCTTTCCCCATCTATTTTAAGGATGGAGTGGCAGTACCTATGGATACCTCCGTACTACCTCTGGAACTTCCCGAGGTGGATGCATTTCTTCCGACGGAGAGTGGAGAGCCGCCCCTTGCAAGGGCAATAGGGTGGGAGATTGACGGTTATCCCATAGAAACCAGCACGATGCCCGGATTTGCCGGCAGCAGCGCCTATTATCTGAGGTATATGGACCCCTCAAATTCCGAGGAACTGGTGAGCCGCGAGGCCAATGAATACTGGCGCAATGTGGACCTCTATATCGGGGGCACGGAACACGCTACAGGCCACCTCATCTACTCCAGATTCTGGAACAAATTCCTTTATGACCGCGGATATATATGCGAGGAGGAGCCTTTCAAAAAGCTCATCAACCAAGGAATGATCCAGGGTCGCTCCAATTTCGTATATCGCATACAGGGAAGCAACACCTTCGTTTCCTTCGGACTCAAGGATCAATACGACACCATGGAAATTCACGTGGATGTCAATATAGTTGAGAATGATCGTCTCGATATCGAGGCTTTCAGAAATTGGATGCCCGATTTCGCGGATGCTGAGTTTATCCTCGAGGATGGCGAATATATTTGCGGCTGGGCAATCGAGAAGATGAGCAAATCTATGTTCAACGTGGTCAATCCCGACATGATTTGTGAAAAATATGGTGCGGACACGCTCAGGATGTATGAGATGTTTCTCGGTCCTCTCGAACAATCCAAACCCTGGGATACAAGGGGAATAGACGGTGTTCACAGATTCCTTCGGAAATTCTGGAGACTCTACCATGAGCGCGATGCGTTTTCCGTATCCGATGCAAAAGCAACTCCTGTCGAACTCAAAGTACTTCACAGACTTATTGCAAAAGTACAGAGTGACATAGAGTCGTTCTCATTCAATACCTCGGTCAGTGCATTTATGATTGCCGTAAATGAACTTTCGGATCTCAAATGCGACAAGAGGGAAATCCTCGAACCGCTCGTAATCCTGCTCTCTCCATTTGCACCCCATGTTGCCGAAGAGATCTGGAGCTCTCTGGGACATAAAAAAAGTATTTCAACCGCATCCTACCCCGAATATGTGGAGGAATATACCATAGAAGATAGTTTCGAATATCCCGTTTCATTCAACGGTAAATTGCGTTTCAAGATCACCCTTCCTCTCTCCATTTCACCGGAAGAGGCTAAGGCAGCGGTGCTTGCCGACCCTATGACTGAGAGGTATCTCCAGGGAGGTACTCCGAAGAAGATAATAGTGGTCCCTTCCAAGATTATCAATGTTGTAGTCTGATATATGCAAAAGAAGTTCTTTGCCAAGGAAGCTGTTTCATACCTGTTGCTTTTTGCGGGTATGTTGCTCTATACCTTCAGTTGGGTTTATTTTCTGATTCCCAAGGAGATTGCCGGAGGAGGCCTTACCGGTCTGGCTTCGGTGATTTTCTATGCCACCGGCCTTCCCGTACCCTATACCTATTTCGGCATCAATGTGCTGCTACTGGTAGTGGGCACCATCATTATGGGTAAGGGTTTCGGTTTCAAAACCATATTTTGCGTCATCTGTGGTACGCTCATGCTCGAATTCCTTCCGATGCTCGGCTTTGTCAGTACCATAGAGGATTCGCTGATAAATGCCGTTCTGGGCGGCACCCTGAGCGGTGTGGGTATCAGCATTGTCTTTTTGAGCGGTGGCAGCAGCGGAGGCACAGACATAATTGCCATCATCATTTCAAAATACAGGGAGACTTCGCCGGGACGAGTATTTCTGGTATGCGACCTGATTATCATAGGCTCTGTAATTTTCTTACCAGGCAAGACTTTGGAAAATGTCATCTACGGTTATATCCAGATGGTTTCATTTTCCTACATACTGGACTCCATCCTTACGGGCAACAAACAATCCGTGCAAATTCTGATTTTTTCTTCGAAATATGCCGAGATAGCCGATATGATCAACACTAATTTCGAAAGGGGCGTTACCGCTCTGAATTCCATTGGGTGGTATTCTCAACAGGAAGGTAAACTCCTGATTGTGGTTGCGCGTAAAAGTCAGTTGCAGGCTATTGCAAGGGCGATCAAAGAGAAAGATGAAAATGCATTCATAACAGTTTCCCCGGCCACAAGTGTTTACGGTAGGGGTTTTGAGCAGATAAAGAGCGGTTTCAAAAAGAAGGATAATGAAAACAAAAAGCAAAAAGATCTTATCGGAGCTTAGGTCCTATGCAATCATGACTTTAGGCCTTTTATGCTATGTGTTGGCCTGGGTCATTTTTATTCTTCCCAACAATTTGGTGGGTGGAGGTGTCACAGGTATTTCGGCTATCATACAGTATTGGACCGGCTTTGAAGTTAGTTATTCCTTTTTCATCATTAATGCGGTTTTGCTCGCAGTGGCTTTCAAGGTGCTAGGTGGTGGTTTTGGACTGAAAACCATTTATGCCATAGTAGTATCTTCGGTGCTTTTCAAGATTATACCGCAATTTATCCCCGCAGCATTTATTCAAGAAATTGCAATCAATAACGGCCTGATGCTTTGTTGTATTATCGGAGGTGCGCTTGATGGGCTTGGAATGGCTATTACATTCACGCAAGGGGGTAGTACCGGAGGTACGGATATAGTTGCTCTGATGATAAACAAATACAGGAGTATATCTCCGGGCAGGATTCTCGTTGTGCTGGATATAATTATCATCGCCTCTTCTATGATTGTGCCTTCTGACGGTAGTTGGGGCTACAAATTTGCTATTGTCATATACGGCTTCATAATGTCCGGTGTATGCAGTTTCACGTTGGACATGTTCCTTTCGGGAAATAAACAGTCGGTGAAGATTCTTATTTTTTCAAAGCAATACGATGTTATAGCCGACCGTATATCACAAGAAACCGAACGTGGTGTGACCATTGTCAATACACGTGGTTGGTTTACCAAGGAGGAGGGCAAGGTTGTCATCGTGATTGTGCGTAAAACAGAATTAGGACAAGTTCTCCGTATCGTCAAAGAGATTGACAAAAAGGCATTTCTCTCGGTAGGCAGCGTTATGGGTGTCTATGGTGAGGGTTTTGAACAAATAAAGAGTGGTATTAAAAAGAAGAAAAATGAACACAAAAAGCAAAAAGATCTTATCGGAAATTAAGGCCTATTTCATTATTGCAGTAGGGCTTTTGTGCTATGTGCTGGCATGGTCGATTTTCATTCTTCCCAATAATATGGTGGGAGGAGGAGTTACCGGTATTGCAGCTATCATACAATATTGGACGGGATTTGAGGTAAGTTACTCCTATTTCATCATCAATACAGTATTGCTGTTAATAGCTCTGAAGGTACTGGGACGCGGATTTGGGGCAAAAACCGTTTATGCCATATTGATGAGTTCGGTTTTTTTCAAAATTGTGCCGGCACTTATCCCTGATTCATTTATTCAGGAATTCGCAATTAGTAATGGTCAATTGCTTTGTAGTATTTTCGGAGGGGCACTTGCGGGATTGGGAATGGCGCTTACATTTGCTCAGGGAGGCAGCACGGGAGGTACAGATATAGTTGCTTTGATGATCAACAAATACAGGAGTGTCTCTCCGGGCAAGATTATCGTGCTGCTGGATATCGTTATCATAGCTTCATCTCTGATTTTGCCTTCAGAAGCTACCTGGGGTTACAAATTTGCCATTGTCATATATGGTTTCATAATGTCTGCCGTATTGAGTTTTACGCTGGATATGTTCCTTTCGGGCAGCAAACAGTCGGTGCAGATTCTCATATTCTCCAAACAATATGATGCTATTGCGGACCGAATAACAGAGGAAACGGGACGCGGTGTGACCGTTCTCAATTCACGTGGCTGGTACACCAAAGAAGAAGGCAAGGTGGCTGTAGTTATAGTCCGCAAGAACGAATCGAGCCATATTCTTCGTATCGTCAAGGAAGTTGACAAGACGGCATTTCTTTCTGTAGGCAGCGTTATGGGTGTTTACGGCAAGGGTTTTGAGCAAATCAAGAAATAGTTTCCGTTTTATAAAAAACGCATTTTATCCGATTTCCACACTCTCTCTGAGATTGTGATGCCGTCATTAGGTTATATTTGTCGGGGTTGTATCTCTTTTTTATAGTTTCGTTGCAGGAACAAAAAAAGAGTGAAATGAAATTGACAGTATTGATCCTTTTACTGGCCTATGTGCCGCTTTTTATCATCCTGGCATACCTGACTGATTATTGGAGAAGAAATCGCAAGAGTGAAAAAGCAGAGGAGAAGGTCTATCCGGATCTGAGTGAAAGCCTTCCGGAAAAACCTCGCATGCTGTCCGATGAAAGTTCGGAAAATTGTGAATTCGACAATCTCAAGGAAAAATTACTCGATCTGTTTGAAAGGGAGAAAATTTTTCTCAACCCTGACATAAGAATCAACGAAGTTGCTTTGCGTCTCTACACCAATAAAACCTATCTTTCAAAGGTCATCAGACTCAAAACAAACAGGAATTTTTGCCAACTGGTCCATTTTTACCGTGTCAGAGAAGCCATCCGTCTTTATGCGGATAATCCTGATCTGACAATTTCACAACTTGGTAAAATGGTGGGGTTCAATTCCATGACTACATTCAATACAGCCTTCGGGAGAAACACGGGCTATACACCGGCCGAATGGTGTAAGGAATATCGCAAAACAATGAGAAACGGGGAGCAGGATGGCAGAAAAAGGCAAATTGCGTGAGCTTATAAACGGCAATCGTCGTATCAAAATAGTGATAAGTCGCAAAAGGCAAGGTGTTTCATTCGAAGAGCTTTTCTCCAGGATGGAAGAGGCCATCTTGAAGAAAGAGCTCTATCTTGACAGCAGTTTTTCTCGAACCCGGCTTGCCCGCGAAGTAGGTTCCAACAGGACTTATGTCACCAAAGCGCTTAAGACTCATGGAATGGGGTTTTATGACTACCTCAACAGGTTTCGTCTGAAACGTGCCAAACAGATTCTCAGTCAGAAGGAGAACAGTACAATGCTGATGGAAGAAGTTGCCTGTGGCAGCGGCTTCTCCAGCGTAAGGGTAATGAACTACTGTATGATGCAATCAGAGGGTTTTACCGCCTCACAATATCGCAAGAAGATACTCAAGCGATGACACCCAACTCACGCCCGATCTCTGTGAAAGCAGTAATACACTTGTCAAGGTGTACTATTTCGTGTCCTGCCGAGAGCTGCACTCTTATGCGCGCTTCTCCTTTGGGTACTACCGGATAGTAGAATCCTGTTACATAAATACCCTTGTCGAGGAGCTTGGCCGCCATTTCTTGTGAGAGTTTGGCATCGTACAGCATTACGGCGCAGATGGCTGACTGTGTAGGTTTGATGTCAAAGCCGACAGCTTGCATTTTGGCTACAAAGTAGTCGGTGTTGGCGTGCAGTTTATCCTGGAGCACATTGTTCTCGGACATCATCTCAAACATCCTGATACCTGCTGCAGCTATCATAGGAGGGATAGAGTTGGAGAAGAGATAGGGTCTTGAACGCTGGCGCAGCATATCAATAATCTCACGGCGTCCGGTAGTGAAGCCGCCTATGGCTCCTCCGAATGCTTTTCCGAGAGTACCGGTAATGATTTCGATTTTGCCGTGTAGGTCAAATATCTCTGTGGTACCTCGTCCGGTCTTGCCTACAACGCCTGCGGAGTGGGATTCGTCCACCATTATCATAGCGTTATATTTGTTGGCAAGTTCATATATTTTGTCAAGCGGAGCCACATTTCCGTCCATTGAGAAGACTCCATCGGTTACAATCAGACGGTGGCGCTGCGCCTGGGCTTTCTTGAGGCAATTCTCGAGCTCTTCCATATCGGCATTGGCGTAGCGATATCGCTGTGCCTTGCAGAGGCGTACTCCATCAATGATGGAAGCATGATTGAGAGCATCCGAAATAATGGCATCTTGTTCATTGAGCAATGGCTCGAATACTCCCCCATTGGCATCGAAACAGGAAGCATACAATATGGAATCTTCGGTGCCGAAAAACTCTGAAATTTTAGCTTCGAGTTCTTTGTGCAGATCTCCCGTTCCACAGATGAAACGGACGGAGGACATTCCATATCCGTGGCTGTCAAGTGCTTTTTTGGCGGCTTTGATCAATTCTTTGTCATTGGATAGTCCGAGATAGTTGTTTGCACAGAAGTTAAGCACTTCCTGGCCGGTGCTTACCTTTATGGTAGCCTGTTGCGGGGAGGTGATGATGCGTTCATTCTTATACAGACCGGCTTCTTCGATGGCCTGAAGCTCTTTCTGCAGATGTTTTTGAAAATCTGAATACATATTAATATGAAATATCAATTAGTTTTTATTATTTCGCAAAATATTTCACCGACCTATTTTCATGCTATTCGATAGCATAGGTGAACAATATACAAAGATACAAAAATTTCGGATAGTCAAGGTGTCGCTAATGCGTCTATGGCACGAATTTTGGTCAATGAACACGAAAAACTATTTTTGTTTATTTGGTTTTTAGGAAATATGAAAATAAAAGAAAAAATACTTAGGAAAACTACCGAATTTTTGA
>DFOK01000060.1 GCA_002376715.1 Bacteroidales bacterium UBA3543 | reverse complement strand
AGAGAGTTAGGATTTTTTTCATTATAAATTGGATTAAAATTATTCGTATCCAACAAAAATAATGAAAATGTCTCTTTTATCCAAAATATTTTTGCAGTTATTCACGGCATTTATCTTGACAAAAAGTCAGTCTGCGGTCGATGGCAAACAAATTGAAACACTTTAGTTACAAAACATTTTTATAAACGAAAACGGAAAAATTATAATAATTATGGACAAGCAGAATCTCGAAATTTTGAACAGATACGCCATTAATCTCAATGAGAAGGCGAAACAGGGCAAACTTGACCCTGTTATTGGGCGTGATGATGAGGTGCGCAGAGTACTGCAGATCCTCAGTAGAAGAACTAAAAACAATCCTATACTCGTAGGCGAGCCCGGCGTTGGTAAGACAGCAATTTCAGAAGGTATCGCACAGAGAATCGTCAATGGTGACGTGCCTGAAAACCTCAAGAACAAAGATCTTTATTCGCTCGATATAGGCGCACTGATTGCCGGGGCCAAGTATCAGGGCGAATTTGAGGAGAGACTCAAAGGTGTGGTCAAAGCGGTGACTGAAAGTGAAGGAGAAATTATCCTCTTCATTGATGAAATTCATACTCTTGTGGGTGCAGGGCGCACTTCAGGAGCTATGGATGCCGCCAATATCCTAAAACCGGCACTTGCAAGAGGCGAACTCAGGGCCATAGGATCCACTACCTTAGATGAGTATCGTAAATACTTTGAACAGGACAAGGCACTGGAACGCAGATTCCAGATGGTTATGGTGGACGAGCCTACTCCGGCCGAATCCATCTCCATTCTTCGCGGACTTAAAGAGAGATATGAAAACCATCACAAGGTACGCATCGAGGATGATGCAATCATTGCGGCGGTAGAACTTTCGCGCCGATACATTACCAACAGGTTTTTGCCCGACAAGGCCATAGACCTGATTGATGAGGCGGCATCCAAGCTCCGTCTGGAGATTAACTCGGTACCGGAGCCCATAGATGAGTTGAATAGGAAGATAATGCAGCTCGAAATTGAACGTGAGGCAGTAAAAAAAGAGGGTGAAAGCCCCAAACTTACGGCTATTCAGGAGGATATTACCCGCCTTTCCGGTGAAAGGGATGTTCTGATGAAACAGTGGGAAGGAGAGAAAAAGCTCCTCACCGCCATCCAGAGCAACCGTCAGGCTATTGAAGAGTATCGCATACAGGCAGATGACGCAGAACGGCGTGGTGACTACGGCAAAGTGGCTGAACTCAGATATGGTAAGATTGCCGAGGCTAAAGCACAAATCGAAAAACTTATGGCCGAAAAGGAACATAACGACAATCCTATCCTTAACGAACAGGTGACCAGCGAAAATATTGCCGAAGTAGTGGCAAAATGGACAGGTATCCCCGTACAGAAGATGCTTCAAAGTGAAAAGGATAAGTTATTGAATATGGAGGATGTCCTTCACCAGCGCGTGATAGGGCAGGATGAAGCCATTGCGGCAGTCTCCAATGCCGTGCGACGGAGCAGAGCCGGACTGCAGAATGAAAAAAGGCCGATAGGCTCTTTTATGTTCTTGGGAAGTACGGGAGTGGGAAAGACAGAATTGGCCAAAGCCCTGGCAGAATATCTCTTTGATGATGAGAACATGATTACCAGAATCGATATGAGTGAATACCAGGAGCGTCACACCGTGTCACGTCTGATAGGTGCTCCTCCGGGCTATGTGGGATATGAAGAGGGTGGTCAGCTGACAGAGGCTGTGCGCCGCAAACCCTACTCTGTGATATTGCTGGATGAAATAGAGAAAGCACACCCGGATGTCTTCAACCTGCTGTTACAGTTGATGGATGACGGTCGTCTTACAGACAACAAAGGCCACACCGTTGACTTCAAGAATACTATCCTGATAATGACATCCAACATCGATCCTGACTTAGTAAAGGAGGCTTTCAGACCGGAATTCATAAACAGGATAGATGAGATTATCGTATTCCATGAGTTGTCGCCTCAGCACATTCGCAGTATTGTCAAACTTCAAGCTGAGAAGTTGCAGGAAAGACTCGCATCGATGGAGATCAAAATCTCCTTTACCGAAGAGTTTTACGACTATATGAGCGTAAAGGGATATGACCCCGCTTATGGAGCAAGACCGGTCAAAAGAGTGCTTCAGAAGGAGTTGATAGATTATCTGGCAACACTTCTGCTGGACGGAACCCTGAGTAAGGATTCCGAAATCACTGCAACCTTTGTTGACGGTAAACTCAAACTTTATTAAAGTGTAGGGAATCTCCCCACTCCCCAAATCCAATCTCTACCTCCCCAAGGTCCAGATCCTCCAGCAGGAGGGCCTTGCGGTCGTAGAGATTGTAATATTTACGGTAGTCTGAAGGTGTGATATTGGGCATCACGATGTTGGCTCCCGAGCGGAGGGCCATGATTCTTCCTTTCGGATGAAGGGCTTCCAGAGCAGTCGAGGCTGCTATGTTAATATCCGGTACCAGGATTCTTAGTAGGGATATCATTTTTAGTGAGAGTTCCAGACGATCGGCTACGGAAGGGAATGATGCCGTAGGATCAGTAGCAGCCATCTGAGTTAGTGGAGTGTCATCGTGCGGTACGTAAGGCCCCATTCCAATCATCGGGAAGTCCATTTCTTTTAAGAAGAGTAGATCGGAAGCCAGATGTTCGGCATTTTGCCAGGGGAGACCTATCATTACGCCGCTTCCGGCCTGAT
This sequence comes from Bacteroidales bacterium UBA3543, assembly GCA_002376715.1. Lineage (GTDB taxonomy): Bacteria > Bacteroidota > Bacteroidia > Bacteroidales > UBA932 > Cacconaster. The sequence continues at coordinate 3,641 of DFOK01000060.1, read as the reverse complement.
AGCCGATGGATTTGAGGTCCATTAGGGCTCTGATACGCCTATCGTAGGAGTGGTATCTATCATTCGGATGGATTTTTCTGAAGAGGTCGGGATCCGAAGTCTCTATACGGAGCAGATATCTGTGAGCACCTGCATCAAACCACTCCTTGTACACTTCCTCGCTCTGCTCTCCAAGGGAGAGGGTGATACCCAGAGCTCCATTTCCGATGAGTTTGATGCGTTGAAGCAGGGAGGTGATTCTTTCGGTAAATTTCTTTCCCGTACGCTCGCCACCCTGTATCACAACTGACCCGAATTCGGCAGAGTATGCATGTTCGGCACACAAAAGTATCTCTTCATCAGTCAGGGTATATCTTTCGCAAAGAGTGTTGCCGCTTCGGATGCCGCAGTAGAGACAGTTTTTGCGACATATATTGGATATTTCTATAAGGCCCCTAAGGTGGACTTTGGGGCCTATAGTCCGCAATTTGAGATCGGCAGCCCTTTTGTAAAGGTTGCCGATAGTCTCAGGCTCCTTGCAAAGGAGCATCTCTATTATTTCGTTACGGCTTAACACTATTAATATTAATCTTCCTCAAAGTAAACATTCCCGCTAACCTTCGTCCGGCAGCCAATAGAAAAAATCGCACTCTATCAACGACATATCTCCGGAAACTATGTCAGGAAGAAGGCATTTCTCAAAAGTTATATTCTTGCTATCATAGCAATCAATGTCGTTTTCAGATATGAGTTTACAGTTATAAAACTGGAAGTTTTCGCAATCGTATAGAGCCATGTTGCTAACTGTACAATCACGGATGGTCGAATTATCGACCTTGACATTTTTTGTGTCTATCGCTAGTATGCCGCTATAGCCGCAGCCAAAAAGTTCACATTTATTGATAGTTATTCCGTCACATTCATATAGTCCAAGCACTGCACCATCACAATCTCTGGTTTCCGGATAGTGTCCCAACTCCAAATTCTCGAGGGTTATGCCTGTACAGCCTGTAAAAGAGAGAACATCCACAAAACTTGGTGAAGCATATATTTTTGTGTAATTGTTCTCATCAGCTCCCCGGATTGTAAGGTTTTTTATATTGAATAAACAGAGTTCGTGGCTTCCGGGCGCATTAAGTGCTATGATTGTGCTCCCTACTTCAGGTAAATTCCAGTCATGAGGAATATAACCTGCTTCAACAGCAGCATCAATCGCTTCTGTAAGCAAATAAATGCCTTCAGTGTTGTTTAGGATGATAGTGCGATCATTTCCGAGAGCTTTGATGAATTCTTCGGCATTATTGACTGTTATTACTTCAATATTACTGCCTGTGCCCGACTTACAGGAAACTGTTATTATTGAAATTAGAGCAACAAATAAAAGAGATATTTTTTTCATATTAACCATTGTTTCGTTACGGCTAATCATTAGGTCTATTCACCATCCGGATAGACGAATCCCGGCCACTCAAAGAACTCGCAATCTATAAAGGAGAGACTCTCATCGAATGAGGTAGGAACTTTGCATTTTTCGAATGAAATATCTTTGCAGTCGTAGCAGCTAAGATAGTTTTCCGATATAATGTTGCAGTTGTAGAAACGGAAGTTCTGACACTCGGTAAGCCAAATGTTAGAATAAGAACAGTCACGGATAGTCGAATTGGTTACCTTAAAATTTTTGGATATTACGGCTTCGATACCGGTTATACCACATCCGAAAAGGTCGCAATTATTGATGTTGATGCGGTCACAATTGCTGAAACCCAGTACGGCACCGGTACATGACCCCTCTTCAGGATAGTGTCCCAACTCAAGATTCTCTAGTGTGATATCGGTACAACCCTCGAAAGAGAAAACATCTGCATAGCGGGGTGAAACATATATTTTTGTCCGCTCCCTATCATCTGCCCCTCTGATTGTGAGGTTTTTGATGTTGTAAAAGCAAAGTTCGTTGCCATCAAATGCTCTATTTGCCATAATATCACTCTTCCCTTCCATGTGGTTCCAGCCATCAAGTAGGGAGCTTGTTTCAATTGCATTGTCAATGGCTTCCGTCAGCCAGTAAATGCCTTCTGTGTTGTTGAGGATGATAGTGCGGTCGTTGCCAAGCGCTTTTATAAGTTCATCAGCATTGTTGACCGTTATTACTTCGATTTTGTCGGTTGAGCCGCAAGATGCTGCCATAATCGAGATGGCTGCCATGAGTAAAAGTGCTAATTTTTTCATAGTATCATTTAAATTTTGTTTGTTGTCAATCAACAATGGTTATCAAGGTTGTAAAGCATGCTCCTGTTCGGCATCGCTCTGCGAAATAAGCAGAAGATGGTCGCCCGGAAGGATTTCCAGAGTGCCGTTAGGTACCAGATAGGCATCATCACGCTTGATCATTATTACCAATACTCCCGGAGGAATATTCATATCCTTGAGTTGGTTACCACCTGTAAGGTGCTCCTCCGAAACAGTTATATCCCATAATTTGGAATCGATTTCTTCGGGGAGTTCGACTCCGAAAAGATTACCTTCCTTCGGTAGTTCAGTTGCCACTTTAAGCAATTTAGCAACCCAGGTAATGGTAGTGCCTTGAATCAACAATGAGAGAATGGTGATGAAAAAGGCTATATTGAATATAACATCTGATCCTTCTACTCCGGCTACCACGGGATAGGTTGCGAAGATGATGGGAACAGCACCTCTAAGCCCCACCCAGGATGCAAAAATCTTGGGTTTTAAAGTGGGTTTTTTGAAAGGCAGAAGCGTTATCATAACCATCAACGGGCGAGCAAAGAATATCATAAAGAGGGCTATCAAAGTCGCAGGAAGAGCCACTTTAAGCAATTGGTGAGGCTCTACCAACAGTCCCAGGGTGAGAAATACCACAGCCTGACAGAGCCAGGTAATACCGTCCATGAATTTCATACACTCTCTCTTTCTTACAAACGGCGCGTTACCCATTATAATACCGGCGACATAGACGGCAAGATAGCCGTTGCCCTTGACCAACTCTGTGATAGAGAAGGTAAAGAAGACTATACTGAGCATTATGACAGGATAGAGGGCGACGTTGTTGAGCCTAATCCTGTTTATAACCCAAATTGCGCCCTTACCTATCAGCAGACCCAGTAGCAGACCTAAAACGAACTGGAGGATGAAGTTAAGTATTATAGTCCATGTGCTGAGCTCCCCAAATTTGCAATACTGTATAAGTGCGACAGTAAGCATATAGGCCATAGGGTCATTGCTCCCGCTTTCAAACTCCAGTAAAGGCTTTAAATTGTGTTTGAGTCCTACTTTCTGGGTTCTCAGGAGATTGAACACAGAGGCAGAGTCAGTGGAAGACATGGTAGAGGCAAGCAATAGACAGAGTGCTAACGATCCGGTGAAGGAGAATGCACCATTGCGGGTAAGCAGCCAAATGAATACCCCTGTAATCAATGCCATTAACATCACACCGATTGTAGACAGCGTAATACCTTGCCACATGACAGGCCTTATCTCTGTAAACCGCGTATCCAGACCTCCGGAAAAGAGAATGACGCTCAACGCAAACATTCCTATGAACTGAGCATTTTTGACATTGGAAAAATGTATGCCGACACCGTCACTGCCGAAAACCATTCCCAAAATAAGAAAAAGCAACAGCATTGGAATTCCTATCCTGGCAC
>DFOK01000054.1 GCA_002376715.1 Bacteroidales bacterium UBA3543 | reverse complement strand
ACTTTCTTGTCGCGCACGATAAGAATATCGTGCGCGACAAGAAAGTCACTCAGGATATGATAGAGCTTGCGGAGGACAATGATATGACTATCATCACCACCGAGTTCTCTATGTTTAAGACTTCCGGTCTGCTCTTTAATGCAGGTCTTAAACCTGTTTATTGATTATGGAACTTGTTTATAAAGTTGAAGGAGGTGACTTTAACAAGGCGGGCCATGCCTCGTCGCAGATTAAAAGGGTGCTCAAGCAACTCGGCGTACCCCCTGATGTAATCAAGCGTGTGGTTGTTGCCCTATATGAAGCTGAAGTCAACATTGTGGCTCACGCCTGGCGTGGCGTAATCACCGCCGGAGTTAATGAGTCCGGTATCCGGGTGGTCCTCGATGACGAAGGTCCCGGCATACCAAACATAGCACAGGCTATGGAAAAGGGCTATTCAACCGCTTCTGCGGAGGTACGTGATATGGGCTTTGGCGCAGGTATGGGCCTTCCCAACATACGCGCCAATGTAGATGAATTCAATATAACATCTGAGGTTAACAAAGGTACGGTTTTAGATTTTTTCATTAAATTCTGATAATTTATGGCAGACGGTGCACATTGCAGATACTACCGTGGACTGGAGATCATGCCTGATCTTTGCATCGGTTGTTCACACTGTATGAAGGTGTGTCCGACTGAGGCGTTGAGGGTCAAAGGAGGCAAGGCTGTAATCCATACCGACCTCTGCATCGATTGCGGCCGCTGCTATCGTGAATGTCCCACCAATGCGATAAGGGTGGTAGATGATGATTTCGATCATATTTTCGATTACAAACACCGACTTTTGCTGGTACCGAGTCTCTTCTATTCCCAGTTTGAGGATATAGAGATGAACGAAATCAACCGTATTATTGGTTCGCTGGGATTTACGGAGGTAAGTCCTGTGGAGTTGGGTGTAGATTATCTCATAGAGGAGATGAACCGCTACATTGAAGAAGCACCTCGCGAGGAAAAACCTGTAATTTCCTCCTATTGCCCGGCTGTCGTCCGTCTGATACAGGTGCGTTTTCCCTCGCTGGTGGACAATATAATGACGCTTCTGCCTCCTTTGGAAATAACAGCCCAATATTATATAAGTAAATACCGTGAAGCCGGCATTCCTGAAGAAGATCTGGGTATATTTTACCTTACTCCCTGCGTAGCCAAGATTGCAGCTGTCAAGGATCCGGTTGGAGGATATGTCTCTCCGATTACCGGAGCCATCAATATGGATCTGCTCTATAGTAAAGTGATGATGGTTCATCGCAATCACAATTGTACTGAGAACAATATCCGTATAAATGAGGAGATTACTTCCAATGCCATTCGCTGGTCCACCACCCGTGGGGAAGCCAACGCTACCCGTGGCGTGGCCCTGGCTATCGACGGTATGGGCAATGTGATAGAATTTTTGGAAAAGGTGGAGAATGGGGATATCGAGGGAGTGGACTTTTTGGAACTTCGATGCTGCGACGAGTCCTGTTCCGGTGGCATACTGGTAAGGGGCAACCGTTTTCTGGTGGCTGACGGTCTCCACAAAAGGGCATCCACAGCTCCCTGGGTTAACCCCTATCTTAAGGATTTTCGCAAATATTGCGCTGAATATATGACCTTTGATAAGGTGCAGCCACGTGCCTTTATGAAATATGGCAGGGATATCAAGGAGGCCATCCGCAAGATGGAAGAGGTACGCAAGCTAAAGCATATGCTACCCGGTATCGATTGCGGCGCCTGCGGCTCTCCCGGCTGTGAGGCTCTTGCCGGAGACATAGTCAATGGTGAGAGAACTATTAACAATTGCGTCTTCATGCAGATTGCCAATGAAAGGAGAGGCACTTTGGATGTGGACGAAGCCATCGCCCTGATGGAAGAAATATGGGGTAAAAGATATGACTATTAGAGAACTTGTAAAAGAAATGGACCTTCAGGTATTCTCAGGTGAGAATGGACTTGACAGGGAGATTGAGGGCGGATATGTATCGGATCTGCTCTCTGACGTTATGGGCTTTTCACAGGAAGGTGAAGTTTGGGTAACTCTCCAGACGCACAAAAACATAATGGCAGTGGCCTCTCTCAAAGATTTGGCCGCCATCGTGCTGGTTAAGGGACTCAAACCCGATGAGGATGCAATGGAGGTTTCAAACGAAGAGGGACTCCCCATTTTGGGTACCGACAAATCCTGTTTTGAATTTACGGGCAAATTCTGGTCTCTCATAAACTAACAACCGTGGAGCTTGGGTCATACAAAGGGGATTTGCATAACCACACGTTTCTCTCCCCCTGCGGTGACATCGAGATGACTCCAAGGTTCATCGTCAGCCGCGCCCGGGAGAAGGGTTACAGCATTGTGGGCATTACCGACCACAATACTACCCGACAATGTCCTGAAATCCATGCTCTTGGTCAAGAGAATGGCATTCTGGTGCTCTGTGGAGCGGAAATTACCACACGTGAAGAGGTTCATTGCCTCGCTTTTGTCGAAGGTCCGGAACGGCTTGATATGCTGCAGGAATATCTTAGCAAACATCTTCCTCCGATACCCAATGTCCCTGAAAAATTCGGTTATCAGTTGTGGGTCGACCGTGATGAGAATATTCTCGGCGAAGAGGAGTATCTCCTTATATCAGCCATAGACCAATCTCTGGAGCAGGTCGAGGCCTTTATCAGAAGTCTGGATGGCATTTTTATACTTGCGCATGTGGATAAAAGCCGTGATTCGGTGATAAGCCAGCTTGGATTTATTCCCTTCGATCTCAAACCGGATTCACTGGAGATTTCAGCCCGATGTGACCATTCTCAATTGCTTCAAACTCATAAATACCTTTCAAAATATCGTTTCATCCGCTCTTCGGATGCCCACTACCAGGAGGATTTTCTCTCTTCGGGATGTACTTTCCATATCCGCGAGCTCACCTTTGCGGAGGTGGCGATGGCTCTCAGAGGGCAGGAGGGGCGCTTTGTTTCACTTGATTGAATCTTGACAGCATGAATGATCTTGCAATGCATATCCTGGACATTGTCCAAAATTCGATTTCGGCGGGAGCCAAAAATATATGGATAGAGGTGCTGGTATCTTTAGCACGGGATCTGCTCTCCATCTCCGTCAAGGACGACGGCAAGGGTATGACCCCCGAGATGGTTGCAAAGGTGACGGACCCTTACTGCACTACTCGTACTACACGTAAAGTGGGACTCGGACTCCCGCTCTTAAGGCAGGGTGCCGAGCAGGCGGGTGGCTCCCTCTCCATCGACTCCACCGTAGGAGTAGGAACTACCGTTAAGGCAGAATATGGTCTGAGTCATATAGATCGTCCTCCGATGGGAGATTTGGCAAATGCTTATGTGCTGTTGCTCGGAGCCAACCCCAAGATCAATATAACCCTACACTATATTACAGACGAGAACGATTTCAGCATCAGCACTAAAGAACTTGATGAGGCATTGGATGGACTGCCTCTAAACGATCCGCAGGTGATGAATCTGATCTATGAAATGGTCAGCAGCAACATCTGAACATTTCTTTTTGTTTATGAGAAATAATATGGCTATTTTTGGATTTTATTTTAGGCAACCCCTGTTTATTCTGTCAAAACAATAAACACTTTATAAATAAAAACTCTCAAATATTATGAACAAAATTAAATCGCTTGATGACTTGCGCAAAATGAAGCAGAGCCTCAAGTCGGACATTTCAATCCGCGAGAAAAGTGATAAAGCGGAGGAGATGGTCAGAGTGAGGGTCGCGATGGCAACTTGCGGTATTGCCGCCGGTGCGCGCGAGGTGATGAACACGCTTTTACGTAAGGTAGAGCAGGATTCACTCCCTGTCGTTGTTACCCAAGGCGGCTGTATGGGCTACTGCTATGCTGAGCCTACCATCGAAGTTGCCGTACCGGGCAAAGACCCCGTAGTTTTCAGTCATGTTGATTCAGCCAGGGCGCTGGAAATAGTTGACAAGTACATTGTCAAAGGTGAACTCATAGACGGTATAATTCCGGTCAATTACCAGACAATCCAGGAAAAGCTCTAATCTTATGGTACAGATCAAAATGCATTTACTGGTATGCGGCGGTACAGGTTGCCGTGCATCCGAGAGCGATCGTTTGGTTGAACAGCTCAACCATCATTTGCAGCTCAATGGGCTTGCAGAGGAGGTTAAGGTGGTTACCACCGGCTGTTTCGGCTTCTGCGAGAAGGGACCCATTGTCAAAGTGATTCCCGACAATACATTCTACACCCAGGTTAAACCTCAAGATGCAGAGGAGATTGTTAAAGAGCACGTTCTCAAAGGCAGAAAAGTGGCACGTCTTCTCTATGAGGATCCGGAAACACTGGAACACATCAGTGACTCCAAACACATGGAGTTCTATCAGAAACAGGTGAGAATAGCGCTGCGCAACTGCGGATTCATCGATCCTGAAAACATCGACGAGTACATTGTGCGAGACGGATATGCTGCACTCGGTCAGGTGCTTGCATCAGACCCCAAGGATACCATCGAACTTATTAAGAAATCAGGTTTGAGGGGCAGGGGAGGCGCAGGTTTTCCCACGGGTCTCAAATGGGAGATAACTGCAGGTAACCAAGCTGACCAGAAGTATGTGGTTTGTAATGCCGACGAGGGTGACCCGGGAGCATTTATGGACCGTTCCATCCTCGAGGGTGACCCCAACTCTATTATAGAGGCTATGGCTATCTGCGGCTACTGTATTGGAGCCACAAAGGGTCTTATTTATATTAGGGCTGAATATCCTCTTGCAATCCGCCGTCTGGAGATTGCCATCAAGCAGGCTCGCGAATATGGCCTTCTTGGTAAGGATATCCTTGGTAGCGGATTTGATTTCGACATTGAACTGCGTCTCGGCGCCGGAGCATTTGTTTGCGGTGAGGAGACTGCATTGATCAGTTCTATGCATGGGTCTCGTGGAGAGCCCACCATCAAGCCTCCATTCCCTGCACAATCCGGATACCTGGGCAAACCTACCAACGTAAACAACGTTGAGACATTTGCCAATATTCCCCCCATCATTCTAAAGGGATGGGAGTGGTTTTCATCCATTGGTTCCGAGAAGTCCAAAGGTACCAAGGTGTTTGCGCTCGCAGGTAAGATCAACAACGTAGGTCTTATCGAAGTTCCTATGGGCACAACCCTTCGCGAGGTAATCTTTGAAATTGGAGGTGGCATCAAGGATGGCAAGCGCTTTAAGGCTGTTCAGACTGGAGGTCCTTCCGGCGGATGTCTCACAGAGCAGCATCTCGATACCCCTATTGACTACGAACATCTTACTGCAGCCGGTTCTATGATGGGATCCGGAGGTATGATTGTGATGGATGAGGATGACTGTATGGTCTCTGTGGCTAAGTTCTATCTTGAATTTACAGTTGAGGAGTCCTGCGGTAAATGTGCTCCTTGTCGTATCGGCAACAAGCGCATGCACGAAACTCTGGAAAAGATATGCCAGGGCAAAGGCACTTTGGATGATATAGAGTATCTGGAGAATCTCGGTAAGGTAATTAAAGATACCGCTCTCTGCGGTCTCGGCCAGACATCACCTAACCCGGTTCTTTCTACCATTCAGTACTTCAAAGATGAATATCGTGCTCACGTGGTTGACAAAAAGTGTCCTGCAGGTCAGTGTAAGGCCCTTAAGAGCTACGTTATCGATGAGACGAAGTGCATAGGATGTACCCTTTGCGCCCGCAACTGTCCCACTGACGCCATCACAGGCGACAAGAAAGTACCTCACGTTATCGACCAGTCGAAATGCATCAAGTGTGGTGCCTGTTATGAAAAATGCAAGTTTGGTGCAATTCAAATACGCTGATAATTATGGATAAAATAAAACTTACTATAGATAATAAGCCTGTTGAGGTCGCCAAAGGAACGACCATTTTTCAGGCCGCACGTCAGGTGGGAATAAACATTCCCGCATTGTGCTACATGAAACTGGAGAATTTGGGCGTAGAAAACCGCCCCGGTGCTTGTCGCATCTGCGTAGTAGAGGTAGAAGGACGCCGCAACCTGGCCCCTTCCTGCTCCACTGACTGTACCGAAGGAATGGTGGTAAAGACCACCTCTCCCAGGGTGCTGAATGCACGCAGAACCGTTATGGAGCTCATTCTCTCAGACCACCCTCAGGACTGTCTCGTATGTCCTTCAAACGGTAAATGCGAGCTTCAGGACCTTGCAGCTACTCTCGGTATCAGAGAGATACGTACAGTTGAAAACGCTGAAGTTTCTACCTACCGCAAAGATTACTCATTTTCACTGCAGAGAGATATGGACAAGTGTATCCTTTGCCGCCGTTGCGAGTCTATGTGTAATGATGTACAGAGTGTAGGTGCTCTTGGAGCAATTAACCGCGGCTTTACATCGATTGTGGCTACTGCTTTTGAACAGAATCTTTCAGATTCACCCTGTGTATTCTGCGGCCAGTGCGTTGCAGTTTGTCCGACAGGAGCTCTAACCAGGACAGATGACACCGGTAGAGTGTTCAAGGCACTTGCGGATCCTACAAAGACCGTTGTGGTACAAACAGCACCTGCTGTTCGAGCAGCGTTGGGAGAAGAATTCGGTATCAAGCCCGGTACAAGTGTTACCGGAAAGATGGCTGCTGCCCTTCGCAGACTTGGATTTGATAAGGTATTCGATACCGATTTTGCTGCTGACCTCACCATTATGGAGGAGGGAACGGAGCTTCTCGGACGTATCGGTGCTTTCCTTCAGGGTGATACTTCGGTTAAACTGCCGTTACTCACCTCATGCTGTCCTGCATGGATCAATTTCTTCGAACAGAATTATCCGGATATGCTGGATCAGCCCTCTACTGCCAAATCGCCTCAGCAGATGTTTGGAGCGGTAGCAAAGAATTATTTGTCTCAAAAAATGGGTGTCAAGAGAGAGGATCTGGTTGTGGTTTCAGTGATGCCTTGCATCGCTAAGAAATATGAGTGTACCAGAAAGGAATTCTCAAAGGACGGCAATCCGGATGTAGATATCTCCATCTCTACGGTTGAACTTGCTGCTATGATAAAGATGGCGAATATCGACTTCGTTTCGCTACCTGATGAGGACTTTGATCATCCTCTTGGTGAATCCACAGGAGCTGCTGTGATCTTTGGAACCACCGGAGGTGTAATGGAAGCTGCGTTACGTACTGCATACGAAGTATTTACCGGTAAAACTCTAGAACGTCTCGATTTTAAGGAGGTGCGTGGTTTTGACGGTATCCGTACAGCCAGTGTGGATTTTAACGGCACTATGGTCAATGTTTGCATCGCACACCAGTTGGGCAATGCCCGCAAGGTAATGGATGGCATACGCAAAGGCGAGCTTAATTTCCACGCAGTGGAAGTGATGGCTTGTCCCGGAGGCTGTATAGGAGGAGCCGGTCAGCCATATCACAAGGGTGATGCATCCTTGCTAAAGGCTAGAGCACAATCCCTCTATCGTGAGGATGCCGACAAACCTTTGCGTAAGTCTCACGAGAATCCTTATATCACAAAGCTCTACGAGGAGTTCCTTGGCGAGCCGATGAGCGAACTTGCACATCACCTGCTTCACACACACTATTTTGACAAACACCATAAAATTTAGGACATGAAAATCGAATTAAAGGATAGCCACCTCAGGCAGATTAAAGAGATATGCGACTCATTAGGCAATGATCCGGGTGAGTTGATTACTATTCTGCATAGGACACAGAATGTGTTCGGATACCTCCCCGAAGAGGTTCAGAGGGCAGTGGCCCACAATCTCGGAATTTCAGTAGCCAAAGTTTTTGGTGTTGTGAGCTTCTATTCATTCTTCACAATGACGCCTAAGGGCAAATACCCTATTTCGCTTTGTTTGGGAACCGCCTGCTATGTGCGCGGAGCTGAAAATGTGCTGGATGAATTTAAGAAACAGCTGGGAATAGAGGTTGGTGGAGTTACTCCCGATGGAAAATTCTCACTGGACTGTCTCCGTTGTGTGGGAGCCTGTGGACTTGCACCCGTGGTTATGGTAGGAGAAAAGGTCTATGGCCGTCTTACTCCCTCCATGGTAAAGGATGTGCTTGCAGAGTACAAATAGATGAAGGGACGTCAGGTACGTCTCTGATTGATACTTGATTTGTGGCCGGATGATTTGACAACGACAGTTGTCAGGTCATCCGGCTCAATTATGGGCATCCCCTTTGCTTTAAAGCCACTCACTTTCTTCAAAAATGATTAAATTTGCACCATGAATAAGATTATAGAGTTACAACGCAATTATTTCAATACAGGTGCTACTTTGGGCTATGATTTTCGTATCAACCAGCTCAAAAGGCTCAGGAGCATCATTCACAAATATGAGCCGGAGATTCTAGATGCATTTTTTAAGGATTACAACAAATCCGCATTTGACGTAATCTCTACGGAGGTCGGTTATGCACTTACTGAGTTGAACCATCTTATCAGGCGACTCAAAAAACTGATGAAGCCGCAGAAGGTCAAAACTTCCATTATCAACCGTCCCTCAAAAGGCTATATTGTGCCGGAACCATACGGTGTTGCTCTTGTGGTAGCTCCATGGAATTACCCCTTCAACCTCTCATTTGTTCCACTTGCGGCTGCCATGGCTGCGGGCAATACGGTGGTGCTGAAGCTCTCTACCAATACTCCCTGCCTCTCTGAACTCATTCATCATATTTTGATGCAGAACTTTCCAAGAGAGTATATATATGTCACCTGGAATTCCCCAGCGGAGAGGGAAACGCTCTTCGGATGCAAATTTGACTATATCTTCTATACCGGTTCTACTGCGGTCGCCCGTGAATTGCAGTGGCGCCAGGCACAGAATGGTCACCTGATTCCTATGACTCTTGAGCTCGGAGGCAAGTCTCCTTGTATAGTGGACAAGGACGCGGATATTGATGCAGCCGCTCGCAGGATCGTCTGGGGCAAATATCTGAATGCAGGACAGACCTGCGTAGCGCCTGACCACATTTATGTGGAGAGGAGTGTCAAGGATGCTCTCGTGTCGAAGATGATTGCCTGTATCAAGGAATTTTATTACAATAAGAAGGGCGGAGAGTATACGATGCGCGATGATTTTACATATGTTGTAAATGCAAAGGCAGTGGAGCGTCTGCAGAGATCTCTGGAGAATACAAGAATCCTCTGGGGCGGAAAAGCTCAGGATCGCAGGATGGAACCTACAATCGTAGATATGGTGACTCAAGAGAGTCGCTTGATGCAAGAGGAGATATTCGGTCCCGTGCTGCCCGTGTTGGTTTTCGACGACATATTTGCCCTTATCCGCACTATCAAGAGTCAGGAGAAGCCGTTGGCATTCTATTTCTTCGGAAAAAAGTACGCAAAGATGATGATGAGAGAGTGCCATTTCGGCGGAGGTTGCATCAATGATACCATCATGCATTTGACCGATACTTCGATGCCTTTCGGTGGAGTAGGCCAAAGCGGTATGGGATCCTATCACGGAGACAAAAGTTTTGAGACCTTCTCCCACTATAAGAGCATCCTGATCAAACATTCCCGCAAAGAACTCAAACTCAAATATCCGCCTCATAACGCTCTAAAGCTCCGCATTTTAAGAAAATATTCAGGTTTATGAAAAAAATAGTGTTGATGTTGCTCCTGACAATGCTCTCCTTCGGGGCTGTCGGAGCTAATGAAGGGAAGATTGATTCAACTTTAGTGTGTCTGAAGTCTGAGTATGAGATTGAGGTGATGAGGATGGGAGGGAAGCTTTTAAGAATGATGATGCCTTTGATGAAAATGGATCGTCAGACTAAAAAGGCTTTTAAGGCGATGAATATTGAAGAAATCGTCATTGCCGATTATCAAGACAAAGCGGAGCAAATTGCTTCCAAAGTGACTGATGAAATAACCAAAGCTCTTGAGGCTGACGGATATGTCGTCTTGCCACCCAAGGAGTCGGCTGCGGAAGAGGTCAAAGAAGAGGTCAAGGAAGAGATAAAATGGGCTGCCTATACTTTGATTGAGGAGGATATGGTTTATGGATATGCCATTCTTACCTATTTTCCAAAAGCGAGCTTTCTCCTTGTACGCTGCTTGATGAGTGTTTCGGAACTCGAAAAATTAGCCGGTATGATAAAGCATGAATGATGTTTTTCACCAGAGGGAAAAAGGTCTAGAATTAATTCTTACCTTTGTAAATTCATAACAGAGACAAATAATGGCAATTTTTGGAATATTTGGCAAAAAGAAAGCTTCACAGGAGGAGGTAGAACAGAAAGATTTGGCTCTTGAAGAGGGCCTGAAGAAGACCAAAACCTCCATATTCAACAAAATTACCTATGCTATCGCCGGCAAAAGCATAGTCGATGACGATGTGCTCGACTCCATAGAGGAGGCACTCATTACATCCGATGTCGGAGTGGATACCACCCAGAAGATTATCGAGCGTCTCGAGGCCAGAGTAGCCAGGGACAAATATTTAAATACATCCGAACTCAACCAAATCCTTTGCGAAGAGATTGAGGCGCTGCTTAATGCTGCTTCCGGGTCGCAGGTAGAACCCTTTGATTTCTCCAAGAAACCCTACGTAATAATGGTGGTGGGAGTCAACGGAGTCGGTAAGACCACCACTATCGGCAAACTGGCGGCACAACTCAAAAATGACGGCAAGAAGGTAGTCCTCGGTGCTGCAGATACCTTCAGGGCTGCTGCGGTGGACCAGCTCGTTATTTGGAGCGAACGTGCCGGAGTTGATATAGTCAAGCAGGAAATGGGCGCAGATCCCGCTTCAGTGGCTTATGACAGCGTTAAATCTGCCGTAGCCAAAGAAGCAGACGTGGTAATCATAGATACAGCAGGTCGTTTGCACAACAAAATCAACCTTATGAACGAACTCACCAAAATCCGTAATGTGATGAGTAAGGTGGTTCCGGATGCACCCCATGAAGTATTGCTGATTATTGACGGATCTACCGGTCAGAATGGCTTTATCCAGGCAAGGGAATTCGTCAAGGCTACGGAGGTGACCGCACTCGCAGTTACCAAATTGGACGGTACAGCTAAGGGTGGAGTGGTTATAGGTATAAGCGACCAGTTCCAAATTCCTATAAAATTCATAGGAGTTGGCGAGAAGATAGAGGACCTCAAACTCTTCGATAAGAAAGAGTTCGTAGAGTCCCTTTTCAAATAGATAATAATAGATACGATATATGACGGTTTCTTACAATTGGCTTAAAGATTATCTCAAATTTGATCTCCGGCCGGCAGAAGTTGAAAAGATATTGACCTCTACAGGTCTGGAAGTGGAGCAGATGAGGCATGTGGAGCAAATTCCCGGCGGTCTCGCCGGAGTCATAGTTGCAGAGGTGGTGGAATGTTTCGACCATCCCGACTCGGATCATCTGCACGTTACAAAACTCAATACCGGTGCTCCTGACCTCCTACAGGTGGTTTGCGGTGCTCCCAATGTTGCAGCGGGACAGAAGGTGCTCCTGGCGACAGTGGACACCACGCTCCCAAACGAAGATGGCAGCGGCTTCAAGATCAAAAAGTCGAAAATCCGTGGTGTAGAGAGCTACGGAATGATTTGTGCCGAGGATGAACTCGGTATCGGCACCGACCATCAGGGTATAATGGTGCTGGAACCTGAAGCCGTTGTGGGCACTACAGCAAAGGATTATCTTCGGCTCAAGACCGATACTATCTTTGAGATAGGCCTTACACCCAATCGTATCGACGGTGCATCCCACATAGGAGTAGCTCGCGATCTTTACGCATACTGCAAGTTGAGAAATATACCCGTTGAGTTTACACTTCCTTCGGTAGAGGGCTTCAGAAAAGGGGAAGGAAAGGCTATTCCCGTTAGGGTTGAGGCACCTGACCTGGCTCCCCGTTATATCGGCATTTC
Source organism: Bacteroidales bacterium UBA3543 (assembly GCA_002376715.1). Taxonomy (GTDB): domain Bacteria; phylum Bacteroidota; class Bacteroidia; order Bacteroidales; family UBA932; genus Cacconaster. Next base: position 6,338 of record DFOK01000054.1, on the reverse strand, counting down.
CATAAGCGGTGTCAAAGTGGGTCCCTCTCCCGATTGGCTCAAAGAGCGTCTTATGATGATCGGCCAGCGCCCCATCAATAACATTGTGGATATCACCAATTTCCTCCTCAATGAAAATGGCCACCCTTTGCATGTATTTGATGCGGCAAAAATAGAGGGAGACGAAGTGGTTGTTCGCCGAAGCACGCCTGACTGCAAATTCGTAACGCTGGACGGAGTGGAGAGAACCCTTTCCTCTGAAGACCTCGTCATCTGCAATGCAAAGAACCCGATGTGTATAGCCGGAGTGTTCGGCGGAGAAGATTCAGGAGTGACGGAGACTACCACTGACATATTTCTCGAGAGTGCCTATTTCAATCCCACAAGCATTCGCAAGACCTCAAAGAGGCACGGTCTCAAGACTGATGCCTCATTCAGATATGAGCGTGGAGTTGATCCCCTCAATACGATGTATGCCGCAAAACGTGCCGCAATGCTTATCACAGAGGTTGCCGGCGGACGCATTATAGGAGAAATCCAAGAGTCCTATCCCAAAAAATTCCATGAATTGCAGGTTGAACTCGACTATGCGCGCATGGAATCATTTATAGGTAAAAAAATAGAGACTCAAACCATAAAGGATATTTTGGTCTCATTGGATTTCTACATCAGAAATGAGAGCGAAACAGGCTGTCTGGTGGATGTACCTTCTTATAGGGTGGATGTTACCCGTGAATGTGATGTAGTGGAAGAGATTCTTCGCATCTATGGTTACAACAATGTAGAACTTCCTCTCAGTATGAAGGTGGGCATCAACAGGACTCCAAGCCCCGATCCGGAGGCTCTTCGTTCACGTATATCGGATTTTCTGGCAAACAACGGCTTTGTGGAGACAATGAATAACTCCCTTACAAAGAGTGACTATTATTCAAAATTCAATACATACCCTGTTGACAAGTTGGTAAAACTGCTCAATCCCCTGAGTCACGATCTCGACTGCATGCGCCAGACTTTGATTCTCAACGCTCTTGAGGTTGTGGCATACAATCTTAACCGCCAGACTACCGATTTGAAGATTTTCGAGATAGGTAATGTCTATTCCTTTGTTCCAAAGGAGGGTGAAAAGGATCCCGGTTCCGATCTCAGGTCCTACAGGGAGGAGATGCGTATCTCAATGGCAATTACCGGCCATGGAACCAAATCCTGGCGCAACGAGACAGGTAACGGCCACTATTTCGCCCTTAAGGGTTATCTGGAATTGCTTCTCAAGAGGTTGGGATGCAATATCTATGATCTTGACACCGATGCCGCTCCTTCGGATCTCTTCAGTGAAGGTCTGGAATATAGGCTACAGGGTAAGCAGGTGGCAGTTTTAGGTGTCATACAGCCTGCTCTGGCACGCTATTATGGCATCAAGCAGGTGGTATTTGTTGCTGAAATCAGGTGGAATGCCATAATGGAACTGCTCAAACGAAATAAAATAAGATATAAGGAACTTCCTCGATATCCCGAGGTTCGCAGAGACCTTGCGCTGCTTCTGGATGAGAATGTAACTTTTGCCGAACTTCGCAAATGCGCTTTCCAGACAGAAAAGGCTCTGCTCCGCCAGGTAACTCTCTTTGATGTTTACCGTGGAGACAAGATTCCTTCCGACAAGAAGCAGTATGCACTGGGCTTCACTCTTCAGCATCCGGATCAGACTCTTACCGATGCTGATGTAGAAAAGGCTGTGGATAAACTCTACAAGGCCTTTCAGACAAAATTCGGGGCTGTTTTGAGATAGGGAGATGTACGGTTTTTACAAGAAGGTTGCCAACTTTTTTTCGTTAGTAAAATTTTCACACACCCTGTTTGCGCTTCCCTTTGCGCTGATAGGATTTGTGCTCGCCCTTCAAGAGCCGGGAGTAAATTTCGAATGGCTGTTGCTTTTAAAGATAGTGGGTTGTATGTTCTTTGCGCGCAACAGCGCAATGGGATTCAACCGTTATGCCGACAGGGAGATCGATGCCCGCAATCCGAGAACTCTTTTCAGGGAAATTCCTTCCGGAAAAATATCACCTCGCCAGGCCGTTGTATTTGTGATAGTCAATGTGGTGCTTTTCCTTCTGACAGCTTTGAGTATAAATTTACTCTGTTTTATACTCGGCTTTCCGGCTCTGGCGGTACTATTGGGCTATAGCTATACGAAACGCTACACCTGGCTTAGCCATTATGTGCTAGGAATCGCCCTTGGAATAGCTCCTTCTGCCGCATTTGTAGCGCTTACAGGTTATTTCACACCGGCAATTCTGATGCTTTCTCTCTCTGTTTTTCTCTGGTCTTCAAGTTTTGATATCCTCTATTCCCTGTCGGATGAAGAGATTGATCGTGAAGAGGGTCTTCATTCGGTGCCTCAGAAGTTCGGACGCGTAAAAGCAATGCGCATTTCCCTGATAGGACATCTTCTGTTGTTTATTTTGATACCGCTTTTCGGCCGGCTCATTTCGGGTAGCTGGCTTTTCATCATAGGCGCGTGCATATTTCTCGCGTTGCTGGTTTACCAGCACACGATCATATCCCCCACAAATCTGAAAAGATTAAATGCCGCTTTCTTTACATCAAACGGCATTGCATCACTACTCTTTATGCTATTTGTGGTAGCTGACCTTCTATTTTTGCAATAGATTATTTTTCCGGTTTTACCCTGAGAAATCTGAATGCTTTGGTAATGATTCTGGGTAGGGGTTTGCGGTCATCCTTTCCGGCAAGGTTAAGGTAGATGCCGAGTTTCTTGTGTATAGGTACCTTGTAGGTCTCTACAAACTCGATCAATGTGCCGTCAGGGTCCTCGATGTAGGTGAAATGGCCGTTGGCTTCGCCCATACCGAAGTCAGATCCGCTATCGCACACAAAGGGATGTCCTGCAGCTTCGCAATCTTTGCGGATGGCCTCCATATTGCGCACGTCAAAACAGAGATGGATATATCCCGGGTCGCCCCAGAAACGGTCCTGATAGAGTTTGACGGGAGCGCGGTCGAGTGACTGCACCAATTCAAGATGTGTAGTACCGAGCACTTCGCTAAATGGACCTTGTAATGGTTGGGAACGCTCCAGCATCACCCGGCGTAACTTCTGATCTGCACCCGATATTCCCTTGAGGTCGTCAAAAACACCTTCGGCATCAGCAGTTTTGCGGTCATAACCGAGCAGTTTCCCATAAAAATCAATGGATCGCTCCATATCGGAAACTCCTATTACAACTCCGTTTGAGCCTCCTGTGATGGCGCCTTTGACTTTGGTAAATTCAAAGTAGTCCTCTTCGATTTCGAAAATGTTGCCCCAAGGGTCTTTCATGTAGAAGTGATCCAGTCCGGCAAATGATTTACAAGGGGAGTTGAGCAGGTCAAGTCCCCTTGACTTATAGGTATCATAAGCCGCTTGCACATCGGGACATTTTACTTTGCAAATAAAGATACCGGTATCACCCAAAAGTGGGGTAGAGGCCGGCCAGTTGAGCTCTCGGCCGCGGGGCTCCCAGATTTCAAATCCTCCGCCTCCGCGATGGTTGAGTGCCAGAATGGCAAATCTTGGCTGGGGTTTGCCTCCGGTGTAGGGTAACATCCTGTCAGCTACACCTTCAGAGGCAAGTACTCTTATGTCAATTCCAAATTGTTCGATATACCATTTCCAGGCAGCTTGTGCATCGGGCACTCCAATGCCTACCTGCTGAATGGCGCTGATAACTTTGATTCTCTCTTTCATATCTGTAAATGGGGTCAGGTGGCGGAAATTTTCTTAGCTAATTTCCAATAGAGCCACGGTGTATATTTGTATATGTAGCACATCAGCAATTCAATTCGTCCGATGAGCTTTCTGTGTTTTCCTTTTGCAACTGCCCTTATTGCGGCCTTTCCGCAAAGGTCAACATCCATTCCATTTGCCTGGCCTGCATCCATTTTGGCGTAGGGTTTGCCGTCAGCCAACATCGCACTTTTGCTGATCTGGGTGTTGACACGTCCCGGAATGATGAATGTCACTTTGATATTGTCGTTCTCCAGGTCAAGCGATTCGAAAAAGCCGAACAGAGCTCTTTTGGAGGCACAATAGGCCGATCTGAGGGGAAATCCGAAGAGTCCGGAAATGGAGGTGTTGACACCGATGTGAGTACATTTGGCTGCCTTTAGCATGGGAGCCAGTTTTTTCGTCATATAGACCGAACCGAAATAATTGATGTCCATCAGTTTGAGGTCTACGGAAAAATCGGTGTCAAGAGCGAGCGCTCTCTGGGAAATGCCTGCGTTGAATATTATGACTTCAGGTTTTAGATTCTCCTTTTCCATAAATGAAACCAGTTCGTCAATGGTCTCCCTCTTTTCCAAATTAAATTCGAAAGGCCATGCCTTCACACCATAACTGCGGCATATTTCACATACTCTCTCCAGCTGGTCGATACCCAGGCCGGTTACAATCACGTTTGCGCCATTTTTTGCCATATTACAGGCTATGGCCTCTCCGATGCCGGATCCTGCACCTGTGACAAGTGCTGTCTTACCGGTATAAAATTTCTTTGTTCTCACCTCTTCTATTGATTTTTCAAAACACACAAAGTTAACAATAATAATTTGTTATTTTTGTGTCCGGATTAAAACATTAGGATATGCAGAAACTGAAGATTGTTTTTCTCGACTCGGCAACAATAGGGGATGATGTTTCCTTACAGCCGATTTCTTCTTTGGGAGAATTGACAACTTACTCGTCCACAGCTCCCGAAGAGGTAGTGGAACGCATTAGCGGATATGATGTAGTCATCACCAACAAAGTGTGGGTGGGAGAGCGGGAGATCGACTCCAATCCCGTCTTGAAACTTATCTGCGTGGCAGCTACAGGTATGAATAATGTGGATTTGGCTTATGCTGCATCCAAAAATATTCCGGTACGCAATGCGGTTAACTATTCCACTGAAAGTGTGGCACAGGTAACTTTTATGCACATTCTAAACCTTGTAGGCAAGGCTCCCTATTTTGACGATGCAGTCAAAAGCGGTCATTACAGTGCAGCCGGCTCTTTTACCGATGTTACAAATCCTTTCTACGAGCTCAAGGGCAAACGTATCGGTATCATAGGCCTTGGTAATATCGGCTCCAGAGTAGCACAGATTGCCGAAGTTTTTGGGATGCAGGTCTCTTATTTCCCCACTTCGGGGAAGGCACATTCCGACAGATATCCTGCAAAAGAGTTGGGAGAGCTGCTTGCCGAGAGCGATATAATAACCATCCACGCTCCGCTCAATGAGCGCACAAAAGATCTAATCACCCTTAAGGAATTGAAGGCGATGAATTCTAAAGGATATATCGTCAATATGGGTCGTGGAGGCATCATCAATGAGGCAGATCTGGCAACGGCTCTGGATGATGGAATTATAGCGGGTGCAGCGGTAGATGTCTTTACTAAAGAGCCCATACCCTCAGACCATCCCTATCTGAAAATGAAAAAGAGGGATAAACTGTTGCTTACCCCTCATATCGGTTGGGCCAGCAAAGAGGCCAGAGAGTTGCTCGTGGCTATGATTGCTGACAATATAAAGTCTATCTAAAAATATTTCACTTCCTTGTTTTCGAGTGCCGAAAGGATGTTGTTGGCCATACGGCTTGCTCCGAAACGGAATAGGGCGGGAGTGAGCCATTTGCTGCCAAGCGTATCACGAACGATATTGTAATATATTAGAGCCTCTTCGGGTGTGCTTATACCGCCGGCAGGCTTGAAACCTACTTTGCGCCCGGTCTTGTCATAATATTTTGCAATAGCCTGACACATTACCTGTGCGGTCTCAGGGGTAGCTGCAGGGGAGATTTTGCCGGTAGATGTCTTGATGAAGTCCGCTCCGGCCTCCATTGCAAGCATGGATGCACGCTCTATCTGACCGGCATCTTTAAGCGCGCCCGTCTCGAGGATCACCTTTAGATGGACATCGGAATTGATCGCCTTTACGGCTTTATTGATCTCATAAATTTCTCTTGATGCCTCCTCCGGACGACCGTCGAGAAATGAGTTGAGTGCGAGTACGATATCTACCTCGTCGGCTCCATCGGTCACCGCCTCTGTGCACTCCAGCACCTTGACTTTGAGGGGACTCTGGGATGCCGGAAAGCAGCCTCCAACTACTGTGATACGAATATCCCTGCTTTTGCGGGCACCTGCTATGACTTCGGCAAAATTGGGATATACGCATATCGAAGCAGGCATTGGATAGTCGGGAAAAACATTGTTGAAATTGTTTACCTTTTCCACCATAGCTCTTACCGATGTGCGAGTATCGGTGGCATTTAAGGAGGTCAGGTCGATCATCCCGAGAATATTTTTATAAATCTCTTTCATATCAT
>DFOK01000002.1 GCA_002376715.1 Bacteroidales bacterium UBA3543 | reverse complement strand
AGTGTGTATAAGAGACAGATAGCGGATGGCAGATCCAGAAGAATGCTATCTCCGTGCAGGCCGTTCTGGAGAGGGCACTAACTCTCGCAACAGGAGAGAGGATTTCTGTTACAGGCGCCGGAAGGACGGATGCCGGAGTCAATGCCAAAGGATTCATAGCCCATTTCGACATTTCAGCGGAATGCACTAAGAAGCCCAAGGAGATATTACGCAAAATAAATGCCATTCTGCCTTCGGACATCATTGCTCAGAATATTTGTCAGGTTACTGATGATGCCCACGCCCGTTTTGATGCCATAAGCCGCACATACAGATATTATGTCCACACCGAAAAAGACCCTTTTGCCATTTTTTCATACCATTACAGACATCGCCTTGATATGGAAAAGATGAACATTGCTGCTCGGTATCTGCTCGGAACAAAAGATTTTTCGAGTTTTGAAAAGCTCGGCGGTGACAATAAGACCTCCATTTGTAGTGTGACATCGGCTCTATGGGAGCGGATTGATGAGACACATCTCTGCTTTTGCGTCACTGCAGATCGTTTTTTAAGAAACATGGTAAGAGCGATGGTTGGCACACTTTTGGATATCGGCAGAGGGAAGAGAGACCCGGAATGGATCACACAGCTGATAGAGGAAAAAGAGCGTTGCAGGGCCGGACAATCAGTTCCCGGTCACGCGCTTTTCCTGACGGAAGTCAGATATCCCTATCCCCTTTTTGAAAACAATAAAAAATAAAACAGATACATTTATGCTTTTTACATTTCTACAGACAAGCACTGAAGTAATTGAGGGCGCAGTTGCCCCAGTGCAGGAGGAACTCACCTTTTCCTTGATTGATATGGCAATCAAAGGTGGATGGCTGATGATAGTGCTCGCACTACTCTCCATAATAGGTATCTATATTTTTGGTGAAAGATGGTGGGCCATCAGAAGAGCCGGAAAAATCAGTAAGACCTTTATGAAAGACATCAACGATTACATCCTGGACGGTAAAATCAAATCTGCTCTGGGTCTTTGCAAAAAAACCTCTTCTCCGATTGCCAGACTGGTAGAGAAAGGGATCGAAAGGATTGACAAACCCCTTACAGACATACAGACAGCAGTAGAGAATGTCGGTAACCTCGAAGTTGCAAAACTCGAGAAAGGACTTCCCTTCCTGGCCACCATAGCTGGCGGTGCACCTATGATCGGATTTCTTGGTACGGTAATGGGTATGATTCAGGCATTCTTCAATATGTCTCAGGCAGGCAACAACATAGACATCACTCTCCTCTCCGGAGGTATATATACAGCTATGGTTACCACTGTGGGCGGTCTGATAGTTGGCATTATGGCCTTTTTTGCCTACAACTACCTAACCGCAAGAGTATCCGATGTGGTATTCAAGATGGAAAATGTCACCATCGATCTTCTTGACACATTACAGTCCAGACAGGACTCAACTATTTATTGATCCGGTTATGGCCATAAAACGAAAAACCAAGGTAGAAGCATCATTTTCGATGTCATCAATGACGGACATTGTTTTTCTGCTGCTGCTATTCTTTCTGATAACATCCACACTGGTCAATCCCAACGCTCTCAAGCTCCTGCTGCCCAAGAGTACGGGACAGGTGTCTGCCAAGGCCACAGTCAGCGTCTCCATAAAGCACTATCCCGAGCAGAACATGGTCTCTTACCACATCAACGGTAACCAGATGCCTATCCGCTTTGACCAGATTGAGGGAAGTGTCATAAATCTACTTCAGGGGGAAGATGACCCGACTTTTTCCATCTATGCAGACGAAACCGTTCCCATTAAGGAAGTAGTGGCACTGATGAACATTGCGAAGCGAAACAAATTTAAAGTAATAATGGCGACCTCGCCGGAATAATAGACTGAAAATGAGTTCAGGTAGCAAAGACGGCAAATCCAATATGTTCGGCATAGGACTGACGGCGATATTCCATATCGCCCTGCTCTTTATTGGTGTCGGCTCCGGACTTAAATACAACTACCCGCCACCCGAAGAGCAGGCAATTCTTATGGATTTTCTATCTGAAGAAGAGCCTAAGCCCATAGAAGTGGCAGCAGGCATCGAACCCAGAACTCCAAACCCCAACCCTGAAGAGGAGGTAAGGCTTGTACAGCGCTCCGAAGGTCCTGTGGAGGGAACAAAGAGTAACGAGGCTCTTGAGGCTACAGTCGGCGATGATGGTGATGTAGAGGTATCTGAACCGCCCCGAAAGGAGATCAACCGCAGGGCTCTCTTCCCCACAGCCGTCAACGATAAGAAGGACACACTCGCACCTCAGACAGCTGAACACCCCTCTGACAATCTTACTGCAGGCCACTCTCAGGGTAATACGCGGACCGGCTCTACTGACGGCACTCCCAGTGCTCAGCTCAAAGGACGCTCATTAATGGGTTCCCTACCTCTCCCCGAATATTCCGTGCAGGCCTCCGGCCGTGTGGTGGTAAAGATAATGGTGGATAAAAATGGCAATGTAACCTCTGCACAACCCGGCGTTGCAGGTACCACAGTTACAAACAGAACCCTCTGGGAGGCCGCAAAGGAAGCCGCTCTCAAAGCCAAATTCAACACCAGCAGCGCCATCTCCCAAGAAGGCACCATTACCTATATTTTCACACTAAAATAACTCTCTTTTCATTATATTTGCGGGTAATTCATCAATTAACAGAAATTCCGCAATGAAAAGAGTCGTTTCCACATTTATGATGCTGATGATTGCCATCAGCGTTTGTTTTTCACAAGAATTGCCAAAACGTGAGTTCCGCGGCGCCTGGTTACATATTGTCGGTAATCAACAGATGCGGACAATGACCATGGAGGAGATCCAGGCATGGTTTGTCCAATCACTGGACAAACTCCGGAAACTTGGCTGCAATGCCATTCTTTTCCAGGTAAGACCCCAGACAGATGCTTTCTATGAGTCGGATATAGAGCCCTGGACCCGTTTTCTAACCGGAGAGCAGGGCAAAGCACCCGATCCCTACTGGGATCCTATGGCATTTCTGATCAAAGAGACTCATGCACGCGGAATGGAGTTTCACGCCTGGCTCAATCCATATCGTGTCACTTCCAACGATACCGAAGTACTCCACCCCGACCATCTCTATTTCAAGAAACCGGAGATTTTCAAAAAATACGGCAAACAACTCTATTTCGATCCGGGCGAGCCCGAATCGGTATCTCACACCGTAAAGGTTATCGTGGATATCGTCAATAGGTATGACGTGGATGCAATTCACTTTGACGACTATTTCTATCCCTATCCCGTACCCTACGAAGAGTTTCACGATGACGTATCTTTTGTGAAATATGGTAAAGCGCAGGGGTTTGAGTATTGGCAAAAGAATGACTGGAGAAGAAACAACGTGGAGACCCTGATGCGGGAAATCAATACTGCTATAAAGGCTATCAAGCCATGGATAAGGTTTGGAATTTCACCCTTCGGAATCCACAGGAATCTAAAGGACACCCCCGATGGCAGCGGCAGCAGGACCAACGGCCTCTCCAACTATGAACAGCTTTTCGCGGATGTTCCGGGTTGGGCTGAGAAAGGTATCATCGACTATATGGTACCCCAGCTTTATTGGAAAATCGGTCATCCTGCCGCAGATTACGATGTGCTTATAAATTGGTGGAACGATAGCAATTTCAAAGGACATCTTTATATTGGACAAAGTATCTCAACCTTCAACGAACCCGACCTCGACAATCCGCAAATCACTCAGATGCCCAGAAAAATGGAACTCGTGCGCACCCTCCCCAATGTTGACGGTAATGTATGGTGGCCGGGATGGACATTGACCCCCGCTCCGGTGATCAAAGCTGAAGGGCAGCGCAGGGAAGCTCCCCGCAGAGTTGAACAAGCACCCTCCCTTCCCTTCTCCATTACTGACTCTTTGGAAAATGTATATCAGCGATACCCGGCTCTTATACCCGCTTACACCAATATTGATGCTATCAATCCCGACCCCGTAGAATCCATAAAGATAAGACGAGGTTCTATCGTATGGGAAATAACACCCACTGATGACGTAATGCAAGAACCCCACTTTTATGTGGTTTACAGATTTCCTGAAAAGGAAGAGATCAATTTGGATGACAGCCAATACATTATCACGATCACAAAAGATCAGAGCTTCAAACCGGAAGGAAAGCGAAACCGTAAATTCAAATATGTCGTGACTGTAGTGGACAGATGCTGGAACGAAAGCACAGCATCAAAAGCGGTTGTTTGGTAGGCCACCGCAACATTTTAATAATTAGAACATTTACCGGAAAACCCATTCCGACTGCTCTTCGGGATTACCGTAAAAATTCAATTCAAGGCCGGGAGAATAATAACAAGTCTCTTTTTCATTAAAAATCACGACGAAAATAGAAGACTGTACAATATCTGACAAGAAAGATTGAAATTCTTCATATTCTTGAACATAAGAATCATATAATTGTTTTGTTTCAACCGGATTAGTGTAAAAAAGATAGTGGTGACATGAATCCCGAGACAATGTTATTGGACTGTAACGACAATATAAAGGAATCGTGTCATTTTTAAATAAAAGGAATGCGTCCCCCACACCTGAAACTGATGTGCTGATAAACTCTTTTCTATTTCTGATTGATTCAATATCTTTTACCGATACAAGCTCTTTTTTAGGATATAAACTGATTGTGGAATCTGTGCTGTTATTTATCTTGACTTTATAAAAAATCCACCAGGGGCCCAATTCTTCGCCACTTTTTTGCTGATTTGAATAGATATCTTCAAACTCGATCAGGTTGTTTTTAGTATCAAAGTCATCATTATTTTTTATTTTATTGACTTGTGAACACCCAATCAATGCAAAAAAACAAACCAAAATAAAAAGAAATAGTTCCCGGGGTTTCATCTTGAATTTGTTATTTGCCGGTAATATAGACGGTTAGTACTCCCAATTGCTCATATTGTACAACCTTTACGGTTTTGAGCCTCCATTTTCTCAGCCCGATAAGCTGCATTACCTCATCCTTTGTCTCTACTTCCTTGTCATTATAAACATACATTATTTTAATGTTGTCCTGCTCACAATCTAAATTTGCCACATTGTCCATTATGTATTTATTCACATAAAGATAACCCTCTTTCGCTTTTCTAGTACGGATATGCAGAAT
>DFOK01000040.1 GCA_002376715.1 Bacteroidales bacterium UBA3543 | reverse complement strand
TACTACATACTACACACTACAAACTATTTTATAACTACAAACTATTTTATGGTGCAAAGCAAATTAGGATTAGATTTCAAGAAAGTCGACTACGCACGCTCTCTGGCAAAGAATATTGCGGACGACGTGCAGGCTTTCGTAGAGTCTTATACCACGGTCGCCGTGGAAAGGACTCTATGCCGACTTTTGGGTATTGATGGTGTCGATGAAAATCAGGTGCCGCTCCCAAATGTCGTTGTAGATGAACTCAAGGGTAAAGGTGTTTTGAATCAGGGTGTACTTTTCTATATCGGAAACGCAATGGTTCAGACCGGGCTATCGCCTCAGCAGATTGCAGAAGGGGTTTCGTCCGGCACAATTGACCTTGTAAGAATAGAAGTAGTTGACAAAGAGAAAATAGATGAGATTCTACAGCCGGTTATTAATGGCTCTATTGACCGTATCCGTGCAAGACGCGAGCGTCGAAATCACTATTTAAATACAATAGGCGAGGGGCCTAAACCATATATCTATGTAATCGTAGCTACCGGTAATATATACGAAGATGTAGTTCAGGCTGAGGCAGCAGCACGCCAGGGGGCAGATATCATAGCTGTAATCCGCACTACCGGACAGTCCCTCCTCGATTACGTGCCTTACGGAGCTACTACTGAAGGTTTCGGTGGTACATATGCTACACAAGAGAACTTCCGTATCATGCGTGAGGCCCTTGATAAGGTAGGAGAGGAGTTGGGACGCTATATTCGCCTCTGTAATTACTGCTCAGGACTCTGTATGCCCGAGATCGCCATTATGGGTGCTTTTGAAGGTCTTGATGTGATGCTCAACGATGCTCTCTACGGAATTCTCTTCAGGGATATCAATATGCAGAGGACTTTTGTAGATCAATTTTTCTCCCGTGTCATCAACGGGTTTGCAGGTGTTATCATAAACACCGGCGAGGACAATTACCTTACCACATCAGATGCGGTGGAAGCTGCGCATACAGTACTTGTATCAGACTTAATAAATGAGCAGCTCGCACTGCTGGCAGGTCTTCCTGAGGAGCAAATGGGTCTGGGACACGCATTCGAGATGGATCCCGAACTCGAAAACGGATTTCTCTATGAACTGGCACAGGCGCAGATGACCCGTGAAATTTTTCCAAAGGCACCTTTGAAATATATGCCTCCCACCAAATTTATGACCGGAAACATCTTCAAGGGACACATTCAGGATGCTCTCTTCAATATGATCGGTATCTGGACTAATCAGGGTATCCAGCTTCTGGGTATGCCTACTGAGGCTGTCCACACTCCCTTTATGAGTGATCGTTACCTTGCTATCGAAAATGCTAAATATATATTCGGAAACATGAAGGATATCGGTGACGAAGTTCAGTTCAAAGAGGGTGGTATTATACGCAACAGGGCAGCCAAAGTGCTTGATGATGCAGTGGAGCTTTTGGAAAAAATAGTGGCCGAAGGTCTTTTCAATGCCCTTGAAAAGGGTATTTTCGGTGATGTTAAACGTCCAAAGAATGGTGGTAAAGGTCTTGACGGCGTATGCCAGAAAGGCGAAAATTATATGAATCCATTTGTAACATTAATGAAAGGAGTAAAATAATATGAGCTGTGGATTATATTCAATGTCTGACAAGGAATTCGACAAGACTCTTGATCTGACCAAGGTAAAGCCCTACGGCGACACAATGAACGATGGAAAGGTGCAACTTAGTTTCACTCTTCCGGTTCCTGCTAGTGCAGAGGCAACCGAAGCTGCTAAGCAGCTGCTAAAAAGTATGGGCTTTGAAAACCCTCTCGTAGTATATTTCCGCGAGCTCACTCCGGGATATACTTTTTTCAACTGCTACGGCAGCACGGTACATACTGTGGACTTTACATCGATTTATGTTCCGAAAGTTGAATCGACTGTAATGGATATGGATCAAACCGATAACTTCATCCGAGAGAATATCGGTCGTAAATTGGTGGTTGTGGGGGCATCAACAGGTACTGATGCTCACACTGTGGGTATTGATGCGATTATGAATATGAAGGGCTATGCCGGTCACTTTGGTCTTGAGCGTTACGATATGTTTGAGGCCTATAACCTCGGCAGCCAGGTTCCCAATGAAGATTTTCTAGCAAAAGCCATTGAACTCAATGCGGATGCGTTGCTTGTCTCCCAGACAGTTACCCAGAAGGACGTTCATATCAAAAATATGACGGAACTTGTGGAATTAATGGAGGCTGAGGGTCTCCGCGATAAAATGATACTTGTGTGCGGTGGTCCCCGCATCTCCCACGAGCTGGCAAAAGAACTGGGATATGATGCAGGTTTCGGTATGAATAGTTATGCCGATGATGTGGCATCCTTCATTGTGCATGAGTTTGTAAAAAGGATGTCAGTAAAATAAATAATCGATTATTAATAATTAAATAGATATACTATGATGGACAGAAATCAAATGAGAGAGGTTATTGCCAAAAGGGCAGCTCTCGAACTTAAAGATGGTGATGTTGTAAATCTGGGTATCGGTATTCCCACCGCAATTCCTTCTTATCTTCCTGAAGGTGTAAATGTTACACTTCAGTCGGAGAATGGCCTTGTAGGTATGGGACCCGCTCCCGAAGAAGGCAAAGAGGATAAAGATTATATTAATGCCGGAGGTGGTTATATCACCTATACTCCCGGTGCATATGCTTGTTCCTCAGCCGATTCATTCCTTATCATCAGAGGAGGTCACGTAGATGCGACTTTCCTCGGTGCAATGCAGGTGGACGAGAAAGGTAATCTTGCCAACTGGATGATTCCGGGCAAGAGAACTCCCGGTATGGGTGGCGCTATGGACCTTATTGTCGGTGCCAATCATGTGATTGTTACAATGGAGCATACTGCAAGAG
>DFOK01000091.1 GCA_002376715.1 Bacteroidales bacterium UBA3543 | reverse complement strand
GCTATTTGACAGCTCTTCGTCGAACAGCATCAGGATTTTTTTCACTAAAAAATTGACTTTTTGAAACTTTTTCGATTTTTTTTCGTATAAGAGAGTGTTTTTTGTACATTTTTCCTAAACAATGAAATTATCGCAATTTTACTTTGAACTTCCTGAAGAAATGATTGCCAAATATCCGGCAGATTTCAGGGATGAATCACGTCTTATGGTGCTTAACAAAGAGACCGGAGAGATTGAGCACAAGATTTTCAAGGACATAATCGATTACTGCAAACCTCACGACCTTTTCGTGTTTAACGATGCCAAGGTCTTCCCTGCTCGTCTTTATGGCAACAAGGAGAAAACCGGCGCGGAGATCGAGGTGTTCCTTCTCAGAGAACTCAACAAAGACCAGCGTTTATGGGATGTGCTGGTAGATCCCGCCAGAAAAATCCGTATTGGCAACAAACTCTATTTCGGAGAAAATGACGCCCTCGTGGCTGAAGTAATCGACAATACGACTTCCCGAGGACGTACTTTGAGATTCCTTTTTGATGGCACTTACGAGGAATTCAAACAGACACTCCTGCAACTCGGCGAACTGCCTATTCCCAAATGGATACGCTCAAGAGCTGAAGAGTGTGATACTGAACGTTTCCAGACTATCTATGCCAGTAAAGAAGGTGCTGTAGCCTGCCCTGCCGCCGGCCTCCATTTCAGCAAAATTCTCTTCAAAAAGATGGAACTCAAGGATATTGACACCACTTTCCTCACACTCTATATGAGCAATGCTCATTTCCATAACGTAGATGTAGAGGATCTCTCCAAGCACAAAATGGACTCTGAGAAAGTAATTATATCTACAGAAACCGCTGACAAGGTCAATAAGGCCAAAGCTAACGGCAATAGGATATTCGCAGTAGGTATCACCACTGTACGAGCACTCGAGACCTATGTCACCACACAAAACGAGATCAAGGAACTGGACACCTGGACAAACAGGTTCATATTTCCACCCTATAAATTCTCGATTCCCGATGCAGTAATCACTAATTTCCATCTCCCCTCATCTACAATGCTGATGAATGCCGCAGCTTTCGGAGGTTATGACAATGTGATGAATGCTTACAAAGTTGCCATTGAAGAAGGCTATCGCTTTGGCACTTATGGAGATGCGATGTTGATTATATAAAAATTGTCTTTTAAGCACCTCGAATAGAATCATACTCCATAATTTAGCGACAAAAAAGCTATTATGGAGTATGATTTTTACATTTATGCTGCCGCCCTAAGCAAATTGTTCGCTTACAAGCCGGTGGTTGCACTCCGACTCATCGAAAGAGTCGGTGAGATTGGCGACATATTCAAACTCAACAAAGAAGAACTCAGTGAAATACTTCCTTTCAACAAGGAAATGCTCGAGGCCATAACCAATCCTGCACTACTCGACTGGGCACAGAAAGAGATAGACTGGGCGCGCGCCAACGAGGTGCAGACACTCTACATAACCGATCAAAACTACCCCTATCGGTTGAGAGAGTGCTACGATGCCCCTATCCTACTCTACTATAAAGGAATGGCTGACCTCAACGCTCGCAGGGTAATCTCAGTGGTGGGAACGCGTAAAGCCTCTTATTACGGCAAAAGCAGTTGTCGCAAAGTGATAGAAGAGCTCGCCTTATCAAGCAAACCCTTGGTAATAAGCGGGCTTGCATACGGCATAGATGCAGCCGCACACCGCGCCGCAATGGAGTACGGACTTCCCACCGTAGGTGTGATGGCCACCGGCATCGACACTATCTATCCCCCACAACACCGAGGTCTGGCTGAAGAGATAATGGAAAAGGGTGGCCTTATTACCGACTTCTATCGTGGCTGTGAGGGCATAAGGATCAATTTCATCAAAAGAAACCGAATCATCGCAGGTATGGCAGACGCCATACTGCTTGGAGAATCATATTCAAAAGGGGGCGGACTGATCACCGCCTCCCTCGCATCATCCTACTCACGCGAAGTCTACGCAATACCCGGACGTATCGGGGACAACTCTTTCGAGGGCTGTAATAATCTAATCGAACGGGATGCCGCCAGGATCGTTACAAATCCCGGCACCATCAGCGCATCTATGGGCTGGAGGGAGAGAAAACTTCGCACAAAAACTTCCGCAACCGATCTCTTCGACGGGATTACCGGTGACAATGCACGCGCAATACTCAACACGCTCAAGGAGAGAGACTCTCTTACAGCAGAGCAGATTGAGGAACGCACCGGCATTCCCCTACGGGAGCTATCCACCGAATTGCTGCAACTCGAGATTTCTGGGAAAATAGTACAGATTATGGGAGACAAGTATTCTATTGCTTGATTATTTTCCATAACTTTGTAGTTTACGATGGAATTCATAGACACCCACGCACACCTGTACGACAAAGCTTTCAGCGAAGATATCCTGCAAGTAATCCAACGGATGGAAGAGGCAGGCGTGACCCATTGTATACTCCCGGGAATTGACATGTCTGCATATGATACAATGATTTCGCTCTCTAATAGCCGTCCGGACCTTTTCTCACCCTGCATCGGACTGCATCCCACATCTGTTAGTGAGGATTGGGAGAGGGAGCTTGCTTTTGTAAAAAAGCATGCTCGTGACCGCCGTTTCGCGGCCATCGGAGAGATAGGCATTGATAAATACTGGTCGACAGACTACCTGACGCAACAGACAAAGGTCTTTGCCGAACAGTTGGAACTCGCCGCCACACTTGACCTCCCCGTGATCATTCACTTGAGAAATTCTACTGAAGATATATTCAAAGTCTTTTCGGATGTACGAGGAATCCCTCTCAGAGGTGTATTTCATGCCTTTTCGGGAAGTTATGAAACTTATAAGCGGATTCTAACACAAGGAGATTTCAAAATCGGTATCGGAGGTGTTTCAACCTACAAAAATGCGGGAGTCGCCGCTACACTGGAAAAGATTTCACTTGATGATATTGTGCTGGAAACTGATGCCCCATGGCTTACTCCGGTTCCTTTTCGAGGTAAACGCAACGAAAGCTCCTATCTAATCCATATAGCTGCCAATATTGCCATGATACAGGGCATTCCTATAGAAACCGTAGCTACTATTACCACAAATAACGCAAGAAAACTCTTTTCACTATGAGCCAATCGATACTTTTGATCTATACCGGAGGCACAATCGGAATGAAACAGGATCCGGAAACCCTGCTTCTGAAACCCTTCAACTTCGGACTCATTACCGAGGAGGTGCCCGAACTCAAAAAATTCGGTTACCATATCGATTCACACTCTTTCAATCCGGTAATTGACTCTTCGGATGTAACTATAACTTTCTGGCAGGAACTGGCAACCCTTATTTATGACAACTACGATGAATATGACGGCTTTGTGGTACTACATGGTACAGATACTATGGCCTACTCCGCATCGGCGCTGAGCTTTATGCTTGACCGACTTGACAAGCCTGTTATCTTTACCGGAAGCCAACTGCCTATCGGTATGCTGCGAACAGATGGCAAGGAAAATCTTATCTCATCAATTGAGCTTGCCGCTACCCAGGATGAAAACGGCCATGCACTAGTACCGGAGGTATGCATCTATTTTGACAGTTATCTCTATCGCGGCAACCGCACCACAAAATACAATGCAGAATACTTTGAAGCCTTCCGTTCAGCTAATTATCCAGTACTCGCCCAGGCAGGCATTCATATAAGATACTATCGTGAATATGTCCACTATCCAGAAAAATGGGGTGAAGGTTTACGCCTCTACCTCAAAATGGACACCAATGTCGCTATTCTAAAGATTTTTCCCGGTATCACGCCCGCTTATGTGGAGGCAGTTCTTGGTACAAAAGGTCTTAGAGCAGTAGTTCTGGAGAGTTTCGGTAGCGGAAATGCACCCTCTATGGAGTGGTTTGGAAAAATGTTGTCCGAAAGTGTAGCGAAGGGAGTTATAATCGTTAATATCACCCAGTGCCAGGCAGGCAGTGTAGATATGACAGCCTATGCCAACGGAGCTTTCCTTATGGAGTGCGGACTTATCAGCGGATATGATATGACCACCGAGGCTGCAGTGACCAAATTGTTCCATCTTATGGGCAGATTTTCAGATAATGAAAAGGTAAAAGCGCATATGAATCAGCCATTAAAAGGAGAATTTTCAAATAAATGAATTGTTATTAAAAAAAAATAACTAAATTGCGCGATATTTTACTACGCAAAGACTATAACTTTAATAAATCGTTTAATAATCAATTAAAACAAAACTTATGAAAAAATTTTTCATGTTTTTGGCAGTTCTCGGCCTAATGACCGTATCTGCACAGTTCCAGGTAGCTTACGCACAGGAAGAGACTCCCGAAGCTACTACAGAAGATGTTCAGGCAGCTCCTGAAGTTGATGAAGAAGAAATCGTTGACCCGTTTGCTGCAGGCAAGACTGACCAACCCATGCACCAGGCCCTCAAGCAGAAATTCATCGAAGGTGGTGCCGAATTCATGGCAACAATATTGTTGTGTCTTATCTTCGGTCTCGCTATCGCTATTGAAAGGATTATCTCATTGAGCCTTGCACAAACCAACACCAAGAAGCTTGTTGCCAATGTAGAAAAAGCACTCAAAGAGGGTGGCGTTGAAAAGGCTAAAGAGGTATGCCGTAACACCCGCGGTCCCGTAGCCAGCATTTTCTATCAGGGTCTACTCCGTGCTGACCAGGGCATTGAAGCAGTTGAAAAATCAGTTACCTCATACGGTTCCGTACAGATGGGTCAGCTTGAGAGCGGTCTTTCTTGGATCACCCTCTTTATCGCTATCGCTCCGATGTTGGGTTTCATGGGTACGGTTATCGGTATGATCCAGGCATTTGACGCCATCGAGATTGCAGGCGACATCTCTCCGGCACTCGTAGCAGGAGGTATGAAGGTTGCTTTGATTACAACTGTAGGTGGTTTGATCGTTGCTATTATTCTCCAATTGTTCTACAACTATTTGATTGCAAAGGTTGACTCCATCGTAGTTCAGATGGAAGATGCCTCCATTTCGCTTGTTGACCTCCTGGTTAAACATCAGAAATAGTCCTTCCTTGGACCAATCAATAGTGTACACAATTATTAACAACGAATTAATCATCCAATTATGAAATATTTAAAGTATATCCAATACTTGCTGTTTGCCATATCAATAGTGTTGCTCGCAGTATTTTATCTGACCCAGACAGGGTCTATGACAGACAAAATACTCGACATCAATCTATTCTGGGCATACGCGCTTATAGGCATCGGAGCGGCACTTGCTTTGATTTTTCCGCTTGCAAAGGCCTTTAAGACTAAGAAGGGCTTCATTACTCTTCTTATTCTGATAGCAGGTGTTGTGGTGGTGATTGGAGGTTGCTACCTGCTCGCCCCTGGTACTCCTATTGAAATCAACCAAGAGGTTTCAGCAGCCACTTTCAAATTCACTGATACAGCATTGTATGTGACATATGTATTTGTTGCAGCTTCAATTTTAGCACTTCTCTGGAGTGCAATTCGTAATTCATTTAAAAGGTAATCAAGATGGGAGCACCCAAAAAGACACCAGAAGTTAGTGGCGGTTCTATGGCGGATATCTCCTTCTTGATGTTGATATTCTTCTTGATGGTGAGTACCATGGATAAGGAGGAAGGTATATCGAGACGTCTACCAGTTATGCCCCCTGAGGACATGAAAGTGGAGGATCAGAAGGTTAACCGCCGTAACATTATCCAGGTAAAAGTCAATGCTCAGGATAGACTCTACGCAGGAAATGAGATCATGGATATTACTCAGCTCAAGGATAAGATCAAGGAGTTTATGACCAATCCCCAAAATGACCCCAATCTTCCTGATAAGGAGATGACCTTCATAGAGGGCTATGGTGACTGTCTTGTATCCAAAGGTGTAATTTCTCTGCAGAATGACCGTGGTACCAGCTACTCCAAGTATATCGAAGTACAAAATGAGCTGATCCGCGCTATCAATGAGCTCCGTGATGAATGGTCTATGGCAAACTATGGAAGAAAATACTCAAGACTTAATGAGGATCAACAGGCTATAGTGCGCAAAGCCGTTCCGCAGAGTATATCAGAGGCAGAACCTAAGGATGTAACCAAGAGAAGACGTTAAGGAGGATTTATTATGTCAAAATTTGTAAAAAAAGGTGGTGGAGATACCCCCAGTATTAGTACCGCATCTCTTCCCGATATTATATTCATGATTTTGATGTTCTTCATGGTATCCGTTAGTATGCGTCAAACTGATCGTAAGGTAATAGTATCCCTTCCAGGAGCTTCAGAAATTGCCAAACTGGAAAGAAAAGACCTTGCATCTTACATCTATATCGGTACCCCGACTCTCCAATATCAGAGTCTCTATGGTACAGAGTCACAGATCCAGCTCAACGACGCTTTTCGTAGCATTGAGGATATCCGCGACTTCATAGCAGCAGAACGTGAATCTATAAGCGAGGCAGACCGTCCATTTATGACAGTATCCATTAAAGCCGACGAAAATACCCGTATGGGTATTATCACAGACGTAAAGCAAGAGCTTCGTCGTTGTTCGGCTCTAAGAATAATGTATGGTGCGCGTAAAGTTAGCGCTTTTAGCGCCCACTAATAATTATCTATTTTACAAGCAAAGGGTGGCCAAGTGTCACCCTTTCTTGTATGAAACAAAAAGCAATATCGACAAATGAGAAAATTTTTAATTTTTGCCCTTACCTTGCTAGTAGCCACATCCTGCAGCGAGAAGAAGGCCAAATATGTATTCTACTTCATAGGAGACGGTATGGGATTCTCCCATGTAGCCGTCACGGAGGCATTCAACGCTACTGAAAAAGGGGTTATAGGGAGCGAACCTCTCACATTTACACAATTCCCAATATTAGGTATGGCTACCACTTACTCAGCGAATGAGTTCATCACCTGCTCTTCAGCCGCAGGCACTGCTCTTGCCACCGGCACCAAGACACGTAACGGTATGTTGGGAGTGACACCGGACACTACCAATGTTACGGCAATCTCATACAAATTCCACGATGCAGGGCGCAAAGTTGGGATTATCAGCTCCGTAACAATAAACCACGCTACTCCCGGAGCATTCTACGCTCATAATCCTTCGAGGAGCGACTACTACGCCATTGCTAAAGAGTTGCCCGAAACAGGATTCGAATTCTTTGGCGGAGGCGGTTTTGCCAAACCATTCGGCAAAGAGGATTCCGAGCGTTCCATATATGAGATTGTGGCTGAAAAGGGCTACACCGTTTCTTACGGCATGGAGGATTATAATGCTCTGAAAGATGGTACAGAAAAAATAATACTGCTTCAGGAAAAAGGTAAAGAGGAAAATGTTCTTCCCTACAAGAACGATATTGAGGAATCCGATCTCACATTAGCTCAGGTAGTCGATGCAGCTGTAAAGTTCCTTGAAAATGAAAAGGG
>DFOK01000069.1 GCA_002376715.1 Bacteroidales bacterium UBA3543 | reverse complement strand
ACTACCCGCAATGTGATGGAAATCATTGCACAAGTGCGCAGCCGGCTACCCAGTGACAATATTAAGAGTCTGGTTCACGACATTCCGATGCTGGATAGCGAAACAATCCTCAAAATCTTTAACCTCAAGGAAAAACTGGGTTATTTTCCGGTTTTCGCCACTCTGAAAGGATATATTCTTTCAGAGTGGCGAAAACCGGAAAATAACCCAGTTTTTCCTTGAGGTTAAAGATTTTGAGGATTGTTTCGCTATCCAGCATCGGAATGTCGTGAACCAGACTCTTAATATTGTCACTGGGTAGCCGGCTGCGCACTTGTGCAATGATTTCCATCACATTGCGGGTAGTCTTGACACCGCAGTTACGCCAGGAAAGGATCTCTTTTCTTTTCAGAGAGAGAAATTCGTTGAAAAAGGCGCGGTCATTTTTGAAATTGCCGCGGTAGTTGCCGATAACATTCCTTGTGCGTGTGTTATATTGAAGTAAAAGTGATTCGAAGGCATAGATTGTGCGTTCGATATTTGTCTCATCGATTTTATCCCGGGGATTCCAAAAGAGATTTGACTCATATTTTGACATGGCAAAAAGATTTTACAAAGTTCAAGGAATCGGGTCATACAAATGTAATTAATATATTGAAGGTTAGCAACTTTTTGTCAAATATTTTATAATTTTGCGGCCGATAAAGAAGCAATTTATACAGTATATTTTTATGACTACTATTGAAACTTATGACTTCACAGGCAAAAAAGCCATTATAAGAGTCGATTTCAACGTTCCGTTGAATGAGCAATTTGAAATTACAGATGACACCCGCATCAAAGCAGCTATTCCTACATTGAAAAAAGTTCTTGAAAAAGGTGGTTCGCTGATCATAATGTCGCACCTCGGCCGTCCCAAGGGGCCGGCGGAAAAATTCTCCCTAAAACACATCATTTCCCGTATAGAGGAGTATCTCGGCACCAAAGTGCGGTTTGCCGAAGATTGCCAGAAAGCTGAGGCACAGGTTGCGGCACTCAAGCCGGGCGAAGTACTTCTACTGGAAAACCTCCGTTTTTATGCAGAAGAAGAGGGTAAACCCCGCGGGTTGGCTGATGATGCTACCGATGAGGAGAAACAGGCGGCCAAAGCTGCGATCAAAGAGAGTCAAAAAGCATTCGTTGCCAAACTTGCCTCCTATGCAGACTGCTATATCAACGATGCTTTCGGTACGGCACACCGAGCTCACGCCTCCACGGCGCTTATTGCAAATTATTTTCCGAAGGATAAGATGTTCGGATATGTGATGGAGGGCGAAATCCGGGCCATAGACAAGATACTTCATAATCCCGCACGTCCTCTTACCGCTATTCTCGGCGGAGCAAAGGTCTCCTCCAAGATTGGGATTATTGAGAACCTCATTGACCGCGTTGATCATCTGATTATCGGAGGCGGTATGGTATATACTTTCATCAAGGCTCTGGGTGGAAAAATAGGCAACTCCATCTGCGAGGATGATCAGATTGAGACCGCAAAATCCATTATGGCAAAAGCTGAGGCTAAAGGCATAGATCTCGACCTTCGCCGTGAAGTAGTGGTAGCCGACAGCTTCAGCAACGATGCGAATTTCAAGATTGTGGACAATTTCGAGATTCCTGACGGCTGGGAGGCTATGGATGCTGCTCCCTCTTCACTCAAACTTTGGCAGGAAATAATAGATAACTCAGGTACCGTTCTTTGGAATGGTCCGCTCGGAGTCTTTGAAATGCCCAATTTTGCCAAATCTACCAATGCTATGGCAGAAATGCTCGCCAATGCTACTAAAAAAGGCACTTTCACCCTTGTGGGCGGTGGCGATTCGGTGGCGGCTGTAACACAGATGGGTTATGCCGACAAGGTAAGTTATGTTTCCACCGGCGGTGGTGCGATGCTCGAGTATCTTGAAGGCAAAGAACTCCCCGGTATCAAGGCTATACGCGAATAATCCTATTGCATGACTATCGAATATCCATCCTCGTCTTGGCGCGACTATGAACTTATAGACTCCGGCAACTTCGAAAAGCTGGAGCGCTTTGGTAGGTATGTGATGATTCGACCTGAGCAAAGGGCTCTTTGGGAGCGCACTCTTCCCGAAGAGGAGTGGCTCAAACGTGCACATACTAAGTTTGCCCCAGGTGCAGGCTTGGGAAAGGCCGGCAAGGAAGATAGCGGCTCGTGGAGTATGCTTAACAAGATGGATAAGGAGTGGATGATCTCCTATCCAAGGGTTGGATTTGATCTCCGTCTTAGACTCACCTCATTTAAGCACATTGGGGTTTTCCCCGAACAGGCTCCCAATTGGGATTATATTTATAGCAGTGTTAAGGAGATTGCAGCCTCTTTTACCGATGGAACTCCGCCCAGAGTACTAAATCTTTTTGCATATACGGGAGCAGCCTCACTTGCTGCCCGCAAAGCCGGAGCAGATGTGATACATTTGGACTCAGTACGTCAGGTGGTAACCTGGGCACGTGGCAATATGGAGAGTAGCGGTTTTGACAACATACGCTGGATAATCGAGGATGCACTGCATTTTGTTAAACGCGAAGCACGAAGAAACAACCTCTACAATGGCATCATTCTTGATCCTCCGGCATACGGCTATGGTCCTGATGGCGAGAGGTGGAAACTCGATGAGTCTATCTATGATATGCTCCTACATATAGCCTCAATACTTGCCCCGGAGGGGAGTTTTATGTTGCTTAATCTCTATTCCAACGGTTATTCGCCCGCTATGGCGGAGACTTTGGTGAGTTGTGCATTTGGGGACAAGTATAGTTCGTTGGATTGTGGCGAATCGGTGCTCAGGGATAGCTTCGGTAAAATACTGCCAATGAGCGTTTTTGCCAGGTTAAAACGTTGATTTTTTAGTTTAAAATAAATACCAACAGATTATGGATTTTTTATCAGTAGTATGGAATGTGGATCCGGTGATCTTCGAACTCGGTCCTTTGTCTGTCAGATATTACGGACTGCTCTTTATTGCAGGTTTCCCCCTCGGATATTGGCTTTTTGCCAAGTTTTACAAAAGAGAGGGAGTCGATGTAAAACTGCTGGAGCCACTGCTCTATGCGCTGCTCATCGGTACCATCGTAGGTGCCCGTTTAGGCCACTGTCTCTTCTATCAACCCGATTATTATCTGAGCAGATCTCACTGGTTTGAGATATTCATGCCATGGAAAGGAGGTCTTGCAAGTCATGGCGGAGCCATCGGCGTACTGCTGGCTATCTGGTGGTATTGTCACAAATATGGTCGCAAGAATGGTTTCGATATGATGTGGATTTTGGATAGAATTGCCATAGCAGTTGCCTTTGCAGGATGTTTTATACGTCTGGGCAATCTTATGAATTCGGAGATTTACGGCAATCCGACCGATCTGCCTTGGGGATTTATTTTTGTGCAGCGCGGAGAGACCGTAGCCAAACATCCTACACAACTATATGAGGCTTTGAGTTATCTGTTGCTGGGATTTGCACTGCTTGCAGTCTACCGTTACCGTCTTAAGAGTCTTAAAAAAGGTACTCTTTTCGGGGTTTTCCTTATAGTGCTTTTCGGTATGAGATTCCTTATCGAATATGTTAAGGAGCCTCAGGTTTCCTTTGAGGAGGGAATGGTGCTTAATATGGGACAATTGCTGAGCATCCCGTTCATCGTTGCGGGATTGGTGATACTTATATGGAGTCTTGTTGCGAAAAGACCTGCTATGGCTGTTGTACAGCAGCCTAAGAAACACTATCATCCTTCTCCCAAGGAGAAAAAGAAGAAGTAGATCTCTATCACACGCGTTCCATTTCGCGGCGCATATCCTTCTCTTTTATGGATTGGCGTTTATCATATTCGCGTTTACCGCGGGCAAGAGCGATGTTAAGTTTGGCGTAGCCGTTGTCCGAGATGAAAAGCCGTGTGGCAATGATGGTCATACCCTTTTCGCGTGTTGCACGTCGTAATTTGCGCAATTCTTTCTTCGTCAGCAGCAGTTTGCGGTCTCGTTTCGGGTCCTGATGGCTGAATGCGGAGCCCCACCAATACTCGGCGATGTGCATATTCTTTACAAAGAGTTCATTTTCGACAAAATAACAGTAGCTGTCCACAAGCGAAGCCTTGCCTGCACGTATGGACTTGATCTCGCTACCGCTGAGCACTATGCCAGCTGTGAAATGCTCTATCAGTTCGTAGTCGAAAGTAGCCTTCTTGTTCCTTATGTCGATTCTATTTTCCTTCCTCTTTGCCATATATATGACCTGTCTTTCTCATTTGCTTGCATCAATAGATGCAGAAATGGTGCGAAACGTTGCAAAATTAGTTTATTTTTGTGGAATATACTAAAGGATTTCCTTATATGCTAAAGTCCCCATTTGAGAAATATGATCTGATATGTGTCCTGGGTCCGACGGCCTCCGGTAAGACTCGTTATGCTGTAAAACTTGCCCGAGAGTTGGACGGAGAGATCATTTCCGCCGATTCTCGACAGATATTCAGGGGGATGGATCTAGGCACAGGCAAGGATCTGGAGGAGTACGGAGAGATTCCCTACCATCTGATAGATATCGCCGATGCCGGTTCAAAATACAACATTTTTGAGTATCAAAAGGATTTTGAACGAGTATACCGCGATATAAAGCAAAGGGGTAAGACGCCGATACTTTGTGGTGGTTCCGGACTCTACATCGAAGCTGCCACCTGTGGCTATTATCTTCCTGAAGTTCCCCCTGATATGCCCCTGAGGGCTGAATTGGAGAAACTCCCCACAGAGGAGCTTATCGCTAAATATGAGTCATTGCGCAAACCCCACAATACCACCGACTATGATACTCGCAAGCGTCTTATCCGTGCTTTGGAGATTGCAATATGGGAGGAGAAACACCCCGTCAAACGAAGCTCATTTTTGCCGAAAAAAACCAAATTTATCGGTATAAGCGTTTCACGTGAAGTGCGCAATGCACGCATTGACGCCCGTCTGAATGCCCGTCTGGCAGGTGGCATGGTGGAAGAGGTGCGACAGCTTTTGGAAAGCGGCATACCACCGGAGGATCTTATCTGGTATGGTCTCGAATATAAGTTTCTGACTATGTACCTTACCGGTAAGATGGAGTACGAAGAGATGGTCAGCAGACTCAGAATTGCCATTCATCAATTTGCAAAGCGTCAGATGACCTGGTTCCGTGGAATGGAGCGCAAGGGGATAGAAATAGAATGGATAAAGATTTAGAGAAGATATGAAAAGAGTGTTTTTTGTGATGATGTTTGCTCTTATGCCTGCTTTGGTTTGGGGTCAAAAGGCTTCCGAACTTGTTTATACCGATGCACGAGAGTTGATGCTAATCAATCAGGGATTTGACAATACGGAGCTTTATTATTCACGGCTACCTGCCGATATGAAAGATGTCACCCGTAAGGCGGTATGGGATCTTGGCCTGAATTCGGCAGGTCTGGCAGTCAGGTTTTCTACTGATGCAAAGGCGATAGGAGCAAAGTGGACTCTTCTCAATAATTTCAATATGGCCCATATGGCCGGGACGGGCATTCGGGGAATAGACCTCTATTGCCTTGATGAAAAGGATACCTGGCGTTTCATAGGTACGGCGCAACCCAATGGAAAAGAGTCTTCTAATGTGTTTGTCCGCAATATGTCGGGTCAAATGCGTGATTATATGGCTTACTTGCCCCTATATGACGGAGTCATATGTGTCGAAATAGGGGTTGATTCCTCTGCTGTCATTGGAATGCCACAAAGTAATCTGCTTACAAAAGGGAGGTGCAAGCCGATTCTCTTTTACGGCACAAGTATCACTCAAGGCGGATGCGCCTCACGTCCAGGTATGGTCTATACCTCGATAATCAGCCGTGAAAGGCAGCAGGAGGTGATCAACCTTGGATTCAGCGGCAATGCCCGTATGGATAAGTCAATGGCCGAAATAGTGGCAAGAGTTGATGCGGAGCAATATGTGATTGACTGTCTGCCCAATTGCACGACACAGATTTTACGCGACAGCGCCTATTTTTTCCTTACATATCTTGCCGAAAAACATCCTGACAAGCCGATTTTCATGGTAGAAAACGTGATATTTTCTTATGCTTTGGTGGATGTCAAAAGCAGGAATGACCTGATAGAGAAGAATGAGTATTGGCATCAGCTCTACAAACGTCTCCGAAAAGAGGGTTATCGCAATCTGCGCTATATTCCCGCTAAAAATCTCACCGGAAAAGATTATGAAGGCTCAGTTGACGGAGCACACCAGACCGATCTAGGATTTCTCAGGATGGCAAAAACATTTCTCAGATATTTGAAAAAATAACGCAAAATCCATCTTTATGAAAACTGATCGGTTTTGGCAATACTTTGCGGAAAGCCGAACCCCAAGAGGATGTCGTGGCTCTTCATCAAGTCAATCGATACGAAATAATTTCAAAACAATTGAAATTGTATTATATTGACACGGATTATTTACTATTTAAAAAGAAATGAGAATCGCGCTAGAATCAAATTAGCGTGAGAAAAGATGTTATTATGAAAAAAAGAGTATTGTTGACACGTAAATGCATCACTATGCTGCTAGCACTGTTGATACTGATACAGCAGGGCTGTGATCCTTCCGGTATAAAATTAGAGAGCACTTCCGACACTGGCTATGAAGGTTTTCAATCTGACGTTGAGCTCTTCTATGAGTTCGCGTATCTAAAGGAGGCCATGTTCCTCGAGTTCTTGAGCTATACCTCCGACGGGTTCACGACGGGTCCGCTTGAGGGAACCTTGAGCATGAAAGGGCGCAGACGGTTAGTTGGCTACCTTGCCGACATAAGCGAAAAGGCGGAACTGTATGTGATGGCTGCGCAACAACTGGAGCAATCGGGGGTGCTGCAGTCGCCTACAAGGACCAAGGGACTGGTCAGTTCTGTAACCAATTTCTTTGGCAAAGTTTCCGGCATTCAGAAAAGAAACAGGCAGCGGTATATGGTGGTTTACACCAATGTGGACAGAAATGTACGCACCAAAATGTACGAAAGTGCCGTAAAGTGTTGGGACACCTACGACTGGGCCGGTAAGCCTCGCAGTGAGCAAGAATTTTACAATAGGATGCTCGATGGGTCGTACGATGGACACGGGAATCGGCTGATGGGTGACCTGCTGGCCATGAAAGATCTTGATGTACAGTATACGATTAGCGAGAAGGGACTAACCCTGCAAGACCTGACGAAAGATTATGGGGAAATAGCGACTAGTGGCGCCCAGATCGCACTCGACGCCTTCTCCACCATAGTGCCCGGCTCAGAGATCGGTATGGAGATCGTCTCGGTCACCGACAATGTGGACCGGCTTGCGAATGCTAAAGATTTCAATGAAAAGGCAAAAGCGAAAGAGGACATGAAAAACTACATTAGGGGGAAAGTCTTTGGAGAGATTTTCGGGGAAACTACCGTGGAGGTTTCGGATTTCATGTGCGAGCAACTGGCCGAACATATAGAAAGGGTATCGCAAGAAGCTACACGAGAAGTTGACAAGAAGAAGCAGGGTCAAATTGTCGTTCAGGACCGGAACAAGGAGCAGCCGGCAAAAATAGTGATTTCGCAAAAAGAGGAAAGCTCCCCCTCCAATGATGGGCCGTCCATCTTCGTGACAGGGAAGAAAACGATCAAAAAAGGTGTTGATCAGTTGCTAACTGCGGGAAAATGGCTTGTTACAGCCATCAACGAGCAGGGACGTCGCGAAACAGTAGAGGTAGAGGTGAAAGCAGGGAAAGTAATCGTCGTAGAGGTGAATACCGCTGAGCCGGTAGAAAAAGAAGATGACGATAATGAGGGTGATATTGCCGGCGGAAATGCCTATTACTTGTTGGGAGATATTCATTTTTATACATCACCGGACGCCAATACTGCTAAGGGAGTAGACTTGAATGTTTACCATGATTCCTGGCACATCAATTTAAGGGGGACAAGAGGCTATTGGCTAGATGAGTTCTCCTCCTGTACAGAACCCTCTGACTTCTTTGTGTTGAAACAAAATCAGTCGAGCAACACCCAATTCTCCGGGCGAGGCAAGGTTTCATTTACAAAGACAGTCTCCGCATTAGGCAGGACTTATATTACAAACATAAGTGAGGAAACGGAAATGGAACTTACAGTAGATAAAGCCAAAAGCCCCACTAAGATAACAAAGTTTACCCTCAACCACACATCGCATCAAGAGGGTCATTATGCCAATGAGTCTACTGTCTATGTGTTTAATGAAAAATCTGAACTTGCTTTCAAAGATATTCCCATCTCCCTGCTGAGGAAATACAACGATAAGGTTAGTACTCCGGCCAAGTGGATGAAAAGTGCCACGTACACATACAACACGACAGGAGGAACTGTTTACATAAAAGGCTCGGATTTAACTCCTTATCTTGTATCAGCTACCGGGACTAAAGGTGATGAGCGCTCTAAAAAACTATTCGCTAAGAACACCATCATCATGTTCTATGTGGTACAAAAGAAGTAACTGAAAATTATAGGCAAAATCTAAACAGTAATTTAAATGGGGGTCACATCATAAATCATTCTGATGTGACCCCCATTTAAATATAATCTGATTTATTTTTCCGGAACGTGTTCGTATTTGAATAAAATTGCAAACGCAATTGTAATTACCAGCGCGTATGCGGCAAAAATGTACCAGGTGTGGCTCCAGCCGGTCATTTTAGCAATAGGGTCTGTCTGTGAGTTTACAAGAGCGTTTACTACAGCCTGAGCTCCGAGTGTTCCGATTGCTGCACCGATACCGTTGGTCATAAGCATGAAGAGACCTTGTGCGCTGGAACGGATACTGTGATCTGTATTTCTATCCACGAAGAGCGATCCCGAAATATTGAAGAAGTCAAATGCAACACCATAAACAAGCATCGAGAGGACAAATAGCCATACACCATTGCCCGGATTGCCAAGTCCGAAAAAGGCGAATCTAAGCACCCAGGCAAACATTGCAATCAGCATAACCTTCTTGATGCCGAACCTGCGGAGGAAGAAAGGAATCAGCAGGATACAGAGTGCCTCCGAAATCTGTGAAAGTGAGATCAGAATGTTGGAGTGTTTTACACCGAATGTATCAGCATAGATCTCGATACCGGCAAAGTCGCCCAGGAATGGATTGGCAAAACTGTTGGTAATCTGCAGAGCCACTCCGAGCAGCATCGAGAAGATGAAGAAAATGGCCATTCTGCTATCTTTGAAGAGCGCAAAAGCTTTCAGACCCATAGCCTCCACAAGGGATTTCTTTTCTCCACCCTTGTTGACAGGGCAGTGAGCAAGGGTGAAGCTATAGCCGGCAAGTATGAGGCCGAGAACGCCGGAGAAGATATACTGGGCTGCTGAGGCCTGAATGCCCATAAGGTCCACGCACCACATCGAAACGATGAAACCGATGGTTCCCCAGATACGGATCGAGGGAAACACCTTGACGGTATCCATGCCGGCTTTTTCAAGGGCGTTGTAAGAGACTGAATTGATAAGGGCGATTGTCGGCATGAAGAATGCCACGCTAAAGGAGTATAAGGTGAAGATGGTGCCGAACTGTACCGTTTCGGCAGTCAATCCGTACCAGCCGGTAGCTATCATTAAAATGGCTGCAATGCCGTGGCAAATACCCAGAAGTTTTTGTGCGGGAATCCATTTATCTGCAATAATGCCTATTATCGCGGGCATGAAGATGGAAACTATGCCCTGAATTGAATAAAACCAGCCGATTTGTTCTGCAAGTCCGATACTTCCGAGAAATCTTCCCTGTGAGGTCAGATATGCTCCCCAGACTGCAAATTCGAGAAAACTGGCGATAATCAGTTTAAGTTTTGTGCTCATATTGTTAAGTATAAAGAATTATTTCGGTGCCATCCTGTAGAGGACCAATGCTATTATTGAGAATATTATATTCGGTAGCCAGAGTGCAAAGGCCGGCGGAAGGGCGCCGGTGTGGACCGGCATTTCGCTGAAGCGCATGAAGAGGATATAGGCAAAACTCAGTGCGATGCCTATTCCTATGTTGAGACCTATTCCTCCTCGCCGTTTGCGGGATGAAAGAGAGACACCCATTATTGTCAGCACGAATGCCGAGAAGGGCATTGCAATGCGGTTGTTTTTCTCAATAAGTGCATTCATCACCAGTGCATCTCCGCGCATGGTCTGTACATCTATCAGTTCGTTGAGTTCTTTGTGCGAGAGGGATTCTGCTATGTTCCTTCGCCGGTAGAAGTCATCTACAGTCAGGTCTATCACTGTGTCAAGTTCCCTGCCGGTACGCACTATTTCCGATTCTCCGTTGTAAAAATCCCTGATATACCAGTTGCGCAATTTCCAACCATTGAAGGTGGTGTCCCAAACTGCAGATTCGGCGGAAAGTTTGGAAACAAGGCGGTTGTCCTCAATGGTCTCGAGGGTAAATCTATATGCGGTGTTGGCCCAGGAGCTGAACTGCTCTACGAATACAAATTGACCGGGAGCTATTTGGTAGTGGATTTTACTGGTGGCTGAGGCCGTTTGCTGTTGTTTAATGTATTTGTTTTCAAACTCGAGACGGTGCCGGTTGGCTGTTGGGATTATGAAAAGGCCCAGTACGAGGCTAAATGTTGCTATGAAGGCTGCCGAGAGCATATAGGGCCTCATTATCCTATTGAAACTTATTCCTCCCGCGAGCATAGCTATAATCTCGCTCCTCTGCGCCAGTTTGGAAGTGAAAAATATTACGGAGAGGAATACGAAAAGAGGGCTGAAACTGTTGAGCATCCAGGGGATGAATCCTCCGAAATACTCGAACACAATCTCACTTAGGGGAACCTTGTTGTCAACGAATTTGTCAATTTTCTCGCTGATGTCAAATATTATGATGATAAGCACGGCAATCATCAGGATGAAGAAATAGGTACCTATGAACTTCCTGATGATGTATTTGTCCAGTATTTTGAGTTTGGGCTTCTTCATCGTGCCGTAGCTGTTAAAGTCTTGTTTGAAGTTTTGTTACCATGGCGCATTTCCAGGAGTTGAAATCTCCCTTGAGGATATGCTCGCGGGCCATTCTCACAAGGTTGAGATAAAAAGCGAGATTATGCTCACTTGCAATCTGGGCTCCGAGCATCTCTCCGGCAATGAAGAGGTGTCTCAAATAGGCCTTGGTGTATCTCCTGTCAACAAAAGATGTACCATCGGGATCGATGGGGGAGAAGTCTTCTGCCCATTTGCGGTTGCGGATATTAATAATGCCCTCGCTTGTAAATAGCATCCCATTTCGTCCGTTACGTGTAGGCATGACACAGTCAAACATATCAATTCCCCGGGCGATTGCCTCGAGGATATTTGCAGGAGTGCCCACTCCCATCAGATAACGAGGCTTATCCCGGGGCAGAATCGGATGCACCTCCTCTATCATTTGATACATCAGTTCGGTGGGCTCGCCCACTGAGAGTCCTCCTATGGCATAACCCTCCCTGTCGAGAGCAGTAAGCTCCTCGGCAGCCTTGCGTCTCAGGTCAGGATAAATGCACCCCTGGACTATCGGGAAGAAGGCCTGATGGTGGCCATACACGGGCTCCGTGCCGTCAAATCGAGCAATACAACGCTTGAGCCACTTCAGGGTAAGGTCCAGCGAATCGGATGCGTATTTATAGTCAGCCTCACCGGGGCAGCACTCATCGAGTGCCATTATTATGTCAGCACCTATGATGCGTTGTATATCGATATTGTTTTCCGGGGTGAAGATGTGCCTTGAGCCATCGATGTGAGATTGAAACTCATATCCCTCGTCGGTAAGTTTGCGGCACTGCGCGAGTGAGAAAACCTGATATCCGCCGCTATCGGTCAGGATGGGTTTGTCCCAGGATATGAACTTGTGCAGTCCGCCCGCCTGACTGAGAATATCAAGTCCGGGACGAAGGTAGAGATGATAGGTATTACCCAGAATAATCTCCGCACCGATATCTTCCTCAAGATCGCGGTGATAGACTCCCTTTACGGAACCTACCGTACCTACAGGCATGAAAATCGGGGTTTCAATCCTTCCGTGGTCGGTTTCCATCACTCCGCACCTTGCTGCTGTACCACTTTTATCCTTCGCTTGTAGCGTGAATCTCATCTCTTTTGCTAAATTTGAGCAAAGGTATGAAATTAATGGCATATTTTTGGAAACACTATTGATTAAACATAAAATCAAGAGGTTATGAAACGATTGCTCACTTTTTTATTGTTGATAATACCTATGACATCCATGATAAACGTACAATCTTACAAATCAGTTGATTACAGCGATTTGTGGAAGAAAGTAGAGAAGGCCGAAAAAAAGGGTCTTCCCCAGACTGCCGTCAAATACCTCGACGAACTGGAAGCTCTTGCAGAGAAATCGGGTGATGACCTTGAATTGCTCGTTATACGCGAGAAAAAGCAGGAACAGCTTCAAGAATACAATTGGAAAGAGGCCAATTCCTACTATCCGAAAGTCTCTCAACAGATGGACATTTTGTATGCTAACCTTGACGAAAGCATTGCCAAGTATTCAGACCATCCAAGAGTTTTGAGGCTCCATTATATTAAGCTTGAGTATGAAAGATATGAGATAGCCGACAAAAATGATCAGAGCGGTGCCGACTACCTGGCCTTGAAAGCACGTTGTTTGGAAGTGCTAAAAGGTCACTCTTCCAAAGACTACTATTACAATGAGGTGAAACGGTTAATAGAAGAGATGGAATCTGAGGATTTATCGGCAAGTATTGTTTCACATAAGACACAATATATCCCGCATCAAGATCTGACCATCGAAATAGGAACACGCAATCTCAGTCGTGTTACTCTCGATATATACCGCCTTGATGATAACCGTTTCTGGGAAGGGGGCTATAAACTCGATAAGTTCAATCTCAAGCGCATATCTACAAAGGTTTTTTCCCGTACCTACGATATGCCTAATGAGTACAATATTTCATCGGAACGGCAAGACACCATTTCCTGTGGAGCAGCAGGCAATTATATTCTCCATTTCCATTCAGGGAAACATAATTCTTATAGTGTCTTAAGCGTAAGTTCGGTGGCTACGGGACTTCGCAAGGTGGGCAATGTCCAGGAAATATATGCGGCCGATATTGTTACAGGCAAGCCCTATAAAGAGGTTTTGGCTGAAGCGTACAGAGATTCGGATATAAAAACCCGTTTTGGTGTGACAAAGCTCACTCCTACAAAGAAATGCGTAGTCACCCAAAAGGGATTCACCTCACTTCCTCTGAAGCTCGAAAAGAAAAAGGGCAATGAGTTTATAGTCTGGACACTCAGAGTCTCAGCAGGCAAGGATATTTACGCTCCGTTTTTGTCAATAGATAATTATGAGGAAGATACTGAGGAGCGAACATATATGTTTGAGAACATGGCACTCTACACTGACCGCAAGCTTTACAAGCCCTCCGATACCATTTTCTTCAAGGTAATCTGCTATAAAAGCGATAGAGAAAGGGGTGAGGTTTTGGCCAACAAGCCAATAGAGCTTTCGATACGTCATACTTCTGAAGATAAGCCTTTGGGAACCTTTAAAGTGGTGACAAACGATATGGGATCCGCCAGCGGTTTTTTCACACTTCCTGAAGAGAGCAAAAACGGCATGTATCATATTATGTCGGGATACCGCTCTCTTGGTGAGGTGCGGGTTGAGACCTATAAAAGGCCCAATTTTGACTTTAAATTGGAGAAGAATGATGGCGTTTATGTTTTTTCGGACGTTGTGCGCCAAAAGGGCACCGTGGAGAGTTTTGCCGGCTACTCCATTGCGGGAAGCAAGGTAGAATACACTGTTACGCGCCGTTCCGAATGGTATCCGGGCCGTAAATCCAACTTCTACTCTTATGAAGCAGAGGTAGCCTCCGGAGAAGTTTTATCGGATAATGATGGACGGTTTGAGATATCCTTTGTTGCAGAACATCCCGCAGGAGAGCATTTCAACCCGGCACTGCATTCGGAGGATGTCATTGCGTTTGTGATTGATGCCAAAGTTACCGACCCGCAGGGAGAAACCCATAGCAAGAGCACTACGGTAAGGGTTTCCGACATTCCTCTTGTGATGGGACTCCGTTTTTCAGTTCCGATGTCACAAAGTGTCACAGACCCTGACAGCGGACTTTCGAGTGTGATCGTGGAGAAAAATGAGGTCAAGGCTGTGACATTTACAGTTGATAATCTTAATTACCGTCCTTATGCTACGAAAGTTACTTATTCTTTGTTGCAGGATGGGAAGGTGGTCAGAAGCGCAACGGTATCATCAAATAGAGAAGTTCCATTTGATTTTGCCTCTGTGAAGTCCGGAAAATATACTCTCGCATACAGCGCCGTTTACAGGGGAATTACTATTGAGGGTAAGACAAATATTGTGGTATTCGATATAAATGAAAAGCGTTTGCCTTTTAAAGCGAAATATTTTTACTATCCCATTGTAACCGAAAACGGTATAGATTTTCTCCTCGGTACGACTGAAGATGACCTCTATCTTGAAGTAGGTCTTTTTGACAATCATAAATGTCATCACAGAGAGTCTTTACATCTCAAAAATGAGGTAGTGAGAGTTACGCTGCCTTATAAGGAGGAATATCGCAGTTCAATAAAACTTTCCGTTTTCGGATTCCGCAACGGAGAGCCAATTGACAATCGATATGAATTCTCCCGTCCGGGCAAAGTACTTTTCAGTATGGATATAGAGTCCTTCAGAGATTGCACCGGCCCTCAAACAAAGGAGAAATTCACCATTACGGGAGCTCCCGATGCCGAATATGTGGTCTCAATCTTTGACAAAACCACCGACAGGTATGGAGCCAACTCATTCTCATTCAGCCCTCTATCTGTAAAGGTCTATAATTTCGCACCCTATATAAAAACAACCCTTGCTTACCGCTATCAGCCCATTTACGGATACCGATTGGAAACAAAGGAAATGGTCGCCAGGAGTTCTGCCAGGGATATGACTAATTACCTAGCCGAATCTATACCTCTGGTGTCGGATATAGCAGAAGAGAGCAGCGTTGATGAAAAAGCAGCGGCCGGAAGTGAAGAGATGACCATAAGGTCGCAATTCGGTGAACTTATCGCCTTCTATCCTCATCTCAGGAGCGATAGTGATGGGAAAGTGGAGGTGGAATATACCACCGGAGACCTTCTTTCGACCTTCCGTGTGCTGGTGATGGGCTATGACAAGTCCCTTAAAACCGGTAATGCCGAACGCTCATTGATAGTGCGCAAAGAGCTGATGGTTGTACCCAATATTCCTCTTTTCATTCGCGAAGGCGACAAAATCGTCATAAAGAGTAAAGTGGTCAATCTAGCCGAAGAACAACTTAAGGGCAATGGTTACATAAAGTTTTACAACGAAGAGACAGGGGAGGAGTTAAACCTTAAAGATACGGAAGCAAAGGCACTTACTCTTGCAGTAGGTGCGCAGAAGGAACTCGCCTGGAGCATTACTCCGCCTGAAAATGTCAGCAAACTCGGAGTTGTTATCCGTTTCAAAGCGGGTAATTTCAGCGATGGCGAGAAACATATTGTAACCATTCTCCCGAAGGAGATTACCATTACCGAAGCTGCTTCCTTTGTAATAGGAGGGCCTTACGGCCACAAATATTATGAGGATCAGCTTCACAAACGCATCAAAGCGCGCAACCCTCGGATCGAACATGCCACATACTCCACTCTCACTGCTGTGAAAGAGTCGCTGCCGGTGGTCTCAAAGCCTGAATCCAATAATGTGATAGATTGGACTGTAGCTCTTTATATCAATCAGATGAGAGCAAAAGTGCTGACCCTGGATCAGAAGGAAGTGGATAGCGCATCGGTGGAGAATTTCCGTAATGAGGCGATAACAGCACTTTCGAAATTTCACAATTCCGATGGAGGCTTTGCCTGGTTTGACGGTATGCCCTCTTCCGAGCGGATTACGCTCTTTTTCCTCGAAAAACTGGCCCAGTTGCGCGATTTCGGCGCGATAGAGTTTAGTGAGGCGGAGAAAAAACTTGTGGAAAGTGCAGTAGGTTATATCGATGAGAGGATCCGTGAAACCTATAGTCGCACCGGATATAATTCCTTTAACTTCATCGACCGCTTCTATGTGCGCAGTTACTATTTGGAGCATCAGATGAAGGGGAAAGCATCTACTGCTTTTAAGGAATTCCTGTCGGAAACTGCCGATGGTTGGCAAAAGATTGTAATTCTCAATAAGGCTCGCCTTGCCCACATATTACTCAACTGCAAGGAGACCGATTATTGGAATAAAAAGTTTGAATCGAGAATTGCCGATCTCAATGCTTCGCTCAAGGACTATGCGGTGGTAAATCCTACAATCGGATGTTATTTCCCAAATGCGGTAATGCCTTTCAGAGGTCTTATGAATAGCGAGATTTACGCTCACGCTAAGCTGATGACACTTTTCGCCAGACTTGGCGAGAAAGATATGGTGGATTCGCTGGCATTGTGGATGCTGCTTCAGAAGCACAACCAGGCCTGGGAAAACACGGTCGCTACTACTGACGCCGTGCATGCGCTGGTCTCCAGTGGGGCAAAAGATCTCAAACTGGGTGCAGTTTATTACACTTATGATACCGTGATCGATGATGTTAAGCCTGCGGCAAATGAGATCGAGGTTGCCTGTGAATTTGTAAGAGCTTCCGATTCGAAAACGATAAAGGATGGTGATAAACTCAATGTCGGAGATGAAATTATTGCCCGATATTATATCAAGAATAGCGAAAACCGCAGTTTTGTGAGAATGAAAGCGATGCGCCCCGCCTGCTTCTATCCTTTGGATGAGAGATCATTCTTCTTCACGGGATTTTGGGGAGAATTTTATAAGGAGCAGCATGAGTCGCTTACCAATTACTATTTTGAGCTGTTGCCCGAAGGAAATCTGACCATCGAAGAACGCTTCTATATCACGCAGGAGGGCACTTTCTCGACCTCACTTGTGGAGATAGAGTCGCTCTACGCAAATGAATACAGAGGGCATACAGGCTCTATGAAGATCATTTCGAAGTAAAACCGATGTGCCGCGATGCCTTTAGGCGTTTTTTCGCTTCGGCTATCGCGGCCATTTCCGAAGCATCTATTGCATAATCGCAAAATCGATCAAAGATGTAACGGATACTTTGGTCGGTAGGATGCGTCATATTTTCCGTGTAAAAGCGGTAATCACGCAATTCATCCATCATAATCTCATAAGCCGGAAAATATTCCACCTCCGGATGAAGTTGTTGCAGGCGGTCGATTGCAAGCAAAAGGATCGATTTGCTGAGCTGATTGCCGTGAGCGGTATCTTTTAGGTGCCTTATCGGACTTACGGTAAATATCCACTTTTTGTCGGGGTGTGCCTCCACTATCTCGCACAACATACCTGTCACTTCTTCGGTCTCAAGACGCTCCCTGCGAAATTGCGCCGGATGTATCTTATGGCAATTGGAAACAATTATATCGCGCTCCAAATGTTTGAATACCCAGGCAGTTCCAAGAGTCACTACGCAGGTATCGGCAGTGGCAAACCTTGCGCTATCCCTCTCCAGAGAAGCATTGGCGTTAGCCAGAAACTCCTCTGCACTCTCCCTTGTAAAAGTGCTGTGATGGAAAAAGGAGGTGTAGCGCCCATTATCCGTGATGATATCCTTTTCTGTAAATGGGATACCCGAAGAGAGTCTTTTTATGGAAGAATAGATAGAGGCGGGGTTGTAGAGTACTCCAAAGGGGTTAAGAAGCACATCAAATTCGAGTTCCATCATTATGGAACCAATTTCGGCTGCAAAGCAGGAGCCGATAAATAAATATTTATTCTTATATCCGAGTCGCTCTTTCAAAGGAGCGCACTCTACCGGGGTCTGTAGCTTCATCATAAATTGTTCTTTATTTTATCAAGGCCGGCGCGGCTTAAAGGTGTATCGCCAAACCGTTCCTTAAATTCTTTTTCATCCATGTCCTGCCAATCCTGTGGACTCTTGGAAACTATTTCTTCAGCATTGGTACGCAATTCTTTCCATCCTTCGGACTCGCGGTCGTAGGGGCAGGCGCGGAGACATATCTCGCAGCCGAAGATCTGACCTTTGTACTCCACAGGGCGGGCGGAATAGAGCTCATGCGACTCAATGGTGTGGTAGGAGATACATTTGCGCGCATCCAGCCGGAAGGGGGCATAGAGTGCACCTTCAGGACAGGCATCTATACAGCGCCGGCACTCCCCACAACCCTCTGCAATCTTCTCCTTTCTCTCTCCAAGCCACTCCGGTGGAATATTGCAGATAATCACTCCGATCAGGGTGCGCAATCCATATTTCGGGGATATTAGAAAGTTGTTTTTGCCGATAAAACCCAGTCCTGCCTCAGCGGCCCAATGGCGCTCCATTACCGGTGCGCTGTCGGTAAAACAGCGTCCCTGATACTCCAGACCATGCTTGGCGCATTCTTGCGACAGATGCAGCGAGATTCTATGGAGTTTATCTTTTATCACATCGTGATAATCTTCCCCAAGGGCAAATGCAGCCACTGAGCTTTTTATGCTGCTGTAAGGGGCTAGAAAACAGATAATCGAACGGGCACCCGGAACTAACAACGAGGGATCCTTCCTTTTCTCCATATTTCTTGCA
Source organism: Bacteroidales bacterium UBA3543 (assembly GCA_002376715.1). Taxonomy (GTDB): domain Bacteria; phylum Bacteroidota; class Bacteroidia; order Bacteroidales; family UBA932; genus Cacconaster. Next base: position 191 of record DFOK01000069.1, on the reverse strand, counting down.
AGATATCCCATATCGGCATTTTCTCCGCGGGAGATATAATCACTGAATCGACTATAGCTCTCTCCAATTTCCGCTACCGGCGCAAATCCCCAGTCAACGAATCCCTCTTTCTCGGATAATAACGAAATTGTAATTAAAATGCTCATTTTGCTGCAAAATCATTATCTTTGTATAATAATTCCGTTTAAAAT
>DFOK01000068.1 GCA_002376715.1 Bacteroidales bacterium UBA3543 | reverse complement strand
TCCATGCGGTCATCGTAGTACCTATATTGGCACCCATTATCACTCCGATAGCTTGTAATAGCGTCAACAGGCCGGCGTTTACAAATCCGACTACCATCACTGTGGTGGCGCTGGAAGACTGTATTATAGATGTAATGATGAGGCCTGTCAATACCCCTCTGAAACGATTTGATGTAATGGAGGAGAGAAGTCTGCGGAGTCTGTCTCCAGCTGCCTTTTGGAGACCGGAACTCATCATATTCATACCGAACAGGAACATTCCGAGGGCCCCTAAAAGTGTGAGGATCTGTAACAGCATAAAATTGTTTTTGTTAAGGCGTAATAGTTCGCAAAAGTGGCAATAATAATCCACACTGATGTTTAAGTCATGTTACAATTGTATGACATTTTTGGCAAATTCAAAAAATAGCCTTGTAATGGCACAGATATTTGTAAATTTGCATAAAATACCCTTTAATGGCACGTATACTGGTAATCGAAGATGAAGTTGATCTTTGCGAGATCTTACAGTTCAATCTGGAGCAGGATGGGCATCAAGTGGATATCGCTAATTCAGCGGAAAGTGCAATGAAAATGGATATTGCCTCGTACGATCTGCTGCTGCTTGATGTGATGCTGGGAGGTATATCAGGCTTTCGTTTAGCCTCCCTTCTGCGTGAGAATCCCGCTACCGCAAATATACCAATTATCTTCACTACGGCGCTGGGCGAAAGTTCCGATGTGGTTAGAGGCCTGGAAGCGGGTGGAGACGATTATATATGCAAACCGGTCAGGATAGCGGAACTTAAGGCGCGTATCCGTGCGGTCCTCAGACGATGTGCACCACAGCAAGGAAGGGAACCATCCGGTGAGACTGATGTGGTATATTCAGGTATTGTGCTCACAATTGATGCTGAACAAAAGGCGGCTTTTGCTGACGGACACGACCTAAAGCTTACAAAACTTGAGTTCGAAGTGCTCCGGTTGCTCGTAAGTAATTCTCCTAAGGTTTTCTCCAGAGAGCAGATAATATCGGCAGTGTGGCCTTCGGATGTTATAGTGACTGACCGCACGGTGGATGTCAACATCACTCGTCTGCGCCGCAAATTGGGTACTCTGGGCAATTGTGTCAAGACCCGTATCGGGTATGGATATTCATTTGAAACCGAATGATATGAAAGAGAGTCTTCTGGTCATAAGCATCATCGCCATAGTGCTGTTGCTCGTGGCAATAGTACTGTTGTTCTATAATGTCAGACTTTATAGGAGTCTTACGCGTAGTGAGATGGACAAGAGCCGTATCAAGCGGCAATTGACTCAGAATGTTGCACACGAAATCAAGACCCCTGTTGCCAGTATCCACGGATATCTGGAGACTCTTGTGGCTAATCCGAATCTTCCAGATGAGAAGCGTCGCCACTTTCTTGAGCGCTGCCTCTCGCAAAGTGAGCGTATGACCCGACTTATGGCTTATATGTCCACCGTTTCTCGCCTTGACGAAGGAAGGGTTACAATGGAAGAAGGGGTGGATCTGGAACGTATCATCAATGATGTGATAGAGGATTTCAAGGGCAAACTCGACTCTGCAGGTATTTCAGTTCAGCTTGCTATTCCTGAATATCTTTTTGTCAGAGGTGATCAAGGGCTTCTCTATTCAATTTTTCGTAATTTGGTGGAAAATGCCGTGATGTACGCATCAGGAGCTGATACTTTGAGGATTGCCTGTTCCAGAAGAGAAGATAGCATTGAGTTTGAGATATCTGATAATGGCTCCGGCATTCCCGACAAGCATCTTAACCGTATTTTCGAAAGGTTTTATCGTGTAGACAAGGGACGTACACGTGGAGAGGGTGCAGCCGGCGGTACCGGTCTTGGTCTCTCTATAGTTAAAAATGCTGTTATGGCACACGGAGGTACTATTTCCGCTTCTTCCGGCCCCTCGGGTGCCGGACTCATCGTGAGATTTTCGTTGCCGGCATAGGTGTTTACGGAAGCCGGAAAACTTATTCTGTAGAAATATTTTTTACAGAAGTTTTGCCGGAATTTTATCAATTGAGTGAAAAACTATCCCTGTCTCCGAGAGCAGGGAATTTTTTTCTATAATCATTGAGCATCTGCAGGTCTATTTCACTGATGATTACCTCTTCCTTGTTGTCGTTACAGGATGCTATAGGGTATCCGTAAGGGTCAATGAAGAGCGTTCCACCATCATATTCGCAGTTAGGGTCGGTACCGATACGATTAACTGCTGCCATATAGCACTGGTTTTCGATAGCTCTTGCTCTTGTGAGTGTATCCCAATGATAACGGCGGGGAATTGACCAGCTGGCTACGCAAATTATCATATCATAGTCTTCACGATAGCGACTCCATACCGGAAAACGCAGGTCATAGCAGATAATGGGCAGGATTCTCACTCCACGCCACTCAATGATAACGCGTTCATTTCCGCAATTGAAGGTCAAGTGCTCACCTCCATATGTAAACAGGTGACGTTTGTCATAAATTATTACATCACCATCAGGTTTTACAAAATAGAATCGGTTGACATATCCTTTTTTCGTTTTAAGTGCCACACTTCCGGCTATGGCGCAATCCATTTTGGCCGCACTCTTAGTCATCCATTCCAGAGAGTAACCGGGCTCATTCTCGGCTATACCTTCAGGCTTTGTGGCAAATCCTGTGGAGAACATTTCCGGTAATACTACAAGGTCCACCGGTGGTATTTCTTCAAGCAATCGGGATATGTTGTTGCAATTTATCTCTGGCTGCCCCCACACGATATCATGTTGTACAAGCGCTATTTTCATGTCAATTTGTTAATAACAGTTGCCAAAATTAGAAAATTTATTCTGATTTTGCTATCTTAGCGGAATAATTAAAACAACAATCAATATGAAAAATGCAATATTTTCTTTTCCGCTGCCGGCAAATGAACCGGTAAAAACATATCTTAAAGGTTCTCCTGAAAGGGAAGCGCTTGAGGCAGAACTCAAGAAACAGAGTTCGCAAGTGATAGAGATACCCCTGATCATCGGAGGCAAAGAGGTGCGTACCGGTAACACAGGCAAAGTGGTAATGCCGCATGATCATCAGCATGTGCTTGCCACCTACCATAAGGCAGGAGAGAAGGAGGTACAGATGGCTATAGATGCAGCAATGGCAGCTCACAAAGAGTGGTCGGAACTCGACTGGACAGTTCGTGCCACTATTCTGCTAAAGATTGCCGATCTGATTGCGGGCAAATACCGCGCTGTCATCAATGCTTCCACAATGCTCGGACAGAGCAAAAATATTTACCAATCTGAAATTGACGCAGCTTGCGAGTTAATTGACTTCCTGCGCTATAACGCGCATTTCGCCGGTAAGCTCTACGGATTTCAGCCAAAGAGCGGTCCCGGACAGATCAACAGTGTTGAATACAGAGCACTCGAGGGCTTTGTGTTTGCATTAAGTCCCTTTAATTTCACTTCTATTGCCGCTAACTTGAATATGTCACCTATTTTGATGGGGAACGTGACTGTATGGAAGCCGGCGACTACTGCAATTCTATCCAACTTCTATCTTATGAAGATCTTCAAGGAGGCAGGTGTGCCTGACGGCGTAATCAACTTTCTTCCCGGTCCCGGTTCGGTAATCGGCAGTGTTGTCTTCAATTCCAAATATCTGGCAGGAGTACACTTTACAGGCTCCAATGGTACTTTCAATACCCTTTGGAAGCAAGCGGCTGACAATCTTGAGAAATATATTTCATATCCTCGTTTGGTGGGAGAGACCGGTGGCAAGGATTTTATCTTCGTCCACCCCTCGGCACCCGTACAAGAGGTAGCTACTGCAGCATTCTGCGGTGCATTTGAGTTCCAGGGCCAGAAGTGCTCGGCTGCTTCGAGAATGTATGTTCCTGCCTCACTTTGGCCTGCAATACTCGAGGCTATCAAGGCTCAGGCAGCAGAGATCAAGATGGGAGATGTGTGCGATCCTTCAAACTTTGTAAATGCGGTGATTGACGAGGCCTCTTTCGATAATATTGTGTCTTATATAGATCTTGCACGCAATAGCAAGGATGCCAAGATAGTAATGGGTGGCAAATACGATAAGAGCAAGGGTTACTTTGTTCATCCTACCGTTATTGAGACTACAAATCCTCATTTCAAATCTATGGTTGAGGAGATCTTCGGTCCCGTTCTCACAGTATATGTATATAAGGATGAGGAAATGGAAAAGGCGGTTGAGCTTTGCGACAACTCTACAATCTACGGTCTTACAGGTGCAGTATTTGGAAGAGACAGGATTGCAGTGCAGAAGATTGCCGACAAACTACGCTATACGGCAGGTAACTTCTATATCAACGATAAACCTACCGGAGCAGTTGTAGGAATGCAGCCCTTTGGCGGCTCCCGCGCTTCAGGTACCAACGACAAGGCCGGTGGTGAGTTCAACCTCATTCGCTGGACTATCCCTCGTACGATAAAAGAGACTCTGGTATCTCCTACGGATTACAGATACTCTTATATGAAATAATAAAACCGTTGAAAGAGATGTGAACCCTGGAAGTTAGACAAAACTTTCAGGGTTCATGTTAAAATCTCCACTTTGTAAAAAACGACGTAAGGATAATATGCATTATAAAAATTGATTATGAAACACGCCATTAAAGTACTATTTATCACAGTTTGTTTGTGTTTTAATCTGAATGCCAATGCACATAGTCCAAACAGCGATAGCCTTAGTGTTTATATTGATAATATATTTGTTGGTAAAAGATGCTGTGTTGATTTTGACAAAATTCCATCTGTTTTATTAAAAACATATTATTGTAATTATTTATTTGATTGCAGTCATACCAAGACTTCTGTTAAGGACCCTTTTTCTTCAATAAACCAAAAGGTGATAAAAAAACTTTTTATCGAAAAAAGTGATATACTAAGTA
>DFOK01000116.1 GCA_002376715.1 Bacteroidales bacterium UBA3543 | reverse complement strand
CTCTTAAACAACTAATTAAATAAAAATTAACCTTAACATCTTGATTATGAGATTTTTTAAAAAACTCTTTCAAAACAGGTCCGTCAAGGTGAGTCTGGCCATGGTTGTGGCACTGATGGCATCGGCGCAAATCGCGGATGCTCAGAATATCACATTGAATTTCGACAAGGCGCCCTTGAAAAGCGTATTAAACGAAATCCAGAAACAGACGGACTACACCTTTGTTTACAATGATGCGCTAATCGGAGCAAAAAACATCATTACCATCAAGGTGACAAATGAAACGCTGACCTCCGTATTGGATATGATCTTAATTCCAAACGGCATCAGTTACACTATCCTTGATAAACAGGTCGCATTAGCACCCTCCCCTACAACCTCTGTAGGCCAAACTCCAAAACCATCGGCAGGAACTAGGGAGCTAAAAGTTACAGTCAAGGGTTCCATTTATGACACTAATGGAGAAAAGCTTGCCGGTGTTGCTATTGTTGACAAGAAGACAAATGCTTATGCTATTTCCGATGAGAACGGCAATTATTCAATTGATGTGAAAAATGTAAATGAGGCTGAACTTGAGTTCACGCTTCTCGGAATGGAAACAGTGGTAATTCCTACTAACGGCAGGAGCGTTATGAATGTTATAATGACCTCCAGTCGCCTTTTCATAGATGAAATTGTGGTAACCGGTTATCAAAACATTCAAAAGGAAAAAGTGACCGGATCTATTTCAACCGTAAGTTCCAAAGCACTTGAAGAGCGATATAACCCCAATCTGCTAAATAGTCTCGAAGGTAAGGTGGCAGGTTTGAGTACGTACGGAGGTAAACTCACAATTCGCGGCGTGAGTTCAATATATTCGGAGACACAGCCGCTCATCGTGCTTGATGGCCTACCGGTGGAGACTTCACTCGATGATCTCAACCCTTACGATATTGAGAGCATTAACGTGTTGAAGGATGCTGCAGCAGCCGCCATCTATGGAGCGCGCGCATCCAATGGTATCATTGTTATTAATACCAAAAGTGCGAAGGATAAAGGTAAAATCGATGTTGACTTTTCTTCAAACATCACTCTTTACGAGAAAAGAAATATGGATTATGGAGATAACTTCTATATGAATGCCGCCCAACAGGTGAAAACGGAATCAGAGTATTATGATTACTACTTTAATAACAACGATGGTGAGGTTGCCGATCCGATAGGATCATTTGAATCATCGTTGAATAGTGGTTCAAGTGCGCTTTCTCCTATACAATATGCATACTATAAAAATGCTATAGGACAGATTTCCAAGGAACAGCTCAATATCTTACTCAGCAAATATAGTCAGAACAATTTTGCGCAAGAGTATGCAGATGCTGTTTATTTGAGGAAGATTCTCCAACAATACAACCTTGCCATACGTTCCAGGGCTGACAACTTCAATAGCAACTTTGTAATCAATTACAAACAGGATAATCAAGGAGTTATTAACTCCGGTTACAAACAGATCAACATTAATTACAAAGGCAGCTATGACATTGCCAAATGGCTGACAGCAACCCTGAGTGTGAACGGCATTTATGATAAGAACAGGACACAAGGTTATGATTACAATGCATCCTTTACTAATCCATGGATGATACCAGCATACGAGACAATGTATAATGAGGATGGGAGCTATAAAAAATTCTTTTACTGGTATGACGGAAATGAGTACTGGGATAAGAATGAAGTGGAGGGTTATTATCCTTTGGGTACCGACATCGTTGCAGAGCACTACAACAACACCGTAACTACAAAACGTCAGTATATGCGTTATCACGGTGATCTTCTTTTTAAGATAATCAATGGTCTGACAGCAACAGCCCAGTTTGTGTATGAGAGCAACCATACAACATCGGACTGGCTGGCAACACAGGAAAGCCATGCTGCTAGATTGATGCGTAACGCCTATACACAGGAGAATCCTGATGGTACACTTACTTATCTTACACCACGAAGTGGAGGGTTCAAATCGGCTACCAATACTGATGGTGCTTACTGGACAGGCCGCGGTCAGGTTAATTATGCCAATACATTCGGTAAACATATCATTGCTGCACTTGCGGGTATCGAGTTTAGGGAGACTCTGAGCCAGGGTACACGTAGTTTGATGCTTGGTTATGACGATCAGCTTCAGACAGCATCCACCCAGGTAATTGACTTCGCCACTCTGGCATTGATGAACTACTCCACATATCTTGGCAGTTACCCTGCAAATCAGTTCATATATACTCCGTATATCAAAAATAACATGACGCCCGTCACTGAACAGAAACATCGCTACGCATCGGGTTACGCCAACTTTACATACACTTATGATAACAGATACAATGTGTTTGGTTCTTTTAGAAAAGACTACGCGGATGTATATGGTCTTAATGTGAAGTTCCGTGGTAAACCGTTGTGGTCAGCAGGTTTCTCATGGAACATCAATAACGAGGAGTTTATGAGCTCTGTTAACTGGATAAATGTACTTAAGCTTCGCATCAGCTATGGTGTGACCGGCAACATCTATCAAGGGGCAACAAGCTATATGACGGCAAGAAGCGCTGGCGTTAACGAGCTGACTAACCTGCCTTACGGTGTAATCGAATCTCCTGCTAACCCCAACTTGAAATGGGAGCAGACACGCACTACCAATATCGGTATTGATTACTCCTTCGCAGAGAATAGGTTCAGGGGATCGCTAGATTTCTACAATAAAGTGGGCAAAGATCTCTTCTCATACAAAACCCTTGACCCTTCTACCGGATTCAGCTCAATGTTTATGAATATGGCAGATATGGTTAACAGAGGTGTAGAATTATCATTGACGGCTGACTGGTTTAGAGAGAGTAGCAGGGAAGATTTTGGATGGTCAAGTAGTCTAACATTTGCAATTAACAAAAATAAAGTGACTGATATTGAAAATCCTTCTACAATGGCATATCAGTTGGTGAGTACTCCGTACAGGGTAGGCTATCCAACAAGTGCGGTATGGTCATACAGATTTGCAGGCATTAGCTCTCAGGAGGGTGAGAAGGGTATGACTCTTTGGTATATGGAGGATGACAACAAGGCTCATAGTGTAGCCAGCAGAAGTATAGATATTCTTGAATACTCCGGACAAAGTGAACCTGTGTTAGTAGCCAGCTTTGACAATCGTTTGACTTGGAAGGGTTTTAGTCTAAGTGTATTGATGGCATATTATGGCGGCCATGTAATGCGTGCATTACCTGAGGTCGAAACATTCGGAGTACCATATAGTGCCATTGCTAGTTATTTTGTAAATGCCTGGACCCCCGACAATCCCACAAATACTCCCGGTATCGGACGATATGCTTCATACTCACTTGGTAGTGAACCTCGTTATGGCAATAATGCAATTCATAGCGCTGCCTTTCTGAAAATAAGGAATATCGTGTTTGGTTACGATTTTCCCGAATCTTGGCTTGATGCCGTTAACATCCAACGTGCCTCCCTGAAGTTCCAGATTGACAATCCCAGGGCTATTTGGATGGGCAACAAGGTCAAAGTGGATCCGGAGACTATGGGCATAAGGTTGCCATCTACATTTATTTTCGGTATTAACATCAACTTCTAATCGAAACTATCATGAAAAAGATATTACATTTTTTACTGACAGGTGTGATATTGTTGGCCACATCCTGTGCCCAGTTTACGGATATTCAGCCGAAAGGTAAGAATCTGCTTTCCACTACGGACGAACTGGAACTGCTTCTCAATAGAGAGTTTTATCAAAGTGGTTCTGACTTTAACCAAATGGCTGGAGATATGCTCTATACGTTTAGCAATGTCTCTACTCAACTCTCTATGCCAAATAAAACAAGGGGTGTGATAATGTGGACTTGGGATGAGTTAAATCAGGACAAGATGGCTGAACTCACCTCGAACGATAGTGACTATAGTGAATTCTATTCAATTATAGGCAGGGTGGCTAATCCGGTTATATCCAAAGTTGACGAGGCTTCCGGTTCAGAATCTACCAAAAAGCAACTCAAGGCAGAGGCTCTGGTTTTGCGTGCCTATAACCACTACCTTGCAGTAAATAAATTTGCAAAAGCATATAACCCGGTAACAGCTGCGTCTGATGGTGGTATCCCCTACATGATGCACGACTGGGATATTTCGCAACCCTCTGAGCAGGCTACAGTGCAACAAGTATATGATAATATCCTTGCAGATGTAGATGCCGCATTGGCGTTGAATGCTCTTCCTGATGTTTCAATAAACAAAATGAGAATTAGCAAACCTGCAGCTTATGCAGTAAAGGCATGGGTTCTTATGTCAATGCAGAAGTATGATGAAGCTGTAGCAGCTGCGAGGTCAGTACTTGTCATAAATGATGCCATTGCAAATTACAATGAAATGATAATAATGGTGCAGGGTTATCTTCTCGGTGGCCAGTACCCTGCAGTGCTTCGCCCTCAGATGAAATGCGAGGAAGATCTTTTCTACGTTCACAATCTCGAGTTCTTCAATGCGAGAACCCCTGAGTCAGAGGCAAGATTCGAACCCGGTCATGCATCTCTTGATAAAATGGCCACTGATAAAATGATGTATGATTTCTTTCCGGGACTGGGAATGGGTATGTCTTACCTGGGACTTGATTATGCATTCTCATACGACCTTGACTCTGGATGGAATCATATGGGGTTGAAAACAACTCATATGTATCTTATATTAGCTGAGGCAGAGATCCACAAAGGGAACATCAATGCAGCAATGGAGATTATCGACAAAATTCGAGTAAATCGTATTGATCCTTCAATGTATGAGCCATTGGTGGGTAAAATAACAAGCAAGGAGGATGCAATCTTCAGATTGAAACAGACATCGCATGGAGAAAACAACTACTCCTGCTACAATTTTATTCAACGTAAAAGATGGAATCAGATTTCCGGATGGGAGGAGGACTTTACAAGAGACCTTGCCGGTCATAAATTCACTTTGCGGCATGACTCCCCAATGTGGATATTCCCATTTCCCCGGAATGTGATCAACAACAATCCAAACATCAAACAAAACTATAAATAACGAATAATGAAACTCAGACTTTTATTCATAATAATTCTGCTGAACTGTTTTCTAGGCTTAAATGCACAGAAAAAGCAGTCGATAAGCGTCTTGTTTGTAGGTGGAAGCCCGGATATTGAATTGATGGGCTTGGATGACAAACCGGATAGTGTGACAATTGCAAAAAGTACTCAGACCAGGATGACTTCGTTTGATAAGTTTCTCAAAAAGAACTTCAAGAAATACAAGGTAATTGATGCTGCAGATTATACGGTAGATATGTCAGATCTATATGACGTAACTATATTTGATCATACTCCAAATCCAATTAGTCCACGGATTTTGGACTATAGTCCGGACGGAAAGTTGTTAAAGTATGAAAGAGCACAGTACCTGCCGCTTGATTTTAATCGTCCCGTATTAACGATTGCATCTATGGGCGAACTTATTGGTATCAGAGTTGGCAGTAAAAATGACTGGTATTGTCTATGCCTTGAAGACAAGGCTCACAACTGGAATGGTGAGCATCCTATATTCAAAGGACCTTTAAAGGTGAAATTGAATATCAAAATGGAAGCAACTCCTTCGCCAGCATATGATTATGCAAAAATGGACGGAGTAACTCTGCCTGACTCCACGTTGATGTTTGCAATGCAGACGGTTAATTATACAAATAATCCCGGTTACAAGATTGGTATGGTTTCACGTCCTGGAGGCTATCTGGATTCTCCTGAAACAGAGGTGATTTCAAGCGGCACTTGTGCTAAGAGTATTGATGCCATTGCCATTGGGCGTCATGCAAACTATTTTCATTGGGGGTTTTCGGCCTCACCGGACTACATGACAGATGAGGCAAAGGCGCTTTTTGTCAATTCTATAGTCTATATTTCGCAGTTTGCAGGTCAGCATCCGATTGCAAGGAAATTCGCCCCTGTAGCAGTTAAAGATGACCTCAAAGGTTATAAATATCTTGTTACTCGTGAAGCTTGGGAGGATTATAATGCCAGCAATGCCGAATTCAACAGGCAAGTTGCAGAATTTAAGAAAGCCGCACAGGAAAAACTGGATAAAGGTGAGGAGCTCAGTGGAACTGAAAAACTTTATCTCAATTTTCCAGAGCAGAAACTCATATCATTCTCTGATTATCTAAAGCAAAGGGTACCTGAATTATACCACTTCTTTGGCACCGATGCCACAGAATACGCAAGATATTATGACCGCAATAGGGACTATTTCTATTGTAAGCTTGGGGAGTACACCCTTGATATTGATGAGGAGGCACGCTATATAGGTATCGCAAACAATGATATCCGTATTTTGGACAAGGCGATTTCTATGCTCGAGAATGGAGAGGATGTCGAAATCGCAAAGGAAGTTCTTGAACGTTATACCCTGTGTCGTTTTGCTACTCCTGCCCAGTGGAGATATTGGTATGAGACATACAAAGAGAAACTCTTCTTTACCGAATCGGGTGGGTGGCTCTTTCTTATTAATACGTTTGAGGATGTCCCTGGTAATGACTATCAAGTACGACTGGATGAGCAGGAGAGGGAATATCTTTTGAAAAAAGCGATAATGACCGATCCAGCTGTAAGCGACCGCCGAGGTCCAAAGACAGACCCTGCAAATCCTGTTTTCTTAGAGGCTGAGCTTGTTGAACACGGTGACGGCACAATTGCCGTGCTTATATCTCAATACATTCATGTAGGTCATTACATTTATGCAAAGGTGTCTGATGAAGATCCTTTTATAGAAACCAAGGCAGAGCTGTACCTCCCTGAAAATGCAAAGCAGGTTGACTTTATTGCACCAGCATTTGTCGGCCTTCCCGGTTCGAAAACCACCATTTACAGGGACAAGGGTGACTATATTTATAAAATCGAAGGTTTGGAGCATGGGGACCAGGTGAAAATTAAATTCACATACCAGTGTTGTAATGATAAGACCTGCTATGCTCCGGAAACAAAAGAATTCACATTGACAGTAAAATAACAGATATGAAACAAACGATAATATGTGCAATTATAGCACTAACACTTGTTGCTTGCTCAAATCAGCCGGGCTTTACAATCAAAGGCAATTGCGGTGACTATGATGGAATAGCTGTTCTCTCTTATCTCAATCCTCTTGATGAGACAAAGGTAAGTGATACAGTTGTGATGACTGCGGGTGCTTTTGAGTTCAATGGCAATGTAGCAGAGCCTGTACGCGGTTCGATTTCAGTCATACCGCAGAATGAGCCCCCTATCATAGGGCGGTTTTATGTAGAAAATTCAGTAATTCTGTTTGCTCCCGAACTGGAGGGCATCATTGATCAAGGACAATATGGCAAATATTTTTCCGACCCCAATGTTTCTGGAGGCACCAATAATGATTTTACCCTGAGAATGGTTGAATTGCTTTCGGCGATTGACGAAGGAGAAAAATATGCAGAATATGTTAAGGCAGTAAAAGAGGCTGACAAGCTAGCCTTCAAAGATTATGATAGCTATACTCGGATGAGAACAGAAATCGAGCATAAATATGGGAAAGAGTTAAGGGAGGAATATTTTAATGCTCAAAAAGATGCCATTTTAGCATATTGCTTAACAAATCCTGATGTTGAAGCTGCTATTGAAATCTATAACATATATACCTCTTCATCTACAACCCTTGAGGAGAAGGAAGAGGCTTTTGCTAAATTCTCTGAACGAGTGCGTAAGTCATACCTTGCAAAAGATCTGAGGGAAGAGATTGAGGCATTGAGGGCAGTACAACCAGGGGCTCTTGCTCCTGATTTTACTCTGAAAGACATAGATGGCAATGATGTGACACTATCTTCACTACGAGGCCAATATGTCCTGGTTGATTTCTGGGCCTCCTGGTGTGTGCCTTGCAGGGCCGGTATGCCGGCCTTAAAAGAGCTCTACAAAAAGTACCACGACAAAGGTTTTGAGATTATAGGGGTATCAAATGATACAAGTTATGATAAGTGGGTAAAGGCTATAGATGAAGACCAGACTCCATGGGTACATGTGATTGACGAATTTCCTGTGGAAAACAGTTCGGCAAGAGTCATCAGCAGTTATGCGGTACATTTTATTCCCAGTTATTTCCTTCTTGACAAGGATGGCAGGGTAATTGGCAATCTTACTCATGAAGAGATTGAGGCAAAACTGCAAGAATTGCTGGACTGAGGTAGAAATGATAAACAAGACTTTTCAGTAGATAAAATATTTCTCTTTCTCAAGTGGCGGCCGAAAGGCCGCTGCTTGTTTTATTGTCTGTGTTTCCATTTTTGTCTATATTTGTGCATCAAAGTGAAACGATGAGTCAGACACCTTTAAAGATTGATGTAAAGCAGGTAATTGCTGCTAAAAGTCCGTCGTTGGCGAAAAAACTTCCCAGGTTCGTAATCAACCGGATTAAGAAACTTGTTCATCAGGATGAGATCAACGAGATTCTTGCCCTATATGCAGATTATGAAGGAGTTGAGTTTGCTACGCACGCACTTGCACATCTGGGTATCACCTACACGCCTCATGGAATGGATAAGATCGATCCGTCAGGCAGATATATCTTTGTCTCCAACCACCCTTTGGGCGGACTGGACGGTTCGGTGTTGATTGCTCTTATCGGCAAAATCTTCCCCGACATCAAATTTGTTGTAAATGACTTTTTGATGCATGTCAAGCCTTTCGAGTCGCTTTTTATTCCTGTAAACAAAGTAGGAAAGATGAGCCGTGAATATGCACAGATGATCAACGATACTTATTCATCAGAATCTCAGATACTCTATTTCCCCGCAGGACTCTGCTCCAGGAAAATCAAAGGAAAAATTACAGACACCCAGTGGCAGACCAATTTCCTTAAAAAGGCCGTTGCCCACAAACGAGATATTGTACCGATATTTTTTTCGGGACGAAATTCCAATTTCTTTTACACTCTGGCAAAGATCAGAAAGTTTCTCGGTATCAAATTCAACATCGAGATGCTTTTCCTTCCACACGAATTATTCAAACAGAAAAATAGCAGTTTTGAAATCTGGTTTGGAGATCCGATACCCATCGGGAGCATCACTCCGGATAAATCGCTGCGAGAATGGACTGACATCATAAGAGAAAAAGCCTATGAAGCCAATAATTCAACCGGTGGATCGTAAACTGATAATTGACGAACTTACTCCGGACAAATACATTAGAGATACCAACAGGGGCGGTAATATGCTCTATGACGTAACAGCAGCGGATTCTCCCAATATCATGCGAGAAATCGGTCGTCTGCGTGAAATCTCTTTTCGTAGTGCCGGCGGTGGCACCGGCAAGGATGTGGATATCGATGAGTATGACACTGACCCTGAAAATCCCTACAGGCAGTTAATAGTTTGGGATCCTGACCAGATGGAGGTCCTTGGCGGTTACCGCTATATAGATTGTTCGGGTGGCCTGGATCCCGCCAAGATGGCCACAAGTGAACTTTTTAATTTTTCCAAACGCTTTGTAAAGGATGTGCTGCCCTATACCATGGAGCTGGGGCGCTCTTTCGTACAGCCGCTATACCATCGTCTCAATCTCAAACGCAAGGGAATCTTTGCACTGGATAATCTTTGGGATGGTCTTGGGGCACTTACTGTAAAGTATGATACCCACCGCTATTTTTTCGGCAAAGTGACGATGTATTCCACTTATAATGTTAAGGCTCGTAACATCCTGCTCTATTTCCTCAACCATTTTTTCCCCGACAAGGAGTCACTGGTAACTCCCATAGAACCTCTCGACACCGATGCATCCAATCCTTACTACGCCTCTCTTTTTGAAGGGATGGAGTACAAAGAGGCTTACAGAGAACTCGTAGCACGCCTCAAGGAGATGGGTGAGATGATACCTCCACTCATCAACTCCTATATGAGTCTTTCACCGAGCATGCGCGTATTCGGTACTTCTATTAATAAAGATTTCGGGGGAGTGGAGGAAACCGGCATTCTGATGAAGATTGAAGATATTTATCCCGAGAAGATTGAGCGCCATATTGCATCGCTAAGGTTGCTCCGGGATAAAATCAAAGAGAAATATCGCTGGTGGAGACGTTAGGATATCCGATCTGCTCTCTTACTATAAATACTGAAGGATATCTGCCGCTTATTTGAGCTGCAAATCGTTGTGCCTCATATTTGGTGCGGAAGTCACCCACTGTTACCTTGAAATAGGGATTGACGTGACTGAGGTATACCCTTATATGGGGAAATTCCCTTACAAACTGGTTGGCTATGGCCTCGGAGCGTACTCTGGCGTTCTGGCTGTTATCAAAATAAATTCTGATGCGATAGCCGGTAATCTTGCGCTCGGAGTTAGTGTTGATATGGTTCAGAAGTGCATAGCGCAGGGTACCGGATTGTCTTATGACAGCAGTTCCTCCACCGGGAGAGGACTCGTTGAGCAGTAAGAATATCTGTTTGCCTGCAAGCAGGGTGTCAATCTCTATTTCCGATCTGACATTGATGGTGGTGTCTTGTGGGATAAATTGATTCTGCGCCCATAGATTGCTCGATGAGATGCAGAGGAGTATTGCCAGTGTGGAAATTATTTTTTTCATAAGGAGTTCATTTGTATTGTGAGTCAGGTGAAGTGGGTTTGAAGGCACGTATCAAGTCGCCGAGTACGACTCCTTTACCTGTGAATTTTTTTCTGATTCCTCCGGAAAATACTATATGGTAGTCCACCGTCATATTTTCAACATCGACATTTTCAGCTGAAAAACCGCCTGAGACAAGAACTGAGAGAGGATTGAGCAGTTCCGTAGCGATCTCCCATTTTAAAAAATCCTCGCTATGAGCGGGAATGATAATATTATCTTCGGATGCCAGTAGTGCGAATGGTTGGCCGTTGCCGCTGTATATTGTGGCCTCAAGGTCTTTTGCGGTAAAGGTGGTAGGAGTTGGGTTGGCTACTTCAATTATAAGGGTGAGAGTAGCGCTGACACTTCCTTTTCCAAATGAGATGTTGTCGATTTTTTCTATTTCATATGATTTGAACTCAAGCTTTTTATAGTCCCGGCAGCCGGTAAACAGCAGCCAGGTTGAGAGTAAAAGCAGTATGTTACGCAATAATATGTATCTCATATCAGCCCTTTTATTTTCGCAAAGATATAAAAAACTTATCTTTGTAATGGAAAATCCCCATTGCACCAATAATCAGACATGAGAGCTAGCAAATTTCATTCCGTCAAACCGATAACCGACCCTGCAAAGCCACAGTTGTACATCGAGACCTATGGTTGCCAGATGAATGTCAACGATAGCGAGGTGGTACTCTCCGTGATGCAGGATGCCGGTTATTCACTTTGCGAGAAGATGGATGATGCCGATGTAATACTTGTAAACACTTGTTCGGTAAGGGAAAATGCCGAGCAGAGGGTTTTCGGGCGTCTGGACCTGTTTCGTTTGCAAAAGAAACGCCGTCCGAAAATCGTGGTAGGTGTTATCGGATGTATGGCGGAACGTCTCAAGGATCAATTGTTTGACTATCCGGTGGTGGATGTGGTTGCCGGTCCGGATGCTTACCGCGACCTCCCCCGTCTTGTGGAAGCGGCAAAAACGGGTACAGGCCAAATCAATGTACATCTCTCCCATGAGGAAACATATGAGGACATTTCGCCGGTGAGGATGGACCGCAACGGCGTAAGTGCATTCATCTCAATTATGAGAGGTTGCAATAATGTCTGTTCCTACTGCATAGTTCCCTTTGTACGCGGAGCGGAACGAAGCCGTGACCCTCAAAGCATCATCAGAGAGGCGGAGTCCCTCATTGCCAACGGCTATAAGGAGATAAATCTTCTCGGACAAAATGTGGATTCCTACCTTTGGCTGGACCCTCACAACTCCTCCCGCCAGATCAACTTTGCACGCTTGTTGGAGCAAGTGGCACTGATAGATCGGAAGGTAAGAGTGCGCTTCTCCACCTCGCATCCCAAGGATATGAGCAACAGTGTACTCTACACTATGGCGATGTACGACAATATCTGCAAACACATTCATCTTCCCGTTCAATCGGGCAGCAATACCGTGTTGGAGAAGATGAACCGCAAATATACCCGTGAAAATTATCTGGAGCGCATAAATAAGATTCGCGAAATACTTCCGGATTGCGCCATCACAACCGATCTGATAGCGGGATTTTGTTCCGAGACGGAGCAGGATCATCTTGAAACCCTCTCCCTTTTGGAAGAGGTGCAGTTTGACGGTGCATTCATGTTCCAATACTCAGAGAGACCAGGGACAAGAGCCGCAAGACAATTCAAGGACGATGTTCCACTCGAGGTCAAGACTGCACGTCTCAACCAGATTATCGCCCTGCAGAATGAGATATCACTGCGTAATAACCAATATACGGTGGGTTGCGAATACCGGGTGCTGATAGAAGGAACTTCCAAACGTTCCGACGAGGAACTGATGGGTCGTACCTCCCAGAACAAGACCTGCGTCTTCCCCGCAGCCGGCCATAAAGCCGGTGACTTTGTCAGAGTGAAAGTGCTCTCCTGCACCTCGGCAACTCTGATTTGCGAGATAATTTCTTAAAAATCAACTATATGAAACGCATTATCCTTCCTCTTTTCATCTGCCTTTTGCTCGCCGGTTGCGGTCATAAAAAGCATGTTGATCTGATTGTAATCAATGCCAATATCTATACTGTCGATGAGGATTTTTCCAAAGCGCAGGCATTTGCCGTCCATAACGGCAAATTTGTAGCCGTTGGCTCCACAAGATATATCAAGGCTGACTATAAATCGGACAATGTAGTCAACCTCAGGAATAGTCTGGCCACCATTTATCCGGGCTTTAATGACTGTCACGCCCATCTCACTTCGCTTGGGTATGCATTGCTTAAAGTTAATCTGAGAGGTGCCACATCTTATGCAGAAATGGTGGAACGTCTCCAAAAAGCGCAGCAGGAGCATAATATGACCTGTATATTGGGTGAAGGATGGGATCAGAACGACTGGACGGATGACAGATCAATGCCCACATATCACCGTCTCAATGAAGCCTTCCCCGACATCCCGGTAATCCTCACGAGAGTGGATTATCACGCAACTTTGGCAAACAAGGCAGCCATTGAGCTCGCAGGAATGAAGGACAACGGCACGGGCCTCTTTATGGAAGGCTCAGGAGCTCAACTTGGAAATATCACGCCCAAATACAGTGATCAGGAAGTTGCAAACATCATCCTTACCGCACAGGAAAAATGCTTCGCCGCAGGCCTGACTTCCATCTCATCCATGGGCGAGTCGCTCAGAAATCTCCTGATATTGGACTCTCTGTCCGATAACGGTCAACTGAAATTGCGTGTAGATGCATATCTATCGGCCTCAAGGGCAAATATGGAGCACTTCACCGCTCCCTATCGCAACGACCGCCTGCGCATTGCAGGTCTTAAGCTCTTCCAGGACGGAGCTCTCGGCTCCAGAGGTGCGCTGTTGCTCAAACCCTATTCCGATGCTCCCAAAACTCGCGGTATACATGTCACCGGTGACGAGACATTCCGCTCATGCCTTCAGTGGGCTGACGAGCATGGATTCCAGGTGGCCACCCATGCTATCGGGGATGCTGCCAACCGCTATGCACTCGATATGTATGGTGAAATTCTCAAAGGAGAAAACGACCGCAGATGGCGCATCGAACATGCACAGGTGGTAAATCCGGCAGATATGGATAAATTCGGGAAATTCTCAATCATACCTTCCGTACAGCCGACTCATTGCACTTCCGATATGTTTTGGGCAGCAGAACGTCTGGGTGACAGGATTGAACACGCTTACAACTTCAAACAACTCATGGACCGGCTCGGATGGATTCCTACAGGCACCGATTTTCCGATTGAGGACGTCAGTCCCATCAAGACATTCTTTGCGGCGGTATTTCGCAAAAATCTCGATTATCTTCCCGAAGAGGGATTCCGTATGGATGAAGGCTTGACAAGAGAGGAAACTCTGCGCTCAATGACCTGTTGGGCAGCAAAAGTCTCTTTTGAGGAGGATGTAAAAGGGAGTATCGAGCCAGGAAAACATGCAGACTTCATCATCACCGACAGAGACATAATGACCGTCAGTGAACGCGAAATCCTCTCCACAAAAATTATCCGCACCTATGTGGGAGGGGAATTGGTATTCAAATAATCAGATTTTATCGCCGTAAGCGAGGTCGCCCGCATCGCCCAATCCGGGGACGATGTAGGACTTGTTGGTAAGTTCTTCGTCTATGGCTGCCGTCCAGAAAGTCGTCTTTTTGTGGGGAAGATTTTTGGAGAGATAGTCTATGCCGTATTTTGACGCGACAGGACATACGAAGTGCGTGTGTATCGGAGTACCGCTCTCCAGCAATCTATCATAAGCCAGTACCGCAGATGCGCCGGTGGCAAGCATGGGGTCGGAAATAATCACGATCTTATTCTCTACCGACGGGGTGCTGGCATATTCGAGTTGGATAGAGAATTTGTTGTCCTTGCCGTACTTGCGATATGCAGCGATAAAGGAGTTTTCAGCTTTGTCAAAATAGTTGAGAAGGCCCTGATGCAGCGGAAGACCGGCCCTGAGAATGGTGCTGAGCACTATCTTGTCATTAGAGAGATTGCAATTGGCTATTCCCAGAGGGGTTTCCACCTCTTTAGGGGAATAAGTGAGGGTTTTGCTGATCTCGTAAGCAAAGATTTCGCCAATCCTTTCAAGATTTCTGCGGAAACGCATACTGTCTTTCTGAATAACTACGTCCCTTATTTCCGCAATATAGCGGTTGAGAAGGGAGTTTTTTTCGCTTAGGTTAATGATTTTCATATGCAGTGGTCGTTTTGTTTATACTCGACTACTAAGTTACAAATTTTCGTCGGAAAAACTATAAAATTTGTTTTTTGAAATGATAATGTGGTCGGTAAGAGAAATATCGAACAATGCAGCAGCATCGCGCAAGGCTTCGGTTTGACGCATATCTTCACCGCTCGGTCTGGGGTTGCCGGAAGGGTGGTTATGTACCAGTATTATGCCGGTAGCAAGGTGTTCTACGGCCTTTTTGACGATGATTCGGATGTCAAATATGGTGGAACTGATACCACCCTGACTGACTCGTTCCTTGCCTATGAGACGGTTGGAACGGTTGAGGTATAGCACCCAGCACTCTTCGTGAGGAAGATTGCTGATAATTGGTGACATAATGCCGTTTACCTGAATTGAGCTGTGAATCTGTGGCATCGGTTCGGGAATCTCGGCTGCCATTCTTCGTCCGAGTTCGAATGCTGCAAGGATGGAGAGAGCCTTGGCCTGACCGACACCGTTGATGCGCATCAGTTGATGCGCCGTAAAAGTCGAGAGTATGTTGAGGCTGTTTCCCGCCTTCAGGAGAATCTCTCTCGAGAGATCGATTGCGTTGAGGTTTGCGTGACCGGATCTCAGCAGGATTGCTATCAGCTCCGCACAGGTGAGGGCAGAAGCCCCTTTGGACATCAATTTCTCACGTGGTCTCTCTTCTGCATGCAATAATTTGATGTTCTTTGTCATAAATTGTTCCTTAACGATATAAAAAAAACTTTCCAAAGATTGGAAAGTTTTCTCTATGTCATATGTCAAAAAGACAATTTATATACCGGTTTTTACAAATCTCAGGTTGGGGTCCACCACTTCAAACAGGAGTTTTTCTCCGCTATCGCTTTCAAAGCGGATAGTCCATTTTCCGCTCAGCCGGTCGGTGGGAGAGAAAGCGGAACTGTTGGTGTAAGAAGTCCTGGTGAGTTTAATGTCACCTGAATAGGTGCCTGGGAATGCCTCATAATTTAGCTTATCGTACGTACCCGTAATAAGCTTCGGTGTAACTCATACTGCCGTGTAGTTTATCGGCACAAATGCGCAGTCTTTTCCCATTGACCTCATAAGGTACGCCTCTTAGATTAAAACTTACATTGGAATAGCAGTGATCTCCCATTTTATCAAAATCGACTTCGACCTTAAAAGTCAACAACAGATTCAACTTAGCGTCTTTTTCAGAAATAAAAGTAAGAGTGGCTTCCTTTGGAAATACTAAATCTTGGTAGGTATTCTTCGGCACATCCCAACTCCCGACACCTATTTTCTCACAAGAAATGGTTCCCATCATAATAAGAGCCATTACGAATATCAATCGAGTTTTCATGGCATTAATTGTTTAAAAGTAAATTATTTTGATGTTTGTGAGATAAAGGTTGTTAGTACTATGCAATAATAATAAGCAAAAAAAATGCCATCAAACATCTCAGATCCACATAGTTGCAATGCATTTTAGCTTCCTGAGGCAATAGGATAAACGGCTTTTGGCAGGGCGGAAAAGAATTTTTTTGGCATAAAAAAACCTTTCCGTCGGAAAGGTTTTCATTCTTTATCTCAAAAAGACCTTTATGAAAGGCTATTCACATGAAGAGAGATGCCGCTCTTGAGATTGGCTGCTTTGTTCTTGTGAATAACGTCAATTTTGGCCAGTTTGTCAATCATCGCAAATACCTTGGGCAATGAAGCCTCTGCTGCTGCTTTGTCGGTTGTGTTGCGAATAGCCTTGATGGCGTTTCTTGTAGTTCTTGCATAATACCTGTTATGCAATCTGCGTTTCTCGCTTTGACGGTAACGCTTTTCTGCTGATGCGTGGTTTGCCATTATTATACTTTTTTATTTTTTGTGGTAGTGGGTAGGGGAATCGAACCCCTATTGCAAGAATGAAAATCTTGAGTCCTAGCCGTTAGACGAACCCACCATGGCTCCCCGTTTCTATTTTTTGGGGAGTGCAAAGATATAAAGAATTTTTACGATTGCAAATTTTCTCTAACAATTACTCTCCTTTGCGCCACTCAAAAGAGGAAATAATATACTCAACCTGACGCAGATAATTTCGTTTTTCGTATTTGGGAGCATATACGAATCCTTCTAACACCACGACATTTTTGTTGTCGGGAGATACATAGGTATGGGAAACGAACGGGCCACCCATAAAATCGTTATGGGTATCCCATAGCCCTCTCATCTCGATAAATTGAAGGCCGTTGTACTCCTTAACCACAAAGCCGGGCTTGGCTGTAGGATGAGTAATCATGTAACTGTTTTCTGAAGTAGCGGGTACATTTTCCTTGAGAAATTCGTCTCTCCTGGCTACGAGATATTCCGGAGTAAGTTGCCATTCGCCTTGATAGGGGAATGTATATACAAATATGCCTTGATTGGTATATGATGTTTCGTAGGAGATCCAGAAAAAGTTATTGGTATGCATCTTTTCCGTATAATCCCTCGGGAAATCGGGAGAACCGCCCACTACTGCGGTGACATATTTTTTCAGAGTAGGGTTGGCGTGGTTTTTCGCATTTTGTATGACGCGGTTACGCTCTGCATTCTCATAATGGGAAAGAAGTTTATCGGCATTTTCGCTAATCATTTTTGCTGAGCTTTCCGCATTCTTGGCATAGATGGAGACCATAATCTGCGATTTTGCCCATATATCGCGACTTACTCTTATACGCTCAGTGGAGACAGTGTCGGAAATGACAATGTTGAGGAGGTTGCGGTGAACCTGAAATACCTTATTGAATGACTTTGGAGGCACATTGAAAAGGTTATAGGTAGGCTCTTTCTGTGGTAGATAGGCATATTCGGCAGCAAGAATGCTCCTGATGGTGGTGCCAGGCTCGGATTCCCAATGGGTCCTGGGGGATATGACGGCAATTTCTCCGGCCTTCCCGCTTGCCGGGGGAAGTATCCTGCCGGGCTGATCATCACAAGATGTGAGTGCAGTGAATACAAATGCCGCCATCGCATATAGAATCAGAGTGGTCAGTTTGTTCATTTTCATAATGGTATAATGTTATGTGAATAATCCTCGTATGTCATTGCCGAAGGCGAGAATCATTAGGGCGATCAACAGGATCATGCCTATCGTCTGAGCTACCTCCAGCACCTTGTCACTGGGCTTGCGGCGAGTGATAATCTCAATGAGAAGGAATAGGATATGACCGCCGTCCAATGCCGGTATGGGCAGTAGATTGAGCACGCCGAGCATTATGGAGAGCATTGCGGTAAGGCTCCACACCCTGTACCAGTCCCAATTGCCGGGAAATATCTTGCCAATGGCTATGAAACTGCCTACCGACTTATAAGCTTTGGTTTTAGGGGAGAATATCAGCCCGAGTTCCCGAATATAATTGGTAATGTTGTTCCATGCTTTTTTACAGCCTGCGGGAATGGCGGTAAAAAAGTTGTAATCGTGACTCGTAATGGTGAAAAATTTGGTCAAGTCGGTATCCAGCATTACCTGGATCATACCCGCCGAATCGACCTGAAGGGGTATATCCATCAAATCACCGCTCCTGCTAACTGTAGCAGAGACTGTGCTCTCCTTGTGACGGAGCAACTCCTTGCGTATTTCCTGCGCAAGGAACATCGACACAGAGTCGATACCTTTGACTTCGTCGCCTATTTCAAGCCCGGAATCGGCATTGATGGAGCCTTCGGTAAATCCGCCAACCACAAATGGGAAGGCGAGGTCAAACATTCCGGGAGTATTGAGTATCGCTGCAATGTACTGCGGATCAATCTTTATAGTCAATGTGTCGTTGCCACGGAGGACCCTGGCCTCTTCTGCCTGTGCACGAACCATATCGACCTGCAGCATCGCAAAGTCTTCTACCGGAACTCCGTCAAAGTCGAGAATCCTGTCACCGTTCCTAAAGCCTATTTCGTACGAAAGGTCATTGACGGCAACGCCGTAAATTGCATCTTCATTGCGTAGATATTCGTCGCCCCATACATTCATAATGGCTCCGTAGAGCAATACGGCAAGGATAAAATTGAACAGCACACCGCCAAACATTATGAAAAACCTCTGCCAGGCAGGTTTTGTGCGGAATTCGTAGGGTTGGGGAGGAAGTTTCATCGCCTCCTTATCCATCGACTCGTCAATCATTCCGGCGATAGCGCAATAGCCTCCGAGAGGGAGCCACCCTATGCCATATTCCGTATTCTCGGGATGACGTCTCCAGTCATCTTCGGGTAGAGTGCTTACATCTATTTTATTGTTTCCCTCATAAGTCGGGAGATTTTTCGAGAAAAATTTGAATCTCCATTTACCGTCGATTTTCTTGGCGCGCAGAATGGAAAATTTAGGGTTAAAAAAGAGGTAGAATTTGTTAACCCTGGTCTTGAAAAGTTTTGCAAATAGAAAATGTCCTAATTCGTGCGCCAGCACCAGAATTGAGAGTGCGAAAATTACCTGGATAATTTTGATCAGTACAACCATATAATGTGTTATCTATTTCGTCAATATTTGTTTTGAATAATTTGTTCTGCTGCTTCTCTTGCTGCAAAATTTGTGCAATAGATATCATCCAGCGTAGGTTTTGCAATAAATTGAACCTTTGCAACCGCTTTGCTGATGATATCCGGTATCTCCATAAATCCGATTTTTCTCCTCAGGAAGGCTTCGACGGCAATCTCATTGGCCCCGTTCATGGCGCAGGTGGCATTTCCGCCGCGGCGGAGAGATTCTTCCGCGATGGCCAGGCATGGAAACTTCTTCCTGTCCGGTTGGAAAAAGGTCAGCTCGGCTAACTCTGTGAAATTGATTCTTGGAGTATCCAGAGGGATGCGGTAGGGATAGGAGAGGGCAAATTGGATCGGCAGCCGCATATCTGGTGAACTGAGTTGTGCCATTACGCATCCATCCTCAAACTGTACCATGGAGTGAATGATGCTCTGCGGGTGGATTACCACCTCTATCTTCTCCGGATCCATATTAAAAAGCCAGTGTGCTTCTATCACTTCCAGCCCTTTGTTCATCAGAGTAGCGGAGTCAAGTGTCACCTTTGAACCCATCTTCCAGCGTGGATGCTTAAGGGCTTCAGCGGGGGTAACTTTGTAAAGTTCTTCTGCAGGTGTATGGAGAAAAGGCCCGCCCGAGGCTGTCAGCAGGAGCTTCTCCGGTTTGGTTCTCTCCCCCAGCAGCGCCTGAAATATGGCGGAGTGCTCGGAGTCCACCGGAATGATGGGGCTGCCATACTCCGCTGCCAGCGACATGATAATCTCTCCGGCGGCGACCAGCGTCTCTTTATTGGAGAGTGCTATTACCTTACCGGCCTTTATGGCGGAAATTGTGGGCTGCAAGCCGCTGAATCCCACCATCGCGGTGACAACGATATCCACAGTGGAACTTTGAACCAGGTCGCAAATGGACTCCATCCCTTGGAATACTTTTATGTAGTGGGGAGCGAGCGCGCTCTTGACCTCCTCATATTTCGAGGGGTTGCATATTACCACATTGTTGGGTTTGAATCTGATCGCCTGCTCTATCAGCAGCATGCTGTTGTTGTTGGCAGTAAGCAAATCCACCTCGAAGAAGTCGCTGTTACGCGAAATCACGTCGAGGGCTTGTTTGCCGATAGATCCGGTGGATCCAAGTACAGCTACTGATCTTTTGCGTTGCTCCATCTGTTAAAACTTAATATAGAGGGTGGGGTCGACTGCCTCGCCCTTGTGCCAGAGCTCAAAGTGTAGATGGCTTCCGGTGCTGAGTTTGCCGGTATTACCTACCATTGCGATAGGGGTACCTGCCTTAACCTTGTCACCAGTGGATTTGAGCAACTGTTCGTTATGTTTGTAAACGGATATGATATCGTGACTGTGCTGTATCTGTAGGGTGTATCCGGTGTCGTCACTCCATCCTGCGGATATTACCGTACCATCGAGCACGGAGTGTACAATGGTACCGGTCTGGGCAGCAATATCGATATAGGGATGACCGGTTGCCTTGTTGTATCCTTCGGTGATTATTCCGCTAACAGGAGTAAAGAAGTGCAGCCCCTCGATCTGTTCTATCTCTTGCCTCCTGCCTGAGACATTGTATTGCTCACGGCGAAGCACTTCCTCTCTGAGGAGCGAATCGCTGCGAAAATAGAGGTCACTGAGACTCTCATCAATCAGAGGCACCTCCTTTATTAGTCCGAGAGAGTCGGGTGTAAGAGGCTTCTTACCGGTGACAATCCTTTGAATATTCGCCACCTGGAATGCCCAAATTTCCACTGCCCTCTCAAGGGAATCGAGTTTTATGGCGTTTTCCACCGCCATCCGTCTGGTCTCGGGTGAAGGATAACCCGGAATAGTCTGCCTTATAAAAGTACGTGAAGTTAGCAGATAAGTACCCGCCATTACAGCCAGCAATATCAGGACAGTGATCAGTATGATGTTGATTTTTGATGTTCTAAATGAGAACAACTCCTTGTGAGAGTCATCATGTATTATAGAAAATCTTAACTTTTTGCCGTATTTTTCTTTCTGACGTGCCATAAAACATTAACTTTGCAAAATGAACAGGATAATAGGCATAGATTACGGCAGCAAGCGCACCGGCCTCGCAGTCAGCGACCCGTTGCGCATATTCGCATCAGCCCTTGATACTGTTCCGTCTGCAAAGATAATAGATTATCTTCAAAATTACCTTCAAAATCAAAAGGTGGAACTCTTTGTGGTGGGTTTCCCTCTAAATATGGATAATACCAATTCGCAATCCGCTCCGTTGGTGCAGGCCTTCATCAATTTGCTCAAGAAAAAATTTCCCTCTATCCCCGTTGTACTCGAAGATGAACGATTTACCTCAGTGTTGGCCCATAGGGCTATGATAGAGGGAGGAATGAAAAAGTCTGAACGCCGTGATAAGTCCTCCGTGGACAAGATCAGCGCTGCCATCATTCTGCAGAGCTATTTGGACAGAACACAGAAACAACAATGACTAAAATATTACCAATATGATATTACCGATTTACTTATATGGATCCCAGGTGTTGCGTGAAAAGGCTGCAGAAGCAGACCTTGAAGAGCGCGAAGAACTCACAAAGCTCCTGGAAGACATGTATGAAACAATGAAAAATGCCGACGGTTGCGGCCTTGCGGCTCCACAGGTAGGTCGTTCTCTCAGAGTTTTGATTGTGGATGGCAGCGATTTGGCCGACCGCTATCCCGAACTTGCCGACTTTATACGCAGGATGATCAATCCTACCTTTACTTTCAAAAGCGACGAGATGTGTACTTACACTGAAGGCTGTTTGAGTGTTCCCAATGTTGATGCCGATATTGACAGACCCAAAGTGGTTCGCATCAAATATATTGACGAGAATTTTCAGGAGAAAGAGGAGGAGTTCGACGGCTTTGCTGCTAGGATGTTGCAGCATGAGATGGACCATCTTGACGGAGTGGTCTTTACCGACAGAGCTGCTCCGATTCGCAAGAAAATGCTGGGGAGCAAACTCAACAACATCTCCAAAGGAAACGTCACGACATCTTACAGGGTCAAAACAGACAAATAATAGCTATGGGAGCATTTCACGCATATGATATACGCGGAATCTATAATGTGGATTTCGACAAATACCTGGCCTACAAGGTAGGTTATTTTATTCCGATTCTTCTGGAGACGGACAGAGTATTGGTGGGTAGGGACGCACGAGTATCTTCGCCGGAGATTTTTGAATTTGTGGCCAAAGGAATAAACGATGCCGGAGCAGATGTTTACGATCTTGGCCTAAGCACAACACCTATGGTCTATTTCGGTACGGCGATGCATGGTTTCGGGGCTTCGGTGCAGATTACCGCTTCACACAATCCAAAAGAGTATAACGGCATGAAGATTTCCTGCGGGAATGCCCTTCCGGTGGGATTTGACAACGGTCTTTCCACTATACAGAAATGGATTGAGGAGGGTCGGGAGACACCTGTGGCCGAAATTCAAGGTAAGATCATTCCGTTTGACATTTCACAGCAATATATCTCTTTTCTGAAGTCCTGGAAAGAGGATATTTCGGATTTGAAAATCAGTATGGACATTTCCAACGGTATGGCAGCCCTTTTTGCCAGGAAGATTTTCGGAGAGGATCCTATCTATATTTTCGACGAGTTGGATGGCACATTCCCTAATCATGATCCCAACCCTCTTGTGCCCGAAAATCTCATCGAATTGCAGAAATCCGTCATTACACAACGCAGTGATGTGGGCGTGATATTCGACGGGGATGCAGACAGGGTGATGTTTGTGGATGAGAGGGGCAAATTCATTTCACCCGATTTGGTGATAGCTCTTCTCGGTCACTATTTTCTCGAGGATAAGAGGTATGACGGAGCGAAGAAAATTGTACTCCAGGATATACGCAGTTCCAAGTCAGTAGCGGAATATCTCGAACCCATGGGAGCAGAGGTAGTCACTTGGAAGGTAGGCAGGGCATTTGCAGCTCATAAACTTCGTGAGATAGATGGCCTCTTCGGAGGAGAGCTGGCCGGCCATTACTATTTCAAGGACTTTTTCTATTCCGATAGCGGTCTTATGGCCGCCATTTTGGTACTCAATGTCATTGCACGCTTCAAGAGGAAAGGAGTGTCGCTTTCACAGCTGATAGAGAGGATTAGCAGCTACTTCAGTTCCGGTGAAATCAACTTTCCCATATCCAAAAAAGAGGATGCGATGATTGCCGTTTGTGAGTTGTTTAAGTCACAGGAGCGACCGGTCGCGTCATATGACTTTGACGGTTACAGAGTGGAGTTCTCCCAATGGTGGTTCAATATACGCCCCTCCAATACGGAACCCTACCTCCGCTTTATCTGCGAGGCCACATCAATGGAACTTCTCGAGGAGAAAGTCGCACAAGCCCGTGAAGTGATAAAGAATTTTATTTGACCGGGTTGCGGGTTGCGAGTTACGTGTTGCGAGTCGCAGTTATTGGTTTTGTGGTTCGAGGTACAGGTGAGTTCTGAGTTCCGAGTAAGTTATATAGTAGTTAGTACAATACTAACTCTCATTACTACACACTACTTTTTTCATGCTTAGAACTCAAGACTCCATACTCCATACTCGAAACTCGTATCTATTTAGCCGCTTCCGAGATCAGTTTCTTGAATAATCCCAAAAACAGGGGATTGCCGGCGTTGGTCATAATTTCGGGGTGGAATTGTGTGCCGAAAATCACTGCACCACCGTCAGCATAATCCTTGAGAGGAGCTACCCTCTCTACTGCTTCGATTATACCGTCTGCAGATCTGGCAGTCACCTTGAACCCTGCGGGCATGGCTTTTATGGCTTGATGGTGGAATGAGTTTACCACGGCCTTGTTGCTGCCCGTCACCTCGGCAAGGATGGAGCCTTTTTCTATGGTTATGGTGTGTGTGCCATAATAACCGGGAGTATCTCCTTGTCTGTGCTTGACATAGCTGCTTTTGACCTGTGAAGGGATGTCCTGGTAGAGTGAACCGCCGAAAGCTACACTCATCAATTGCTGCCCACGGCATATGCCCAATACGGGAATACCTTTGGCTACCGCAGCTCTGATCAGTTTTACATCAAATTCATCCCTTTCGGGAGCAATTTGTTCATTAGCTCTCAGAGGTTCTTCGCCATACCATTTTAGCGGGTCAAAATCTTCACCGCCTGTCATTATAAGGCCGTCGATAGCATTGAGTATAGCCTCTATTTGTGCATCATCGGTGGTTACAGGTATTATCAAAGGTACTCCACCGGCCATGCGGACGGAGTTGACATAGGTGTTGCCCACAACATGTGAAGCGCCGCTCCTGTATGAGGAGATGCCGATAATGGGCGATTGTGCTAAAATTGAGCCTGTAAAGAACAGGGCAAACAAAAAGATGGAAAAGCGTTTCATATCGTATTTATTTTATTATTTGCTTAATCTTGTCCAGGGACCGAATTCTTCGTCCTGTTTGAAGTCAACTTCAAATGATGCGGCCTTCCTGTGGCCCTCTTCAAATTTGAATGTGATCTCAAATGCAGTGCCGTCAGAGCGGAATTTATAGGTATTTCCGCTGACGTGGGCCATTTCGTGTTTCCAGCCCTGTTTGCCTATTGTGATATAGAGTTTGTCCTCCTCGAAAGTTACCCTGGCATCCCCGAAAAGAGGATCCTTGGTATAAATTCCCGTGATAAGTTTTGGATCAGGAGCGGGTTCAACTACTTTTTCGGCGGCAGCCTTGGCCTCTTCTTCAGCCTTTTTGGTAGCATTTGCGTACCACTCTTTCAGGAAATCCGCATTGTAGTCGTAGTCTTCAAGGTCGAGGCAGAGGTCCACCAGACGGCGCATTATGGCATAGCGGGGTTCAGCCGGTGCCTCGGAGTTGACCTGTACTGTTAGAGCAAGGTTGAGTTCCGGCACAAATGCACACAATGTGGTCATTCCCCATGTGGTGCCTGTGTGAAAATATATGCGTCCCTTTTTGCTTTGCTCAATAAACCAGCAGTGTCCATAGAGAGTGGTTTTGGACTCACTTTGGGAGGTAATGGTGACTCCTCGGTGGAGGTAGTCCATATTTTCCTTGGAAATCAGTTGCTTGTCACCTACTTTACCTCCATCGAGTTGAAACTGTGCCCATTTGATCAGGTCTGTAGGAGGGCAGCAGATGGATCCGGCAGGGCCGATGACAGTGAGCCACCAGAGTGCTTGCTCCTCGCCGTATAGAGGATTGATCACCATTTTTCCCTCTTTGGAGATAAATTCGTAGGGGAGAGCCACATTTTGAGCCTCTGCAAATCCTTCACCGTTGATGGTGGATTCATTCATCCCGAGGGGGTTGAAAATGCGTTCACGGATATTGTCTTCCCAACTTTTGCCGGTCACTTTTTCGATGATTTTTGCAGCGGGGATGAAGGTGATGTTGTTGTATTGGTATGCGCCTCTGAAGGTATATGCGGGCTTGATGAGCGCCATCATGCTGTAAACATCGTTCCTGTCGTAGCCCAGATTGGCGATGTATGTGCCCACCTGTCTTCCTATACCCGTCTTGTGGGAAGTAAGGTCCTTAACTTGCAGATGTTCCGTCACCCAGGGATCGTACAATTGAAAGTCGGGGAGTATCTCTTTAACTGTGTTTTCCCAGCTGATAAGTCCCTCTTCCACCAGGGTGGCCAACAGATATGCAGTGAAGGATTTGGTGACCGATCCAATCTGGAATAGGGTGTGGGGGTCTACCTTATCCTCGGGATTATCAAGGTTTTTGACTCCGAATCCTTTACAGAGTAAAATTTCTCCATCCTTTTGGATGGAAACGCCCATACCCGGGATCTGCCAGTCGGCACGGATCTGTTCGATATAGGATTCGATGTTGGAAATATCCTCTTGAGAGAGGTTGTTCTGCGCGAAAGAGGCGAGAGGTAGCCACATAAGGACTACGAGAAGAATTGTCAATCGTTTCATCACGGATAGTTTGTTACGGAGGACAAATATAACCATCTTTTGTTTGGAAAAAAATACCTATATTTACAATTATTAACGAATTTGTCACGATATGGGCGGTATATTTAAAAGGACAGGCAATGGAAAGAGAGATTTTGGCAAGGCCAATCTTATAATATTTCTCTTTGCTCTCGCACATGCGTTGCTCTGTTATCTGCTCCACGACACTTCAGTGGGGGATGGCCTCTTTCTTACTATTCTCACCATTGCGATGGTATTCTGTCTCATACGTTTTTACGGCAGTCCGCTCGACGTATTTCTCGGTCTGGCATTTCTCAGTTGTTTTGCCGGATTCTATTTCGGCACATCGGTAGGAGATTATCTCCATAAGACATTTCCCGCTTTGGGAGTATTCAACAATATGATAGTGACCTTTGTCACCACAGAAATTCTGGGGCTTGCCACCGTACTGGTTGTAGCTCGGAAAAATCGTTGACAAAGATGAAACGCAAGGGAAACGGATATGTCAATCTTTTGGCGGTGGGAATCCTGGCGCTGATCGTATTGGCTGCAAGGATGATATTCGAGTATCTGCTTCCGGTCTTTTCCCAGGGGTCGGGACAATCTTTCTTTTTCACACTCAAGGGGATGCTGAGAAATTATCCTCTCACTCTGCTGATGCTCATTGGGGATTTCATGCTCGTACGTAGCTTGGTACAGTACTTTTCCTACGGACGCTCATTTCTTGCACGCACCCTCTGGGAGCTGGGAGGGGTGCTCTTCATAGCCTTTGTGGCCGCAATCCTGATGCAGCTCACCTCTTCGGAGTATCTGGTAGGGGATACCCTCAACCAACAGCTCTTTTTCTCCTTTTTCGTGGCTCTTTTCTTCAATATCCTGGTTACAGTGGTAATAGATCTATTCTCCTACCTCAGGTGGAAGAGAAGACGAGAACTTGCGACCGAGGTGAGACTTCGCAGCCAGGCCAACTACCAATACCAGCTGCTGAAGGCACAACTCAACCCACATTTCCTCTTCAATAGCCTCAATGTGCTCGGTTATCTCATTCACGAGGATCAGGACCGTGCCTCCGATTATGTCAAAAAGCTTTCCGATCTCTATCGCTACCAGCTTAGTATGGAGTCGCGACAGACGGTAATCCTGGAGGATGAACTCGACTTTGTCATGCTCTATGTGGGGTTGATCAAAGAGCGCTTCGGCGAAGCTCTAGACGTAAGGATAGATGTGGAGAGCAGGTGGCTTCGCAGCAGGATAGTTCCTTGTAGCATTCAGATTCTCATCGAAAACGCCGTTAAACATAATATTGTCAAGATTTCGGAACCGCTGGTAATAGAGGTGAAGGTGGAGCAGGAGTATCTGGTGGTTTCCAATCGCATAAATCTCAAAATTGAATCAGGTGAACACTCCGTCGGAGTCGGCCTGGAAAATATAGATAAGCAGTATAGAATTCTGTTTAACTCTCCCATAATCGTAGATGATTCGGATGGGTTTTTCACTGTAAAAATCCCTCTCTTCATATAAAATTCCGCCAATATGACCCTGCTTATCATAGAAGACGAAATTCCCGCACAGATGCAGCTGACCCGCCTCTTGCGCAAATTCTTTCCAGAAATAGAGATACTGGGTTGTCTCGACTCCATCGTTACTTCACAGGAGTGGTTCAGCTCTAATCCGGCGCCGGATATCATATTGATGGATGTCGAACTCTCGGACGGTAAATGCTTTGAACTTTTCAACAGGGTGAACATCACCTCCAAGGTAATCATTACCACCGCATATGAGGATTATGCGCTGCCCGCTTTTAAGACCAAATGCATAGACTATCTGCTCAAACCTATCAGTGAAAGTGAATTTAAGGCATCAATGGAACGCTGTATTGGTTTTTGTCATGCTGAGGAGGCGCTGGAGAGCGCCGAAGAGGCATATGAACCGGATTACCGCACCAAATTCACCATAAAAATAGGCAATCACATACTTATTGCCGATGTGCATGACATAGCATTCTTCTATTCGGAAAGCAAGGCCACTTATCTGGTCACTACCGACCGGAAGCAATATTTTCTGGATTCCAGCCTCGAATCCCTCGAGCAGCAATTAAATCCCAAAGATTTCTTTAGACTTTCGAGAAGCTGCATCACCAGTTTGGCTGCCATCAGCAATATTTCCAAACATTTCAATTCGAGATTAAGGGTGACTCTTGACCCCGATGTGATTGAGCCGGTACTCGTTTCCCGCGCCAGAGTACCTTTACTTATGGAGTGGCTGGATAGGTGAAGTTGGAGTATGTAGAATGTAGTTTGTAGTGTGGAGTGGTGCGGGGT
>DFOK01000113.1 GCA_002376715.1 Bacteroidales bacterium UBA3543 | reverse complement strand
CATCGGATACTACATTTTCGCCGCATGTTGTCAGCAAAACTGTAAAAATAATGAAGATCGCCATCTTGGGTAGCAATCTTGCAAATCCACCTGTAAAACTCTCTTTAAGCATCTTTTTCCTATAATTTTTCCGGCAAGTTAACCATTTTTCAACACTCTGTTGATATTTTTGTGGAAATTTTTGTAAAAATTTGTAAAAAAGTGGAAAACTATTATTACTTTTGCACAACACATCATATAAAACACTATACAATCACATTTGAATGACAAAGTTCATCGGCGAATATAAAGCAAAAGTTGACGACAAGGGGAGGCTGATCTTCCCCTCTGCCTTCAAGTCCGCTATGGGTAGCGGAGCCGATCTTCGCTTTGTCATAAAAAAATCCCTGTTCTCCGAGTGTCTCGAAATGTACACGTATGCTGAATGGGAGAAGGAGTCCGAGCTGGTGAGAAGCCGTCTCAATTTCTTCAACCGCGACCATGCAGAGTTCTGGAGAGAATATATGCGTGGCAGCCATATCGTGGAGCCGGACGAGAAACTCGGCAGGATGTCCGTCCCCAAGGATAAACTTGACTCTATAGGTGTCCTCAAGGATGTGATATTCTTCGGCAACAATCACAAGATCGAGATCTGGGCTAAGGAGAAATTCGAGGCCCAGCAGCTCGATAGTGATGCCTATGTTGCACTTGCTGAAAAAATTCTCGGCTAGAAAAAGAAGGAGGTGTGAGATGTCGGCCTACCATATACCCGTGTTGCTTGAGGAGAGCGTATCAGCTCTTGCCGTAAGGGAAAACGGAGTTTATGTTGATGCCACTTTCGGAGGAGGAGGTCATAGCAGGGCCATTCTCCAGCGTCTCGGCAGCAAGGGTCGGCTGATGGTATTTGACAAAGACTACGAGGCATTTGCCAATCTGCCCGATGATGACAGGGTAATTGCCGTCAACAACAATTTCCGGTTCATCCACAACTATGTACGATACCATGGCTTTGAGAAGGTGGATGGCATTATTGCAGACCTGGGGGTATCTTCCCACCAGTTTGATACAAGTGAGCGGGGCTTTTCCTTTAGATTTGACGCTCCGCTGGATATGAGAATGAATTTGGATGCTCGTAAGAGTGCCAGAGATATTGTTAACAGTTACACGTTTGAAGAGCTGGAGAGAATATTCAGGATCTACGGGGAGGTAGATGACAGCAGGAAGGTAGCAGAGCTTATATGCAGGGCCAGGGAGATCTCTCCCATAGAGACAACCGAAGATTTGGGCAGAGCCTTGGAAAGCGTTCTGCCCAAATTTTCAGAACATAAATTCCTGGCCAAAGTCTATCAGGCGCTCAGGATTGAAACCAACGATGAAATGCGCGACCTGGAGGGACTGATGAAGGGTGTGATACGTTCACTTAAGAGCGGAGGTATCGTTTCGGTAATCAGTTACCATTCCCTGGAGGATAGGATAGTCAAGAATTTTCTCAGGGCCGGCAATGCAACCGGCAGAATTGAAAGAGATCTGATGGGACATGGCTCCTCACCCTTCGAATTGGTAAACAAAAAGCCGATTATTCCGGGTGAAGATGAAATTGCCGGCAACACCCGCGCCAGAAGTGCCAAACTAAGAGTTGCTAAAAGGAGGTAGAAATGGGACTGAAAAGAAAGATTATAGATAAGACCACCTCGTTTTTCAGCGGGTCGTTCATATTGAAAAGGAGAATGGACAGATTTCTGTGGTTCTTCATATACATATTTATCCTGCTTGTGCTTTTTATCAGCTGGAATCTCTATATCGAGAGCCGGTTTGTAAGAATTGAGAAGAACTCGACCATAATCAAGGATCTCGAGATAAGCCGCCAGCAGAGGTCTCTTGATCTCGTGAGCATTGACAACAGGATAAAGGTAGAAAAAATACTGCAGAATTTTGGTTCCAAACTCCATGCACCCACTGACCCACCTAAAAGAGTAAAAGGAGAGTAAGAATATGAAAGTAAATATCGGCAGAGTAGGCATAGCATATGTCATTTTCATCCTCATCGCAATAGGGGCGCTGGTGAAAATGGTGCTTACCCAGTTTGTCAATATCCCTGATGTACCCGATGTTGTAGGCGCGGTAACGCGTGACGATGAGATAGAGAGCCATAGAGGCAGCATTCTCTCCGATGACGGCCGATATCTGGCCTTTTCCATTCCGGAATACCTGCTCTACATGGATCTACACAGAGATGTCATAGCCGACACGCTCTTTGACAACAATGTGGAAGCCCTCTCAATCGAACTCGCGAAACTTTACAAAGATCGCAGTGCGGCAGAATACAAGAAGTTCTTACAAACGGCACGTGAAGAGCAGAGAAGATATGTCTGCATTAACAAGCAACTGCTCAAGTACCAGGAGATGAAATTGATCAAGACCTTCCCAATTCTCAAGTACGGACCGGGAAGAGGCGGTATCATCATCGAAGAAGTAGATCACCGCGAGTATCCCTATGATCGTCTTGCCTACCGCACTTTGGGACACCTTAAGAGGGACCAGGACCAGATGAGAGTGGGACTTGAAGGGAGTTGCGACTCCATACTCAGGGGAAAACCGGGCATTCGTCCGATGAAACGGACCGAAGGCAACCAATGGATTCCCGATAGCGAAAGAGCTATCACTCCTCCGGTAAATGGCACCGACATCAGAACCACTCTAAATGTGGACATCCAAAATATAGCAGAGAGGGCACTGCGCGATAAGTTATCGCAGAGTGAAGAGCTCCAGGCAGGTACGGTGATAGTCATGGAAGTGAGCACCGGAGAGATCAAAGCTATGGTCAATCTCGAAAAGCACGATGGAAATTATTCTGAAAGATACAATTATGCAATTGGTAGAATAGGAGAACCGGGATCGGTGTTCAAACTCACCTCACTTGCGATTCTTCTCGAAACCGGCAAAGTCAAACTGGAAGATGAAATGCCGGCATATGTCTATTACAAAATAGGAAAGAAAACATTTGAAGACGAATATTTGCGCCACTACGACAACATATCCATCCAGAGGGGATTTGAGATCTCTTCAAACAATGTATTCAGAGCCAAGGTATGGGAACATTTCGGATCTGAACCGGAAAAATATATGGATCAGCTCAAGGCGATGAAGATCGACACGAAACACGACATAGAAATCAATGGTATTGGCAATGCTACCATTCCGCACCCTTCTGACAAGGTCAGATACTGGAGTGATATTGATCTTGCCTCCGTTTCCATAGGTTATGCCGTAGAGATGACACCACTCCATATCATCACATTGTACAACGCTGTTGCCAATAATGGAGTGATGGTCAGACCTCACCTGATAAATGAATATCTCAAGGATGGGCAATCAGTTGAAAAAGTTGAACCTGAAGTGCTATCGACCATCTGTTCCGAATCAACCGCGAAACAACTCCATAAAGCCCTTAGAGGTGTTGTGGAGAATGGAACAGGCAAGAATTCCTTCCACGGATGCAAGGTGGAAGTAGCCGGTAAGACAGGTACTGCACGAGTGGTCATTCCAACCAACGGGGCTTATATCGATAGCCAGGGCAGGAAAATCCACCAAGGCACATTTGTGGGGTTTTTCCCTTACAAAAACCCCCGCTATACTGTTATTGCAGTGGTTTACTCCGGGCTTACAAACAAAAACTTCTACGGTGGCACCTGGGCAGGCCCTGTCGTAAGAGAGATTGTCGACAATATTTATGCTTCATCGCCCGAATGGAACGGACAGATGAGAGCTTCGGGACAACTTCCCAAATATAAGGAGTATCCCAACCGCACCGTCAATGATACGCTCTCAGGAGTGCCTGATGTAATGGGAATGGGTCTCAAAAACAGTATAAGCACCCTTGAAAGCAGGGGTTATTCGGTCTCCTTTTCCGGACACGGTGCCGTAGTAAAACAGGAGCCTGAACCGGGTTCAGAGACATCAAATAAAAAAGTCAAAATTTATCTTGCCGAAAAATATGCAACTGAATAAGATACTCAAAGGAATTGAAGTCCTCGACATAAACGGCAGTATAGACTCCGAGATATGCGACATCACGCTTGACTCCCGCAAATGCAGCACGGGTTCGCTCTTCATAGCGGCAGTCGGCAGCAAGAGTGACGGACACGACTATATCGAAAGTGCCATCAAGGCAGGCGCATCGGCAGTGATTTACCAGGAGGGTGAATTCAAGGGAGGAGATGCCACATATATAAAGGTACCCGACAGCAGGAAGGCAGCCGGCCTGGCAGCATCTCGTTTTTACGGCAATCCATCATCCAAATTCAATCTGGTAGGCGTAACCGGCACCAACGGCAAAACCACCACGGCGACACTACTCTACCATCTCTTCACCTCACTCGGTTATTACTGTGGGCTGATTTCGACCATTGCCAACTACATCGGAGAAGAGAAATTTGAAACCGAATATACCACTCCCGATGCTATTGCTCTCAACAAACTGATGGCTCTAATGGCTGAAAGGGGGTGTGAGTATTGCTTCATGGAGGTGAGTTCCCACGCTCTGGACCAGGAACGTGTCCATGGTTTGCAATTCAGGGGAGCCATATTTTCCAATCTTACTCATGACCATCTCGATTACCACAATACATTTCTCGAATACCTTTATTGCAAGAAGCGACTTTTCGATAATCTGCCTAAAAATGCTTTTGCCCTCATAAATATAGATGACAAAAACGGTGAAGTAATGGTGCAAAATTGTAAGGCAACTGTAAAAAGATATTCCTGCCGCACTATTGCCGACTTTAACTGTAAAATCGTGGAAGAGACTATAGAGGGGATGATGCTCGCTATCGGCAACAATCGTTTCTGGACACAATTTATAGGAGCACACAATGCATATAACCTGCTGGCAGTCTACGCAACGGCCATCCTTTTGGGAGCCGTCAGAGATGAAGTGCTGGTTAAAATGAGTTTATTGAAGGCTGTGGCGGGTCGCCTGGAATATGTGCGCGGGGGAAATGAGATTACCGCAATCGTGGACTATGCCCATACTCCCGATGCTCTCGAAAATGTCCTCAAAACACTTCGCTCGACCGCAAAAGAGCGCCAGTTAATCTGCGTATTCGGTTGCGGAGGCAATAGGGATAAGAGCAAACGTCCCGAAATGGGCGTCATCGCCACAAAATATGCAGACCAAGTAATTGTGACATCGGACAATCCACGTTTCGAAGATCCCGATGCCATTATAAACGATATCCGTAATGGGCTCAACAAGGCCGAAAAAGCAAGGTCACTCTTTATTACCGACCGCAGAGAGGCTATTCGCACAGCCATTATGATGGCCCCTAAAGGAGCCGTCATACTTGTGGCAGGTAAAGGCCACGAAAACTACCAGATTGTCGGAGGAGAAAAACACCATTTTGACGACAAGGAGATTATCTCCGACACATTTGAACAACTATAACAGGAACACCAACAAAACCTCTACCTATGCTGTACCACCTTTTTGAATATTTTGATAGAGCGAACATAGACTTCGCCGGTTCCGGACTGATGAAGTATATCTCATTCAGATCCTTCGGAGCCAGCATCGTCGCCATCCTGATATCGCTGATAATAGGGCGTAAACTGATTGTCTGGCTTAAGAAAAAACAAATCGGCGAAACCATCCGCGATCTAGGTCTGGAAGGCCAGTTACAGAAAAAGGGCACCCCTACTATGGGCGGAATCATTATCATCATATCAATACTGGTGCCGGTACTCTTATTCTGCGACCTGACCAACATCAATATCCTGATATTGATCCTCACCACAGTATGGTTTGGTACGATCGGATTTTTGGATGACTACATTAAAGTATTCAAGAATAAAAAGGAGGGCCTCAACGGCTGGTACAAAATAGCATCCCAGGTACTCCTGGGTCTGATTGTAGGATTGATAATGTGCTTCAGCAATGAGGCGGGATTCAGAGAACAGAAAAAAACCGCCCCCGTTGCAAAGAACACCTATGAAGTAATTGCAGCTGACAATGCTATTCCGGCAGGCAATGTGATTGTTGACACCGACTTATTGGAAAACAGCACCAAAACTACGCTTCCATTCGTAAAGAACAATGAGTTTGACTACGGATGGCTCTCCCCTTTCGGAGGAGGTTTCGGGGAATATTTCAAATGGTTCATATATATATGTTTCATCATTTTGGTGATAACGGCCTGTTCCAACGGATGCAACGTCACGGATGGGCTTGATGGTCTTGCAACCGGAGTAACAGCCATTGTAGGCGCCACTCTCGGAATATTTGCATACCTCTCAGGTAACGTCATTTATTCCGAGTATCTCAACATAATGTATATCCCGAGCAGTGCTGAGATTACCGTATTCTTTTCAGCAATGGTAGGGGCCCTTCTGGGATTTATGTGGTACAACTCCTACCCTGCCCAGGTCTTTATGGGAGATACGGGCAGTCTGACTCTCGGTGGCATAATAGGCGTATGCGCCATTCTCGTCAGGAAAGAATTGCTCCTTCCCCTGCTGTGCGGAATATTCTTTCTGGAAAGTCTCTCAGTTGTGATACAGAGGTTTTATTTCAAATACACAAAGAAAAAGAGTGGTACCGGCGTAAGAGTATTCAAGATGACACCACTCCACCACCATTTCCAAAAGGAAAATCCGGATGCGCTAATCCAATGGCCGGGGAAAGTCTATCCTGAACAGAAGGTTGTGGCGAGATTCATCATTATCTCGATCATACTCGCGGTATTGACAGTAGTAACATTAAAGATAAGGTAGTAAGTTATGCAAAGAATCGTTGTTTTGGGCGGTGGAGAGAGTGGCACCGGAGCTGCAGTTCTGGCGAAGGTCAAAGGATTTGACGTCTTTCTCTCAGACAATGGCAAAATCAAGGAGGAACACGCCGCACGTCTTAAAGAGTACGGAATCCCCTTTGAGGAGGAGGGACATAGCATGGAGAAGATATGTATTGCTGATGAAGTAATCAAAAGTCCCGGCATTCCGGATACTGCGCCATTGATTATCGCACTCAATGCCCGTGGTGTATCCGTGATTTCGGAAATAGAGTTCGCTGGCAGATATGACAACTCCAAGAAGATCTGCGTCACCGGCAGCAACGGCAAGACCACTACTACTTCTCTTATATACTATTTACTTAAAAATGCCGGCCTTAATGTGGGTCTGGCCGGCAATATCGGCCAAAGCTATGCATATCAGGTAGCCACGGAGAAGCACGATATCTATGTGCTTGAAATAAGCAGCTTCCAGCTTGACGGAATGTATGAGTTCAGGGCGGATATAGCCGTATTGCTCAACATCACACCTGACCATCTCGACAGATATGGCAATCAGATGCAGAACTACATCAACTCCAAATTCCGGATTACCCGAAATATGGCAAAGGAGGACTGTTTCATTTTCTGCTCTGACGATGAAATAACTATAGAACATCTCAACCGCATCATTATCCAGGCACAGAAACTTCCATTCAGCCAGAAGACCGTCGTGGAGCAGGGAGCTTGTGTCGAGGGAGACAAAATGTGCGTCAGATATGGCAATAGCAGTTATGAAATGTTTCTCCACGAACTTGCGCTCCAGGGAAAACACAACATATACAACTCAATGGCAGCGGCCATCACCGGCAAAATAATGAATATCACCAACAGCACCATACGGGAAGCTCTGACTACATTCAAAGGAGTAGAACACAGAATGGAAAAAGTGCTCTCCGTAGGTGGTGTAATGTATATCAACGATTCCAAGGCTACCAATGTCAACTCTACCTGGTATGCGCTGGAAAGCATTAAAACTCCCATTGTGCTGATACTCGGGGGAACCGATAAAGGCAACGACTACTCCCCTATTTCGGATCTGGTGAAAGAAAAAG
Source organism: Bacteroidales bacterium UBA3543 (assembly GCA_002376715.1). Classification (GTDB taxonomy): domain Bacteria; phylum Bacteroidota; class Bacteroidia; order Bacteroidales; family UBA932; genus Cacconaster. The sequence goes on along the minus strand of DFOK01000113.1, from coordinate 10,122 downwards.
TCAGAGCCATAGTCTGCCTCGGCGTGGACAATCGCAAGATTCACGATTATTTTGGAGACAAGGTGGCTGAAATTCACGATACCCGCTCTGCAGAGGAGGCCGTAAAGATAGCTGCGTCCATAGCTAAAAAGGGTGATACCGTACTCCTATCGCCCAGCTGCGCGAGTTTTGACCTATTTAAGAATTATGAAGACAGAGGCAGACAGTTCAAGGCTGCCGTAAAAAATCTTTAAAAAGAGATGGGTAGATTGAAAATAAGACTTCAAGGAGACAGGATCATTTGGATACTTGTACTTTGTCTGGCTATAATTTCATTGCTGGCGGTCTTCTCTTCCAGCACTTTCCTGGCCAACAAGGCAGGCGTGAGCAAGCTCTATATACTTCAGGAGCAACTCATATCTGTATCGATCGGTTTGGCTGCCCTTTTGGTTTGCTATCTGATACCAATGAGGTTTTACCGTTTTTTGGCATTTCCCGTATTCGGAATAACGGTCGTGATGCTTGTTTTGCTTTTCATAATACCCGATGTACGCAACGAGGCTGCCAGAGGCATCAAGCTCTTCGGCAGGACAATCCAGGTTTTTGAATTTGCGAAGGTAGGACTGATACTCTATATTGCAAAAGCACTGGAGTTATGGGAAAATTCCCTAACCAGGTACAAAGACTTTCTCCTTAAGATATTACTGCCGGTTGGAGTAGTATGTATCATGGTTATGGCCAACAGCTTCTCATCGGCATTGTTGTTCGGTGTTATCAGCATATTGCTGCTCTTTTTCATGAATGTCAACATTAAACATCTGGGTATTACGGCGGGCATAGGGATACTGGTTGTGTTGGCTATGTTCGGTATCTACTCCCTTTTTTACAACAATAAAAGTCACGCCGAAGGCGAAAAATCGGGTTCAGTCGCCAAAGTCTTCAACCGCTTCAGTACTGCCACTAACCGTATCGTCAACTTTTTTGATGCCAAAGAGGAGATGGAAGAAGCCGCTACGGCCATGACACCTGCTGAAAGACAGAGGCATTTGGATGGTCAGCGACAGGCCATTAATGCGAAAGTAGCAATACACGAAGGGGGGATCATCGGGAAAGGTCCGGGCAAAAGTACTCAGAGATATTCCCTGTCAATGGCCTTTTCCGACTTCATATATGCCTTTATTGTGGAGGAATACGGATTGCTGGGAGGCATTGTCGTCATATTGATTTATCTGATATTTCTCTTCAGGTGCATCACTATAGCAAACCGATGTGAAACCATATTTCCGGGAGCACTGGTCCTGGGTTTGGCATTTCTGATAGCCACCCAGGCCTTCCTGCATATAATGGTAAATGTCGGCCTCATGCCGGTCACGGGCCACACGTTGCCTCTGATAAGTCACGGAGGTACGGCATATATGGTACTAAGCGGCGCATTCGGTATTATCCTCTCCGTGAGTAAAAAACTGGACAAACAGGATGAAATCAAGCGCAAAGAGCTGGAAGAAGAGGCAAAAGAAAAAGAATCGGAAATAATGTTGTCGGAAAGTTACGAATTATGAGCAAAAGTAATCCAAGGATCATTATTAGCGGAGGGGGCACGGGAGGTCATATATTTCCGGCTCTCTCCATAGCAGGGGCCCTTCGTGAGATAGTGCCTAAGACTGAAATACTCTTTGTAGGCGCCGAGGGAAGAATGGAGATGGAAAGAGTGCCTCAAGCGGGATATGAGATTAAAGGTCTGCCGGTAACGGGGTTACAACGTAAACTTTCCTTGGCAAATTTTGCTCTGCCTTTCAAAATACTCAGAAGTATCTCAATGGCCAAGCAAATCATAAGAGAGTTCAAACCTGACGTGGCTGTTGGAGTGGGTGGCTATGCCAGCGCACCGTTGCTATGGAGTGCCTCCGGAATGAAAATCCCTTGCCTGATACAGGAACAGAACTCATATGCAGGATTGACTAATAGGATTCTCTCAAAAAAAGCGGACAAAATCTGTGTCGCATACGATGGGATGGAGAAGTTTTTTCCCGCAGAGAAGATTATCCTCACGGGAAATCCCATTAGAAAGGAAATAAAGCCACCTACGGAGGCTGAAAGAAGGGAAGGATATGATTTCTACGGACTTAATCCGGATAAAAAGACCATCTTTGTTGTCGGGGGCAGCCTCGGTAGCGGCACTCTCAACAAGGCAATGAAGAAATGGGTGGCAGAAAAGAGTGCAAATGCTGATTACCAGATTATATGGCAGAATGGAAAGTATTACAGCAGCGACATTGCCGAATATATGAAAGAGCGCGAACTACCCAATGTAAAGCATTTTGATTTCATCCAAAGGATGGATCTCGCATATGCTGTAGCGGATGTGGTTATTTCGCGTGCAGGAGCGGGAACAATCTCCGAACTATGCGTCGCCGGTAAGGCAACCATCTTCGTTCCTTCGCCCAACGTTACGGAGGACCATCAGACTCACAACGCGATGGCCTTGGTGGAAAAAGAGGCAGCGCTGATGGTTAAAGATAGTATGGCGGAAGAGATGCTAATGGATACCGCAGAAAAACTACTGGCCGACAATGCCCATATCCGAAAACTGGAAGGAAATGTACTCAAACTGGGACTTAAGGAGGCAGCAGACGCTATTGCAAAAGAGGTGCTCTCACTTATTAAATAAGAAAAAAATGAAAAAAAGATACAAGAACTACTACTTCATAGGGATCGGTGGCATAGGGATGAGCGCCATCGCACGTTACTTCCACAATAGAGGACACAATGTCTCCGGTTACGACAAAACTCCCTCCGCACTCACTGCAAAGCTTGAGAAAGAGGGCATTGCTATACACTATGAAGATGATATAAGCGCAATTCCGGCAGACAAAGAGAATACCTTTGTAGTCTATACTCCGGCAATCCCTCATGATATGGGCGAGTTGCGGTATGTGATGGAGCAAGGATACACCGTATGCAAAAGGTCTCAGGCATTGGGAGAAATTGCTCGCGGACAGAAGTGCCTGGCAGTAGCCGGAACGCACGGCAAGACCACCACAAGCACTTTGTTGGCCCATATTCTCACAGAGTCCGGTGAGGGTTGTAACGCTTTTTTGGGTGGTATTTCGCGTAATTATGACTCCAATCTGCTGCTGAGTCCAAACCCGGTGCTGATAGCCGAGGCTGATGAGTTTGACAGGTCTTTCCTGCATTTATACCCCGATATCGCGGTGATTACCTCAGCTGATGCCGACCATCTGGATATTTATTTGGACCGAAGCCACCTGCAAGAGGCATTTGCTCAGTTTGCATCTCAGGTAAAGGAGGATGGATTTCTGGTATTGAAAAAAGGTGTAAAGATTTCATTGGTAGGAGTGAAGGCAAAGGTTTTGACCTATTCATACGATAATCCGGCTGATTTTTATGCTTCGGATATTGTGCCTCTGGATGAGGGTTTTTATGATTTTACACTCAATACTCCCGAAGAAAAGATAGAGCACTGCACGCTGGGCATACGAGGTTGGGTCAATGTTGAGAATGCTGTGGCTGCATCAGCTGTTGCTCTACTACACGGCATCACTCCTGATAAACTAAAAAGCGCTCTAGCCTCTTTCAAAGGGGTAAGCAGAAGATTTGATATCCGTCTAAACACCCCGCAGTGTGCCTATATTGACGATTATGCACATCATCCAAATGAACTGCGTCATGCAATCAGTTCCATAAGAGGCATATTCAAGGGGAAACGGCTTTGCGGCATATTCCAGCCTCATCTATATTCACGCACAAGGGATTTCATTGAAGAATTTGCGGACGCATTGAGTGGGCTGGATGAACTGATATTACTTCCCATTTATCCGGCAAGGGAGCTCCCAATTGAAGGGGTTACATCTAAAGTCATATTTGACAAGGTACAACTTGAGAACAAAATACTCATAAGCAAAGAGGAATTGATGGAGACTATCCGTAACAGGGATTTTGAGTGTCTGATCACCTTCGGAGCCGGAGACATTGACAGGTTTGTATTGCCCATAGAAGAGGAATTAAAAGCAAGAGTAGGAAAATGAGGGTAAAAAAGATACTGCTGATAATACTCATATCACTCCTATTTCTGGGAGTGATGGTGTCCTACTTCTATTTTGTTTCTGAAATGGAAACGGAAGCCATTGCGGAAATGGTATGCAGCGGTATCAATGTCAATTTCAAGGATTCTCTCAAAGTCAACCTCATCAGCCGCGAGGAGATAGTTTCTCTGGTGGAGAAAGCGGAAAAGGTTACAGGCTCGAAATGTGAAAAAGTAAACCTTACCAAGATAGAAAAATTGCTGGATGGCAGGGGTGAGATACTCAAATCCGAGGTCTATTTTTCCTCCCCTACCACTCTGAACATAGATGTTACCCAGAGAAAACCTGTTGTAAGATTTGAAAATGAAACCGAAGGTTATTATGCAGATAGGACCGGATTCCTTTTTCCCCTGCTAAACAGCTACAATGTGCCTATTGTTACGGGTGACATTCCGTTACGTCTGGGTAGAGAATATATGGGCGTACCCGAAGGGAAAGAGGGTGAATGGATAAAGGACATTCTCCGCCTGACCGACTATATCAGCAGCAATGACTATTGGAACAAAAACATTGAACAGATATACATAGAAAATGGCGATATATGCCTCGTGTCACGTGTGAGTCATCATAAAATCATATTCGGCAACTGCCGAAACATCGATGAGAAATTTAAGAAATTGGCGACATTCTATAAAACAATTGCTCCGGCAGATGGATGGAACACTCACAATGTCGTCAACCTCAAATATAACAAACAGATTATTTGCAAATAAGGAGATATATGAGCGATTTTATTACAGCGATCGATTTCGGATCATCTAAAGTTGCCGTGGCAGTCGGGAAAAAGACTTCAGACGGCATAAAGGTGGTCTCATTTCACAGTTCCCCCCTTCCAAATGGTATAAAAAACGGGGAGATAGTCAACGAGGGCAGGGTAATTGAAGCCCTCAAAGCGGCACTTGGAGCTGCATCAGCCGATATTGGAGAAAGTATTGACAGGGCAGCAATCAATATCAGCGGAAAATTTCTCTATTGCGAGGAGATTACAAGCACAATCATCAGAAATAATAGCAGTAAGTATGTTTCTGCAGAAGAACTGGAAAATTACCGCCGTGAACGATACAAATATTCCGTAGATGAAGCCAATATGATTTATGCTGTTATTCCGCAAAAATACGACATTGATGATTTGACGGGATACCAACAGCATGAGATTATCGGAACTTCCGGAAAAAACCTCAAGGCATATTATAAAATATTCCACGGCAAGGCAACACTGCTCTCCAGATGCAAAAAGGTACTCTCTGCATGTGGTGTGGAAATCTCCAAAATCGTGCTCTCGCCCATAGCTTCCGCAAGAGCCGTGCTTACTGAAGCAGAGATGGAAAACGGAGTGATGCTGGTGGATATTGGGCGCGGCCTGACACAGATTGCCGTTGTCAGAAAAGGAGTCGTAACCGATGTGCGGATCATCCCCTTCGGAGGAGAATCCATTTCGGTTGATATCCAGACCGTAACCTCGATAAGCCCCAAATGGGCCGAATTGATTAAACTGAAACACGGTTGCTGTGTCGAAGAGTTCACACCTGAGGACAAAAAACTGGTCCTTAGGGGAAATGACGGCATCATCGAAGATGAAGTGTCGCTTGCCAAACTCACAAGCATTATCGAGGCCCGCACCAGCGAGATCCTCGAGGCAATCAAATATGTAAAAGAGGAAAATGAATTACAAGGGAAACTCCCTGCCGGAGTTGTGATAACCGGCGGCACTTGCTATCTCGAAGGTTTTCTGGATCTTGCAAAGGTATTTCTGGGCAAAAAAACACGTCTTGCAGCACCCAGAGGCTGTATCACGGTAGATTCGCACGAGCAAGCACAAGATACATTTTCTTCTACAGTCGTCGGACTTCTGCTGGAGGGTTTTTCCAACAAACTCTCCTATTCGGAAATTGAGAAAATGAAGATGAATGAGACTGAAACTGAAACTGAGATGGAAACAGATACAAATGAAGTCAAAGGAAAAAAAGAATCCGGCGGTAGAAAAGCAGGAGGTAACAAAGGTCAGAAAAGGGGATTAGGTACCCTATTCGAAGGAATTTTCGGTGAAAACAATGACAATTGCTGATATGGAAGGAACATTAATACCAAAAAATTGGCCCAGGGGCTCAAACAACATTTTAAAGGTAATAGGTGTTGGGGGCGGCGGCAGCAATGCCGTACAATATATGTATTCACAACAGATAGAGCAGGTGGATTTTGTAGTGTGTAACACTGACAGACAGGCTCTCGACGGAAGCACGGTACCGGTAAAACTCCAGATCGGAGGAATATTGACAAAAGGTCTTGGAGCCGGACAAGATGCGACCATAGGCAGAAAGTCTGCGCTCGAGTCCAGAGAGGCAATAGAGGAACATCTGGGCGGTAATACTCAGATGCTCTTTATAGCCGCGGGCATGGGTGGCGGTACAGGCACGGGAGCAGCTCCCGTCATAGCTGAAATCGCCAGGACCAAAGGTATCCTGACAGTAGGAGTGGTGACTCTCCCGGCGCGTTTTCTCGGCAACGAAGTGCTCTTCAGAGCTATCGAAGGAGTGAGGGAACTATACAGGCATGTGGACAGTCTCCTTATCATCGATAATGAAAAACTCTTCGATATATATGCTGAACTGGATATTCTGACACTGCTTCCCAAAGCCGATGAAGTATTGGCTATTGCAGTAAAGAGCATCGCCGAAATCATCACTGTCCGGGGCAAAATCAATATGGACTTTGCCGATGTCAAGAAAATAATGCAGAACAGCAATGTCTCCTTAATGGGAATAGGCATCGCTTCCGGCAATGATAGGGTCAGTAAAGCTGTGGAAATGGCCCTCACATCTCCCCTGCTCAACCAGCTTGACCTGAAAACAGCAAAAAGAGCTTTGGTCAACATTACAACATCCAGTGGAGAACACGTCATTCATGGAAGTGAAGTAACAGCCCTGATGGAGTACATCAAGGAACTTACCAACCCCGAACTCAATTCCAAGATGGGCCTCGTACAGAACGATGAAATGGGAGAGAACATCGGAGTGACCATCATCGCTACCGGATTCGAGATGACCCAGCTGCCCATCATCAGCGAAGATGCGTTGAAAAACAATAGAATTGAGGTCAAATATGATTTGACAAATAATAAAAGAGGCGTACCTTTGTGCCCCGATATCGAATCTCAAATTACCAAAAAGGAGATGATAACCGGCATACCGGCGTTGATTACAGATAATCCACAGAATATCGGCGAACTTGAGTCGGAGCCCGCATTGACCAGAAGGGAAATGATGCTGCAAAAACAAAGACTAAAACAGATTGAGTGATGACACAAAGAAGAGTACGCTTTGCACCGAGTCCTACCGGACCGCTCCATATGGGCGGTGTCAGGACTGCACTATACAACTATCTTTACGCTAAACAGGCAGGGGGAAAATTCATATTGAGAATAGAAGATACCGACTCCCAAAGGTTCGTTCCCGGCTCTGAAGAGTATGTAATCGAATCGCTCCAATGGTGTGGCATACTCCCTGACGAAGGTGTGGACAAAGATGGAAATATAGTGGAAACCCCCTCTGCAGAGCATCCTCACGCACCATACAGACAATCTCAGCGCAAACACATCTATCGCAAATATGCAGAACAACTTGTAGCAAAGGGAAGTGCCTATTATGCATTTGACACACCGGAGGAGCTTGAGAAACTCAGAAAAGAGGCCGAATCCGAAAAGAGCAGTTTTATATACAACTACAAGTCACGTACCTCACTTAAAAACTCACTTACACTTCCTGCCGAGGAGGTAAAGCGCCGTCTATCTGAAGAGAGCGGATGGACCATCAGATTTAAAATTCCTGAAAACAGAGTAGTGAAGATGAACGACCTTATAAGAGGCGATATCGAGGTCAACACCTCCACCCTGGATGATAAGGTGCTCTGGAAAAGAGCCGACGAACTTCCCACCTATCACCTGGCCAATATTGTTGACGATCATCTTATGGAGATTACGGAGGTGATCCGGGGCGAAGAATGGCTTCCTTCACTTCCTCTTCACTATTTGCTCTACGAAGCATTCGGGTGGGATAAGAGCCGACCGCAATTTGCTCACCTCTCGCTGCTGCTCAAGCCGGACGGCAAAGGCAAACTCAGCAAAAGGGATGGCGACAGATTGGGATTTCCGGTATTTCCGCTACAGTGGATAAATAGCGATGGTGAGATTTCGCACGGCTATCGTGAGGATGGCTATTTTCCTGAAGCATTTATCAACATTCTGGCATTTCTGGGTTGGAATCCCGGCACTGAACAAGAAATTTTCACCCTCGATGAACTGGTGGGAGTATTCTCGCTTGAAAGAGTAGTCAAATCCGGAGCCAGATTCAATCACGACAAGGCAAAATGGTACAATCAGGAATATCTCCGCAGAAAGAGCACACAAGAACTTGTAGAAGCTTTCAGGGCAATTGAGGGAGAACGTCTGGCTGCATTTGACGACATGTATGTAGGTGCAGCAGTGGAACTCATCAGGGATAGGGCCTATTTTGTACATGAATTCCGGAGTCTGTGCGATTTTCTTTTCGAAGCACCGGAAGAGTATGATCCTGCGGGAGTAAACAAATTCTGGAAAGATGACATTAAGGAGATTATTCCGCAGGTTGCGAAGTTTTTAGAGGGTTTGGAGCCCTTCTCCAAAAATGTAATTGAGGAGAAACTGGAGAATCTGATCAGAACCAATGGTTGGGGCATGGGTAAGGTAATGAACACACTTCGCCTATTCCTGGTAGGTCGCAGTTCCGGTCCCGGAGTGGCGGATATTATGGAAATCCTCGGCAAGGAGGAGGTCTCACAACGGATCAGCAACGCAACCGCCCGTTTGGGCTGACAATAATATACAATTATGGTAACTATTGGAATGGCATCTGACCACGCCGGATTTGAACTCAAAGAGTTCCTTAAACCCTATCTCAAATCGATGAGGTACGAAATTATCGATTTCGGCACCCATTCTAACGATAGCATGGACTATCCCGACACTGCCCATCCTTTAGCGGAGGCTTTGGAATGTGGAGAAGTGGAATGTGGCATAGCCATATGCGGTTCCGGTAACGGAATTGCAATGACACTCAACAAGCATCAAGGCGTCCGTGCAGCGCTTTGCTGGAATCCCGAACTCGGTGCTCTGGCACGTCAGCACAATGATGCAAATGTTCTTTCGCTTCCGGCCAGATTTATCTCCCAAGAACTTGCTTTGGAGATTGTCAAAAGTTTTTTGTCCGCAGAATTCGAAGGTGGAAGGCATAAACGTAGGGTTGACAAAATCGCAGTTAGTAGCTAAATATGGGTTTTTATATACTGGAAGGATGTAATGTAGAGAATGAATCGCTCTCCGGTTTTTTCGCAGAGCACCTTACTGCCTCTATCGACGAATATCCGGAAGGCATAGTAATCCCGGTTGACAAGCCCTATCGGTGGACCTCCGCCGATGTAGTACGAAAGATCAAATTCCAAATCCAGAAACATTTCAAACAGAAAAAAATCAAAGTAGGCCATGCAGGCACGCTCGATCCGTTGGCAACCGGCCTGCTGATCGTATGCGTGGGCAAGGCAACCAAGGTAGCCGAAGAGCTGCAATCCCACGAAAAGGAGTATGTGGCTACAATAGAGTTTGGTGCGACCACCCCCTCTTTTGATCTGGAACAGGAAATTGACAACTACTATCCTTTCGAACATATTACGGAAGAGATGGTGTCAGAAGCGCTGAAAGATTTTATAGGTGAGCAACTGCAGGTGCCGCCTCTATTTTCCGCAAAGGTTGTAGATGGTTTGCGGGCTTACGAATATGCGCGTATCGGTGAGGAGGTGAAACTGCGCAAGTCCCTGGTCAACATCACCGAAATCGAACTTCTCTCATTTTCTAAGGCCACCGGCAGGGACTCAGAATCGGAAGAAAATGAAGAAGAAAGCATTAGGAATACATATCCAAGTGGAAAACATTTTTATCAGCACTCCAGCGACAAGAGCGATGGCACACGTCCCAACGCAACCATCAGAGTACGCTGCAGCAAAGGAACATATA
>DFOK01000080.1 GCA_002376715.1 Bacteroidales bacterium UBA3543 | reverse complement strand
CTTTATTTTTCCCAGTAAAAGCCCGATGGCAATTACAACCGAAAGTAAGAGTATAGAGTGGGCAATCCCAGTCCCAGTAATTAATTCAGTTAGCCAGTTCATCGTTAGTTTTATGGTCTAATCATGTTTGACTTAAGAAAGCACACAAATGTACTATTTCTTTTGTTGTTGCACAAAAAACCCCGAAAGCCGTAAGCTTTCGGGGTAGTGTCAATAGCAAAGGTTCCGTGAGTTTACTCCCACCTGAGCCTTTTGACGGTTTTAATCATTTCGCGTTTCATCCTGGGTGAAAGCTCCTGAGTGGCGAGCCATCCGTTGATGGCACTCGCAATCTTTTCCCTTTCAACCGAATAGTTGAACCAGCCGAGTGCCTCAATCATCACGAGGCGGGTATATTCACTCTGAGAAGCATTGCCGGCGACCTCAAGCAGCTCATCAATCCTCCAGTGGAGTGGATTGTTGCGCAGGGTCCTCATTTCGGATTCTCTTTTTAGATCATCCGCATTAAGGTCCTTGATGGTCTCCATCATCTTGGGTATATTGTTGAAGAAATACCCCATATTCTTCGCCATATCTTCAGGTAGCTCCTCGTGCTTTAATAGCCCCAGAGCCCCTTGCGCCGCATATTGTGTGCGAACCACTTCATGAGAATGGCGTATGATATCGATAAGCTCATCTTTACAATTCTCCGCTCCCATCTTACCCGCATAATGGCAAGATTGTCTGCGGATCATTTCGAATGGGTCAAAAATTCCTTTCTCCACCACTTTGAAAGTGTTCTCATCCACAAAAGGAGCAATGGCCGTCAGCGCTTGCAGGCGCACAATCCAGGATTTATCCTTGTCAAAGATCTCAGCCAGATCAGCAGACTGCAGCTCTCCAAGTTCTGTAAGCTTTTTCACTGCCATTGCGCGAAATATAGATTCTCCCGAGCCGAGTAACCCCTTCCAATATTCACTGCCTCCAATACCCTCATTCTTCATTTTTCCATCGAGGATATAGGAGTGAAATGTGAGTGCGCGGGAAATCTCCTTTGCATCCACTCCTTCCGGAGCTGTGAATCTGAAAGTGGGATCTCCGATCATATGTGATTCGAGGTAGCAAACTTCCTTCTGCCAGAAGCCCGCTCTGAAGCCGAGTGCCAGATAGCCGATAAGCTGATCGGCCCATTTGTCCTGAAGCACGTTGACAGTATTGCCCTGGGCCACTACATTGCGCCCATCATTGAAAATATGATAGCCGGCGACGTAGCCCTTCTCGTGGAAAGAACCGTTGTAACAAGCATTGAATATGGTCAATCTTGCGCCGGTTTTTAGCTTTTGGATATCTTCGAGTACTATGTTGATATTAGCTCTTGCCAGTGAGTCATTGACCCTTTCCGCCTCCATCGCTTCATCCGAAAAGAGTGCGGGCTCCAGATGATAATGCTCCGCCATCTGTTTGATATACTCCTCTTTTTTGTCCGGATTTCTCTTTACCGCACGGCGGAGGTCATTTCTGAGGGTGCGTTTGAGGGATTCGATGTTCTCTCCGATGGTATATGCGGGAGCGATGCCGTTAATGTATTGGGTTTCCGGCGCTCCGTGCTCGCTGAACATCATTACATCTGTTTCCGGCCGCTGGATCTCGTTGTACAACTTAAACTTCATATAGTTGTCCTGTCTGAAGTTGTAAAATTTGTTGCCGGATGCCTTTTTGAATGCCTGCGGGAAGTATTCCCTGAAAAGCATGGGCTGCTGTCGCCATACATTGAGACAATCTGAGTTGTAGCCATGGCCTGCAAAGAAAATGAAATGGTCGAGGGGATTGACTTCTTGATGAGCGGCAACCACCTTTTGCAAATATTTTCTCATTACTTCCATCTTTTCTCCGGGAAAATTTTCGGGAACGAGAATGCGTGCCGAATAGAAATTGGGGTTGAGTTTTTGAGCACCTTTTTCGGTCAGGTTGTAATAAAACCAGCGGGGGTTGTTCTCATCCTGCTTGATAAATTCGAAGTCGAGGTGGAGGTCATCATAATATCTGTCGGAGGTGACCGATGACTCCTCGATGGGGAAGGTGTTCTCGTTCATCTTGAATGCGGTGGTCATAAACTGAGCCTGTCGTACTCTGGCGATGGGAATGTCGCCGATGAAGACCATACCTTCGAGGAGAGGCTTTTTCTTGGAAAGGGCAATGATCTGAGCTTTTACATCTTCGGGTCTTGCCCAATCTGAAGAGAGAATATATGTTCCCAGACCTTCGCTTTGGAGCACTTCTCTATAAGCATCAATTTCAGCCTTGCAAGCATTGTATGTCTCGTTGTCCACGAAAATGGCAAATGATGTGGCTGCCTTAGGGTCACATTTGACAATATTAACCTTTGCTTTGGGTGCGGCAACCATTGTGCTCGCCATAAGAATAGCACAAATCAAAGCAAATGCATTTTTCGTAATAACTCTTCTTCTCATCGTGTATACTCTTTTAAGCGGTTGATTGTCTTCAAAAGTTCATCGGAAAGTCGAGGGTCGATATCTTTCTGATTATCAAGAATAGCCTGACAACCGTTGATGATTTCAACTCTGTTGTAAGCTCGTACAAACCATCCTAATGCTTCTGTGAGGGCGATTCTGATCTCAAGATCATCTTCGGGATTGCTGATGACATTGAGGATGTCGTAAGCCATGTGGGGGAAAGGGTTGTTCCTCAATACTACAAGATAAAATTCCCTCGTACTAGGCTTCTGAGTGGTGTCTATGACGCATCTCCAGCATTCGGTAAGTGTGCGTTCAGCACTATTGATCGTTTTTTCTACATTTTCCCAAAACTCCTCTTTATCAAAGATGAATTCATTGTCATTCATCACCGCATCCTTGAAAAAATGCTTCAAAAGCTCCACGTTGAGATGGTGTGCGCTGAAGCTCATATTGAATGCAATCCTTTTTGCAAGGTAATCTTCAAGGTAAGCATTCACCATATAGGGAGCCAAATCGTTGCATCCAACTCTGCCCATATAGTACATAGTTTTCCTGCGGATAAACTCGTAGGGGTCATCCGATGCCAGCTTAAGCAACTCTATATAGTTGTCGTCATTGTAGTGCGCAAGCAAATGCAAACATTGAAGACGCAGCATATAGTAGGGAGAACTTTTGTAAGTCTCGAGCAGGAGATCCGACATTCCTTCATATTCCAGCTCAAAGAGCTTATAAAGGGCTAAGCCTTGTATATCCACGGGGAGATTGTGCTCTATTACAGCGAGCCAATACTCCGGATCCTTGGAGTGCATCTTGATGCGCGGCATCCTTTCCGGCCTTGCAAATCTGAAAGTGGGGTCGCCGATGATATGGGACTCGAGGATATTGATGTTCTTCGTCCATTCACCGATCCTCATACCATATGCGAGCATGCCCATCAGGTCGGTAGAGGATTTATCCTGGAGTACGTTGACTGAGTTGCCGAAACAGGCAATGGTCTTACCCTCACCAAAAATATACTCACCAGCGATGAAGTCTCCGTTCCTGAAGTCGCCATTATAGCAGGCGTCAAGTATCACAACACGGGGATTTGGGCCGATTGCCCTGATATCCTCAAGTTCAAAACCGGTTTTTGCATACTCGATGGAGTCCTCCGCAATCACTGCAGGGTCATTCCATCCCTCAAACCAGGTGCTGTCGATGCCATGTTCCTTAATATACCTATCCATGGCCTCCTGCACACTGTTACCTCTTTTCTCTACACTTCTAAGCTGCCTACGAAGCAATCTTTTACCGGAGGTATAATAATCCTCTTCATATTCGTTTGGAATAGCGCCGGTCAGATACTGCCTCTCGGTCACACCATGTTCGTGAAAGAGCATCAGGTCAACATCGTCGCGCTTCATCTCTTCCGTCAGAATCTCCTTCATATAGGGATACATCGCAAAAAGGTAAAACTTGGCATTGTCGGCGTGGCCCTGCAACGCTGTCGGCACCTGTTCTCCCATCACATAGCTCTGGTCCTTCCAGGCGATTAGACTGTTTGAGAAGGAACCGTCTCCGGTGTATTGTACCACCATATCGAGGGGATTTTCAACACTTCTCTCCTTAACCACCTTTTTGAGATAGTTGCGGATCTGAGTGAAGCCCGCTTCACCCTTTGCAGTCGAACGGATGCGTCCACTATAAATGTCACAGGAGATTCGTTGGGGAGAATCACCGGTCAACCAGTAGTAATAGAGATGTTGATGGGTGGAATCCCGATGAAGAAATCTGAATTTCAGATCAAAATCATCATAGAAACGATCTGATGGGACTGATGATTCATAGTAACTATAAGCATCCTGATCCATTTTAAAGGCAGAGGTAAAGTGTTGCGCTCCGCGGATCATAGGAACGGGGATGTTACCCACGAATACGGCTCCTTCAAGTCCCTGTTCTTTATAATACTTTTTAAGAAAAAACTTCACATGCTCGGGAGATTCCCAGTTGGCATATAGAATGTAAGTCGCGAGGCCATCTTTTTCTATGAGGTCGCGATAGGCGTGTATCTCCTCCTTGCAGGCATCATAGGTGGCCTGGTCAACAAATATGGCGAACGAGTTGCGGACGCTTTGGGTTGGGGAGATAATATTTTGCTGCGCCCCCAAAGGGAGGCACAGCAAAATAAAAAAGAGTAATGATATTTTTTTCATTAATTGGTACAGGATACTTTATTAGAAAGTAAATCCGATTGAAAAATTAGCAAATGTTCTTGCGCTGGGGGTTAATTGGTTACCGGGGTTGAGGTTCCACCAGAAATTCTTGCCCTCGGTATCGGTACCATAGCTGTAGTTGTGAAGTTCTTCATCAGCACGGAGATACTTGCAGCTTGCAGCTACATAAATGGTACTTTTCTCGCCAAGAGGGAAAATGGCTTTAAGATTGACGCCGAACTGATAATAGTTGGCGCTGAGGATGGCAAGATCCTTCTCATATAGGTCTCTGACTACCTCTGAATCGGGAAAAGGACCACCATAATTATGTTCGCCCGCGATATTGAAGTTATAACCGGCACTCAGACCTGCGACAATGGAGGCGTTACCAACCATGAAATTCTTCTTGCCGTAAATCTCTCCATAAACGTTTTCAGCCTTGAACGAGGATTCGGGAAGGATATATGTATCCAACCTGTCAGTGTACTGGCCTTGAATACCCGCCATCCAGTCATAACCCTCGTTGCTATCCCTAAAGAGGTCATACTTTAGGGAAATGCCTGTGAAGTCGTATTTGCTGCGGATAAATTTAGCTATTGAGATCCACTGCTGCACTTCGTATGTGGCATCGATTACCTGAATATATTCGATACCGTCAGTGTGCTTCTTATAACCGTCAAGGGTAACCTTGTGGGTGAAAGAATCACCTTCGAGCAATGCCTGGATATTTCCTCCCATTATCTGCTGAATGGTTGAACCCATTCTGAAGGGTTTGGCAGGAGTGTGGAACACGTCAATCACCTGATAAGCGTAATTGCCCTCTGCAAGCACCTTTAGGTTGGAGCCCTGATAGCCATACTGAAGAGCACCGCCGAGTCTGTTGGTCTTGTAGTAGTATGTACCAAGTCCACCGAATGAACCTACAACGGCATCAACATAAGTGCCGACACCTCTGAGGTTAAATGCGGGCTGGTCTTGCTGACTGTTGCTGTTGAGAGGAGAGTACCTGTCAAAAGCATTCTTATACATGAATGTCAGACCTGCACTGTGATCACCGAATGCGAAGACTACGGATGGCTTTACTTCTATACCATACTCGTAAGAATCGCTTCGGGGGTCAATCTGTTTTGCACCGCTCTTTGTAAAGTAGTTGGCGGTTGCACCGAAAGCCACAAGGTCCCATAGAAGGGGAGTGGCAGCCTTTACAGTCATATCGTAAACCTGTTTCTTGAAATAACTCAGGCGTGAGTCTGCAAGAATGTAAGGCATATCGGGATCAAGGGTAAGGCGGAGGGTGTTGAATTTGGTGTTTTCCTGGGTAATGTTTTGGTAGGAAAATTCACCCCATACACGTGCTCTGCCGAGAGGACTTGAACCTGATGTATGGATGTCGAGCGTCTTGAGGTCACCTTCCTGTTGTTGCCTGTAGGAGCCGACCTTCATATCATAGCCCACCGAGAGTGTACCAAAGTCACTCAGGGGAGTCAGTATCATACCTGCCGCATTGTTCGAGTTGAACCAAGTAGCTTTAGCTTGATTTATTTCCAGTACTGTCGGATAGATGGTAGATTTACTCCCCTGCGCCTGAGCAATCAATATTGTACTCAAAGCCAAAACTGATGCGATAATATATTTTTTCATCTTTTTCATTGTTAGAGGTCAGTAAATTATTTCTTATACCAGGTATTCCAGGAAGGAACGCCGGGATTGTTGCGGCGTACCATCGCTACGTTGTTGATCTGGAAATCATCTGAAGAGTTGTTGGTGTCCATGTATATGTGACGGCCATCCTTTGTAGTCTCACGAATCTTTCTGCTGACGCTGTTGCAGTTGTAAGTGGCACCTGTGTAGGTTGCACCCGCATCAAGAGAGGTAGGCATACGTTTCTGATTGATCTTGGTAGCGTTGTTTACAATTTCAACGGCATCCACGACACAATCGATGGGGATCGGATATGCTTGGTTGGATCTGCCCTGTGGCTTTACCCAGCCATTGGGGTCAATCTCTGAATCCGGGAAGAAGATGGCATAAGCACCTCCGAACACTGTAACAAGCCACTGTGTACCGAACACTCCCTTATCAAATGCAAGAATCATGTTGTGTGCATTGGGGTTGTCGGGGTTGACACTCTGGTTGACGATGAAAGTTTCGAATTCTGCACCGCTGAGGTCAACCGGACTGGTTGGCTTGATTGCGGTGTGGTTCTGTGCAATCTGTGCGATGATGATGGACTCACCGGGTTTTACCGGGAAGTCATTACCATCACCGGGCACCTGCCAGATAGAGGCCAAATAGATATAGTTTTCGGGCTTGCCGTCGGGAACTTCCCAGTTGTAGGTGGTTGTTGAAGCCAGGGCTGGCAAGATATTGCCGATGCCCAAACCATCCACATACTGTACGGCATCGCTATTATTATAGATCTCGTAGAACTGATCCTTAAAATAGTATCCTGTAGAACCGTTGAAGTAGATCTCTTTGAATATAAGAGCTCCTGCTCTGGAAGAAACAACGTCGATATTGAAGTTCTGTCCACTGGTAAGTATATTGATGTTGGTCAAGCTACCGCTAAAATAGTAGGTAAATCCGCCTCCGGCTGATTCGCCGGTCGCCGTTACAGTGTAAATTCCGGGAATCAGACCGTCGGCGCTTACGTTTCCGGAAGCATCCGTGGACCTGGATATCTCGAAATTCTCACCATAGTTGATAAAACGTACCGTGTAGCTTGCAGGAAGTGGTATGTCGCTATCTGCGCCACTGACGGAAATCTTGACAGTTGCACTGATGGGATTCACCTCCACGATTTCCGCTACTTGCTTGAACTGCTCACAGGAGAGGGCTGCCAAGAGTATTATTGCTAATAAAAAGTATTTTTTCATAATCCTATCCTCCGTTTAGAAAATGTTAACTTTAAGATCGAAACCGAAGAACAATTTGTTGTCGCTGAGAAGTTCGGTGAATGAACCGGGAGTTCTCTTGGACTCATAGAGAGGACGACTGTTGAACATATTGTTCACGAAGAATGATGCGGTAAGCCTGTCACCTATTTCCTTAGAAATGTTGAGGTTGAAGGTCACCGTAGGGAAATACTGCTCCACAATAAACCTGTTCTCACTCCTGGCATCGAACATGTACGCAAACTCGGGGTCATCCTTCTTGGAGGGATCAAAGTCATAAACCTTGCCGTCCTTGTAGGAGAGGTACTTGATGAACATTGTGTCGTTGCCGTACTCTGTCCAGAATTTTTCAAACCAGTTTACCTGGGTGGCGAGTGTAATCACAAATCCAATCTCTGGGATGTTGTGTGTGAGACGGAGTGTGGTTATCAGATTGTCGGTACGTTCAGTGGTCAGGCCCCTTTCATAGATTGCCACGTTGCTTTCTATTTCGTTGCCTCTACTGTTTTGGTCGAAAGTGTAGCCGTTACTTCTCGCTGTATACTGGTTCCAGGCACCATTGAGGAATACTGCTGTCCTGATGGCATCGAAACGGCCGAGATCCAGTTCGAACTCAACACCTCTGTTATGTCTGTAGTGGTTGTTCATCGGTTTTGCAAAGGTAGAGAAGATATTATAGGTGCCTTCATACTCGGGAGTGTAGACACCTTCAGAATTCTTAACTGCCTTGTATTTTACAAATTCGATGAGCCGGTAACTGCTAAGGTCTCTGCCGAGGGTGTAACCATTATTGGTGAGCTCGTCATAACCTGTAATTGAGAGACGATACCGGTCGAAGAGTTTCAGGTCAATACCCACTTCGGCTTTGCGCATCTTGGCAATCTCGAGGTCGGGGTTGCTGGTGTCGAAAACTCTAACAGTGGCTACGGTTTGTCTGTATGTACCCTCCTGGTAGTCATAGTTGTTGTAGTTGAAGAAAGCCCTTTCGGGATAAAGCATGAGGGCTGTAGGAGCCTTGGCGGTTGTTCCCCATCCTCCGCGTATAGTCAGGATATCGGGAATGATCTCCATAGATGCGTTGATACGGGGAGAAAGGGCCGTCTTGCCGTTAATCAGGTCAAAACGGGCACCGGCTTTGACGCTTAGTTCATTTCTGCCGAAAGTATGCTTGTATGTATCTTCAACGAAGAGACCGAGTTGATGAACGAAAGGCACATCATAGTAGGGTCTTTTGCGATATGAAGAGTAATCACTGGCATTGTTTCTAAAAGGAGGAGTCTCATCGTCATAGACCTTTCCTTCACCGAGGTTTCCATCTGTCTTGTAGTCGGCACCTATGAGGATGTGGTTGTTGATGTTACCCCATCTCTTGTTGAAGTTGGCCTTGATCTGAGCGTAGGCGTTGAGCTCCTTACCCAGAATTTCGTAAGTCTGGACGTATTCGTATGGGAGTACCTTGATCCAGTTTTCAGCTTCACTAGCAGGAATATTGGTAATTTTCTTGCCATTTATATCATAGACATCCTGGCCGGCCACGTTGGAAAGGATAGCGCCGTCATACTCACATACTGTGTGGAGTGACTCGGCATTGGAGAGAAGCTGGTTGTTGTAGTTGTACTTATCAGCGTAGCTTATTGCTGCAGCGTAAGAGATGTTGTTTAACCAGCCTTTGTTGATGTTGACAGTACCATTGGTATTCAATCTTACACTCTGTGAATCACCTTTTGTGACAAGCATGGTTCTCAGGTCATCGGGGTTAAGATCGCGTGTGTCCTTACTGATACCTAGATCGAGAGTGGTATTGGTATTCCAGTTTTCGCCGAACTTCTTTGACCATAGGGCCTTTGCGTTGAATCTTTGGTAATAGGCGTACGCTTCGTAAAGCCTGGTTGTGTTATAGGCATAGTCACCGGAAAGGTTGAGGTGACCGGCATTTTCACCAAGTTTGAAGCCCACTGATGCGGCTGCCTGGTAGGTGTTGGGATTGGCCTTGAGACGAATGCTCAAAGGTTCTTTACCAGCCTTGGAACGAATAACTACGGCACCGGCATTGAGGTCACCATACTCTACGGAGGGGATACCCCTGATGACTTCGATGGACTCAATATTGTCGGTGGAGACCATACGTGAGTCGATACCGGACATTGTTCCGCCTGCTCCACCTGTTATGGATGGTGCAAGAGCCTGCATGTTTGCATTGGAAGAGAGAGGAGAGCCATCCACGATAATGGATGTACCAATACTCGTGGCATTACGAATGGTGATGTAGTTGGCAGTCGAAAGGTAGGGATTGGTAATCGCCACACCCGGCAGTAACTGCATCACATCGTTCAGAGAACTGGTTTGCAGGTGGTCCATCGCCTGTCTTGAGATATTGGATGAGGTGGCTGCACCCGCTCTACTCTGGGTGGCCACAACCTGCACCTCGTCAAGACGGAAGTTCTCTACTTGCATTTCAAAGTTGAAGACATTTTCTTTGCCGGAGACAATTTGAATTTCCTGCTCAATGGTCTTCATTCCAACAAATTGAACCTGGATAGTGGATTTTCCCGCATCCACTCTCTTGAATTCAAAGTTGCCGTCTTTGTCTGTAGTGGTATATGTCTCCGAAGGATACAATATCACCACGGCAAATTCTACGGGCACCTTGGTGCCCTGTTCCAGTACCGTGCCGGTTACCGTTATGCCTGAAGTACCCCTCGTTTGAGCGAAGGCCCCCACACACACGAACAACAGGCAGAGCATGAGAACTTTCTGAATTCTTTGCATAAGTTGTGTTGAATTAGGGTTAATAATAATTTGTATGTTTGGTTAATTTTTTCTTTGGAGACGGTTGATACTCTTGAGCAATTCATGTGCTACACGACCATCCTTTTCATTTGCCAACAGCTCTTCGCATCTGCTGATAATTTCATTTTTTTTATAGGAATATACATACCAACCAAAGACCTCGGCAATTGCTACCCTGAAGTCCTGATCGGTCTCGTTTTGCAAAAGTTTGAACATATCCTCCAGAGCATAGGCACAACAGCCGTTGCGCTCACGCCTGACAGTAAATTTCTTATCCTTGAGCGGCCGGTCGGGAGAGTTCAGCAGGGCATATTCCTCAAGTTCTTTTTCGGTGGGATAGAAGTGTCTCCTCATAGGTTTTATATAGAACATCACCCTTGAATTGACAGCGGGATCATCCTTGAGAGTATCATAAATATCCTTGAGGGCAGGGTCACCAGACTCGTCAAGAGTCTGAGCGCTAAGCCTCTGCAGCAGCTCATAAGAGTCCTCGATTCCAAGCCTGATAGCCTGTGAAAGGTATGAATCCGCTCTTCTTTTGAGTGACATGAAGGCTTCCATGCGCACGACGGGACTTTCACTATGCCTTTGGATGTCGAGTAATTCCTGTGAGGTTATGGCGTTGGTTTCAGAAAGGGTCTTAATTGCAAGTGCCCTGATATCGCAATCGGAATGGTTGAGGAGTTTTTTCCAATATTTACTGTCGCCGCGGCGGGTAACCATGGCTTTGTCGAGATCGAGCTTCGGGTATGCATTGGCAAAATGGAAACTGGCATCGCCGAAGAGATGCGATTCAAGAGTCAATTGTCCTTTTGCCCAGTTGCCGAAACAGACACCTGCATTAAGCAGACCGATAAGTTCGTTGGTCCAGGTATCTTGCAGGGTATTGACCGTATTGGCCTTCACCACCATGGTCTCTCCGGGATTGAATATCCAATATCCGGCTATATAGTCTTCATTATTGAACGCTCCGTTGAAGCAGGCATCGAGTATCACAGCACGCGCACCGGATCGGTATCCGTACATATCGGGGAGATTGATGTCCATATTGGCATAGAAGGTACTGTCTTTGGCCTCAAATTCTTGCACACCGGCAAACCACTCTCTGGGAATTCCGTATCTCTCCATATATTCATTAATGGTAGCGGTGGTATCTTTCGAGCGTCTGATTCTTTGGCGGAGGTTCAGTTTGATGTTTTCCACCCAGGAGTCAATCGTCACAGCTTTTGGTGTGGCTCCCAGATACTGGGTATCCTTGGATCCGTGATGGTGTAGGATTGCCAGATCATACCTCGGCTGAGCAAGGGTATTCATCAGTTTTTCGCGTACAAATGGTTCGAAATCGTGATTGATATAGTCCAGGTCAGCACCTCTTTCGGAGCCCAAGAAGGGAAATTGTTCCCTAAGCGTCCATATTTCGTCGATGCGAGCGTTATATGAATCGGAATTGTATCCGTGTCCGGTATATACCAGAATGTTGGACATTTTTTTAGCCTGAACCTTTTTTTGAGCAATCGCCTTTTTAAGATAGTCAGCTATAGCGGAGTATTTGTCAGTACCGGGGATTTTCGGGGGTTTAATGCGTGAAGTCCAGATGTCGCACCCGATGGTTTGTGCAGATTCGGCGGTGAGGGAATAATAGTGCAACAACGGCTTGTCCGCATCCTGTTTCAGGTGTTCGAAGCGAAGGTCAAAGTCGTCATAAAACCGGTCGGAAGGGACGGAAGAGTCTTTCCAGTCAGCTCTTTGGTCCATCTTGAAAGCGGTGGTCATATGCTGTGCATCCCTTATCATCGCGATTGGAATGTCTCCCACGAGTACGGCGCCTTCAATTTTTTGTGTGGTGTAATAGTGCTTCAGCACTGCTCTCAGAGAATCGGGATGCTGCCATTTGTCAATAATCAGAACCCCCTCTTTGCCAACGAATGACATGGAGGCCGTAAAGGCATCTATATCATTTCCGATGACTTCATAGGTCTTTTGATCGGTAACAACAGCCACTTTGGTGGTGCGTGCCTTGGTCATTCCATTTGTTGTAGCAGCTAATGTCGTCAACATCAGGACTGACAGGGCCAGAATAAGTGCTTTTCTCATAAAAAACCAATAAACGTCTTGTTTAATCTATAAACTACAAAGATACTTATTATTTTGATTGCACAAAGAAATGTAGGCACCAATGAGGGCTGAAAACCCTGTTTGAGGGCAATAGACGAAATGTTTTAATTATAACATGTCAAAAAGAGGTTGGTGCTTTTGATTATTATAATTAACTTTGTAAGATGCGCAAATAACTGAAAATACTTATTATTTAACAACAAAAA
>DFOK01000045.1 GCA_002376715.1 Bacteroidales bacterium UBA3543 | reverse complement strand
CCGTTAAAAGAGATTGAAACAAAGAGCCGCATTGGAAAAAATATATTAATTTTGTAGATTATAAATTACAAAAGTACAAAAATATTCAATTTATCTATATGGACAGCGTAAACATCAAAGAACTCAACGACCGCATAGAACGCGAAAGTGCCTTCGTCGATATTGTTACGATGGAGATGAACAAAGTCATTGTTGGGCAGAAACATCTGGTGGAGAACCTCCTGATCGGACTTCTGGCCGATGGTCATATTCTCCTGGAAGGCGTGCCCGGTCTTGCCAAGACTTTGGCCATCAATACTCTCGCATCCATTGTGGATGCAAAATTCAGCAGAATACAGTTTACCCCGGACCTTTTGCCGGCAGACGTAATCGGTACACTCATTTATAGCCAGAAGAGCGAACAGTTCCAGATTAAGAAGGGGCCCATCTTCGCCAACTTCGTGCTTGCGGATGAGATCAACCGTTCGCCAGCAAAAGTGCAGTCTGCGTTGCTTGAGGCGATGCAGGAACGCCAGGTGACCATCGGTGACGACAGTTTCCCGCTACCGCAACCCTTCCTCGTGATGGCAACGCAGAACCCTATTGAGCAGGAGGGCACCTATCCTCTGCCCGAGGCTCAAGTTGACCGGTTCATGCTTAAAGTAGTGGTGAGTTATCCCAAAAAGGAGGAAGAAAAGCTCATTATACGCATGAACAACTCAGGGACTTTTCCCAAACCCTCCACAGTGCTCAAACCCGAAGACATTGTACGTGCCCGCGAGGTGGTCAGGGATGTATATATGGATGAAAAAATTGAAAAATATATAGTTGACATAGTTTTCGCCACTCGTTATCCCGAAGATTACAATCTGCCTAAACTCAAGGATATGATTGCCTTCGGCGGCTCCCCCCGTGCCAGCATATCGCTTTCATTGGCAGCCAAAGCCTATGCCTTTATCAAACGCAGAGGCTATGTGATTCCGGAAGATGTCAGGGCGGTTTGTTATGAGGTACTCAGACACAGAATAGGTCTGACCTATGAGGCTGAAGCCGAAAATGTCACTACTGAGGCCATTATTGCCGATATTCTAAATGCAGTAGAAGTTCCATAGTAGATAATTGTTGATGGAAACAGATTTGTTGAAAAAAGTAAGGAAGATCGAGATAAAGACCCGCGCTTTGTCTCATCAGATATTTGCAGGTGAGTACCACTCCGCCTTCAAGGGGCGCGGTATGGCTTTCAGTGAAGTACGAGAGTACCAATACGGCGACGATGTGCGCAGTATGGACTGGAATGTTACCGCTCGTCTCAGAACTCCTTACATAAAGGTATTCGAAGAAGAGAGGGAGCTCACCGTGATGCTTCTGATAGATGTGAGCGGCTCAAGGGCATTCGGTACGGTTGTCAGGTCCAAGAAGGATCTGATGGCTGAGGTAGCTGCCGTGCTCTCTTTTTCTGCATCAATCAACAACGACAAGGTGGGAGCTCTCTTTTTCAGCAGTAAGGTGGAAAAGTTCATTCCTCCCAAGAAGGGGCGTACCCACTTATTGAGGATTATCAGGGAGATTCTCGAATTCAAGCCGCAGGAAAAAGGAACCGACATTGGTGAGGCATTGCGCTATCTTACAAACGCCCTTAAAAAGCGTTGTACTGCGTTTCTGCTTTCCGATATGCTGGATACTGATGAGAATGCAGCTCCGCGTTATGAAGAGGCTCTTAAGATTGCGGCCGGACGGCACGATCTCTCGGTAATCAATATTTACGATCCCCGCGAAAGGGAAATCCCTGACGTTGGTCTGATAAGGATTCGTGATGCGGAGACCGGCCAGGGGATGTGGGTCGATTCCTCTTCTTCCAAGGTACGCAGTAGTTTTGCGCAGTGGAACAGGGATCTTTACGAAGATACAATTCATCTGTTGCGCAGGTATAAGGTGGACAATGTCAGTATCAGCACCAACCAGAACTATGTAAAGGAACTGATTTCGTTTTTCAAAAACAGAGCCTGATGAAAAGAAGATATTTATTTGCCATATTGACGCTATTTTTCTGTGCGATTACCCTATTCGCCCGGAATGACGGTGAGCCGCAATACAAATCGGTGCTCAGCAGGGATTCGATATTGATAGGTGACCAGATTGAATGGCGTATTCCCGTCAGAATACTCGAAGGAGAAGATTATTACATAGAAAGACCAGACGATCCTGTTGCTCCCGGAGTTGAGACTATCAAGGGATTCCACATAGATACTCTTTCTTTCAGGCGAGGAAGACTTGAAGTGGAGGGGAGAATGACACTTACGGCATTTGATAGCGGAAGTTATTTCTTACCGCCGGTGCTTGTACATATAGAGAGGGCTGACGGTTCCGTCGATACCCTTTTCTATGACGGACCGATACTCGATGTCAATACCATACAGATAGATACCGCCACTTTCGTTCCTTTCGATATCAAAGGACAGATAAAGTATCCGGTGACCTTCTCCGAAATCCTTCTTTGGGGTGGCGTTGTGTTGATTGCAGTTGCTCTCGTATTGCTTATAGTGCTATTTGTCATAAGAGCCAGGGAGGGGCGTTCCATCTTTGGTCGTACAATAGTTAAAGATCCTCCGCATATCGTTGCATTGCGCTCGCTTGAGAAGATACGTGGTCAGAAACTATGGCAGAACAACCGCCATAAGCAATTTTATACTGCGGTGACCGACACTTTGCGCAAATATATCAGCGACAGATATCATATCGCAGCCTTGGAACAGACCTCAAATGAGATGTTTGAGGGTCTGAAAGACAAAGAGATTGATCCCAATCTGCTGGAACGCCTCAGAGAACTCTTTACTACGGCTGATTTTGTGAAGTTTGCCAAGCATACCCCTTCCATTGGGGAAAATGAGGAGGCTATTCCCACTGCAGTAAGATTTGTAAACGCAACTTTCCTGCAGGAAATTGAAAAAGAAAAGGAGAAGTAATTCATGTTTTTTGAATATCCATATTTGCTCTGGCTGGAGTTGATACTCATACCGCTGATCGCCCTTTACATTTGGAGGGAATACAGGGGCTCTTCACCATCAATGATTGTCTCCAATTCCACTCCGTGGAAGGGAAAAGGAGGTACACCTAAAAAAGTGCTGCGTCACATACCTTTTTTGCTTAGGATGATTGCAATCGCTGCCATAATCGTAGCTATTGCCCGTCCACGCACTTCGGAAACCTTTGAGACTGTGGATACCGAAGGTGTGGACATCGTGCTTACAATGGATATCTCCACCTCGATGCTTGCCCGAGATTTCAAACCGGACCGTATCGGTGCCGCCAAGGATATTGCAATCGAGTTTGTGGCCTCAAGACCAACTGATCGTATTGGAATAGTGGTTTTTGCCGGTGAAAGTTTCACCCAGTCACCTCTCACCACCGACCGTGTGACGCTGATCAATCTCATGAAGGAGATAGAAACCGGACTGATTGAGGATGGTACTGCCATAGGTAACGGACTTGCCACGGCGGTTGCGCGACTCAAGGACTCCGATGCCAAGAGCAAAGTGGTAATACTGCTCACTGACGGTGTCAATAACCGCGGTGAAATTGCTCCTCTGATGGCTGCGGAGATAGCCAAAACTTATAATATCCGGGTATATACCATTGGAGTGGGAGCTATGGGTACGGCACCTTACCCGGTAATGACCCCTTGGGGAGTTCGTCTGCAAGATATAGAGGTGGAAATTGACGAAAAGCTCCTTCAGGAGATAGCCGTCCAGACCGGTGGTAAATATTTTAGAGCCACTGACAATACCAAACTGCTCGAGATTTACGGTGAGATAAACGCCATGGAGAAGAGTAAAACGACGGTAGATAGTTTCCCGATCTATTCGGAACTCTTCATGAAGTATGCGTCTATAGCACTTTTGGCTCTTCTTGCGGAACTTTTATTCAGATTATTTGTAATAAGGAGGATACCATAGAATGATACACCTTGCACAAGGAGAATATCTGCTCCTTTTACTCATAATACCCTTCCTGTTCATTTTTTACGGAGTTTCACTTCGTATCAAGAAAAGGAGGATTGCCAAACTCGGTGATACTGCACTTGTTTCTAAACTGATGCCTGATGTTTCCAGAGGTAGGGGTTGGCTTAAAATCACCCTGCTGGCGATTGCCTGGTTCTTTTTTGTGTTGGGCCTTGTAAGGCCCCAGCTCGGAGCCCGTCTTAAGGAGAGACAGAGCAAGGGGGTGGAAGTGATGGTAGCACTTGACGTCTCCAACTCAATGCTTGCCGAAGATTATTCTCCTAACCGTCTTGAAAGGTCCAAGCTGGCAATAGAACGACTGGTGGATCGTCTACGCGGTGATCGCATCGGACTTATTCTCTTTGCGGGTCAATCCTTCGTACAGCTCCCTATTACTACAGATTATGTATCGGCCAAGATATTTCTCAATAGCATCACCACAGGTTCGGTACCGATACAAGGCACTGCACTGGCTGACGCCATAACTACCTCCGCCCGCAGCTTCAGTACCCAGAGTGAGAATAGCCGCGCAATCATTGTCATTTCCGATGGGGAAGACCACGAAGGAGATGTGATGGATGTGGCTCGTACCGTGGCTGAGAGTGGTATCAGGATTTACTGCATAGGTGTGGGGTCGCCGGAGGGTAAACCTATTCCCATGAATGGAGGGCTGCTGAAAGATAGGGATGGGGAAATAGTGGTAACCCGTCTGGATGAAAATACGCTCAGAAAGATAGCCGATATAGGAGATGGTCTTTACGTGCGTGCAGGTAATAGCGAATTTGGCTTAAATCCCATTATTGACCATATTAAGGAGATGGACGAACAGGAGTTTCAGTCTGTGGTATTTGAGGATTTTGATGAGCAGTATATGTACTTTTTCGGCATTGCGCTTTTTTTCCTCATACTTGAAATGCTGATTTCCGAGAAGAAAGGTCGCAGACAACTCTTCAAAATGGAGGATAAATGATGAAAAGGATAGTTTTAATAATATTTGTGCTTTTTATGACCGTATTAACGGCCTTTGCACAGGCAGATCGTTCACAAGTACGCCGGGGCAACAGAGATTTCCGTAAGGAAAAGTATCAGGAAGCTGAAATAAACTACAAGAAGGCGCTTGTAACCGACTCACTTTCCAATGCAGCCGGTTACAATCTCGGCAATACTTTTTTCCGTATGGAAAATTTTACCGAAGCTGATAAATATTACTCTTCGGTGGCCGATTCCCTTGGAAAGGAGAAGCATGGTTCCGATATTTATCACAATATGGGCAATTCGTTGCTCAGTCAGAAAAAATATGCTGAAGCAATAGAGGCCTTCAAGAACTCTCTGCGCCGTAATCCCGACGATATGGAGACAAAGTCTAACCTTGCTTACGCTCAAAAGATGTTGCAGGATCAGCAGCAGAATCAAGACCAGAATCAAGACCAGAATCAGGACCAGAACCAAAACCAGGATCAAAATCAGGATCAAGATCAGAACCGGGACCGGAATAAAGACCAAAATCAGAACGATAACAAGGATCAGGACAAGGATCAGGACAAGGACAAGAATCAGGATCAGAATAATAAAGATCAGAACAAGGACAATAATGACGACAAGCAGGACCGGCGAGATGGGCAGACTCCTCCTCCTAAAATAACGCCTCAGGCTGCCCAGCAGATGCTTCAGGCTATACAGGAGAAAGAAAAGGAGACTCAGGAGAAGGTAAAGAAGGAAAAGGCCCTCTTGTTGAAATCCAAACAGAAAGAAAAAAACTGGTGATTACACCGGATGAGATAGTATGAAACGAACACTGATATTCCTCTTTTTATTGCTTATTTCGGCCAAAGTTGCTTTTGGTCAGGGGCTTACAGTCGAGGCTCCGGGCGTAGTAGCGATGGACGAGACATTCAGAATAGTCTTTACTTCAGATGGCAAAATGTCGGACTTCGACTGGCCAGGGAGTGACGATTTCAATGTAGTATGGGGGCCACAAAAAGGCACTTCCAGTAGTGTGAGCATTATCAACGGCAAACGGACTTCCACTCACAAAGAGACTGTGACTTATTTGCTCCAAGCCAAGGGAGTAGGGAGTTTTACCATGCCGGCAGCAACTGCTACCATCGACAAACAGCAGTATAGTACTCGCAGTATCACCATAGAGGTGGTCGGCAGCCAGCAGGAGACACAAAGCCAAAACCGGAATCAGGAGGCTGATACACAGCAGAGCCGGAGCGACTCAAAAGTACAAAGTGCCTCGTCCGACGATATTTTCTTAAGATTGACATTAAACAAACGCAATGTCGTAAAGGGAGAGCCTATAATTGCCACACTCAAACTATATACCAGGGTGGACATCGCCAGTTTTGAAGATGTTAAGTTTCCAACTTTCAACGGTTTCTGGAGTAAAGAAATTGATACGCCGCAGAATATAGAATTCAACAGGGAAAATGTAGACGGCACCATCTACAATGCGGCTTTGCTTCGCAGATATATGCTTATTCCCCAGCAGACCGGCAAAATCAATATTGAGTCTGCTGAGATAGTCTGCGTGGTAAGAATACGTGCCGGTACCACAGGTCCAAGAAGTATTTTCGATGACTTTTTTGACAATTTTCAGACAGTTAGAAAGCGCCTCTTCACTCCCGAGACTGCAGTTACGGTAAATGCTTTGCCGACTGCTCCGGCCTCTTTTGGTGGTGGAGTCGGAGATTTCAAGATCAGTACATCATTGAGCAAAGATAGTCTTACTGCACATGAGGCTGCTTCGCTAACGGTTACAATAAGCGGAACCGGTAATATTTCTATGTTGGAAGCTCCAAAAGTGGAGTTTCCCTCCGATTTTGAACTCTATGACGTTAAGACTACTGAAAAGGTTTCATATGATGGTACTTCAGGCAGCAAGACCTTTGAATATCCATTTATACCACGTAGCCACGGTGATTTTGAGATTGCCCCGATTGAATATTCATTTTATGACCTTTCAGCTAAACGATACAAAACTTTAAATAGCGGTGCTCTTTCCGTTAAGGTAGGGCGTGGCAGTGGCATTGATCATGGAGGGGTTGTAATGCCGGGTGTCACCCGACAGAGTGTCAAAAATCTGGCTGAAGATATCCGGTATATCTCGACCGGTGCTCCTTTGTTGAGAGATAAAGAGCGTTTCTTTGCCGGATCGTTACATTTCTACGGATTGATTGCGATTATCGTACTGCTATTTTTTACAGTAGGTGCAATTCTTAAGAAAAGAGCTGCACTTCGTAGAGACGTGATAGGTACACGCAACCGTAGAGCCAAAAAAATGGCACGTACGCGTCTGCAACAGGCAGGCACCTATCTCAAACAGGGGCTCAGCGGAGCATATTACGAGGAACTCCACAAGGCGATGCTCGGTTATGTCTCCGACAAACTGATTATCCCGGTGGCCGACCTATCCAAAGAGAGAATCTCCTCATCCCTTGCAGAAAAGAGTCTTCCCGAACAACTGATAACCCGGTTCATATCCATCCTCGACAGATGTGAATTTGCAAGATATGCTCCTGATACTAAAACTGCGGAGATGGAGACTCTCTACGACGAAGCTGTGAGTGTACTTTCAGAAATAGAGTCTAAATTGAAAAGTGTGACCAAACGTTCAAAGAGCTCTGTAGCACCAATCATTGCGCTGCTTCTGTTATTTACCCCTTGTGCTGCTCCTGCCCAGGAAAGTGTAGATGATCTTTGGGACATGGCAGCCGGTTACTATGCAGAAGGCGACTATGTCAACGCGCTTAACTTCTACCTTATGATAGAAGGTGAGCAGAAGGTTTCGCCGGCTCTCTATTACAATATAGCCAACAGCTACTTCAAGAGCGGCGATAATTCTCACGCAATCCTCTATTACGAGAAAGCGCTCAAACTGGATCCCTCACATGCCGATGCGGCAAACAACCTGGCCATTGCACAGAGATTTACTCTCGACAAGATAGATGTATTGCCCGATTTGATACTCGTAACCTGGGTACGTAAGGTAAAATATCTCTTCTCGGCAGATGTATGGGCCTGGATTGCAGTTGTACTGGCATTTGCGGTGGCCATGATGATGCTTGGATTCCGTTTCGGTTCTTCACTTCGCAGTCGTAAAACTTCGTTTGTGCTGGCCTGTGTTTGTCTCCTATTTGCTGGCATAGCATTTGCGTTCTCCATTAGTGAGAAAAATGATGCGATCAAGGAGGATTCGGCAATAGTCATGTCACCGGTTGCTTCTGTAAGAAGTTCGCCTGGAGAGGCAGGAAACCCCATTTTCGTGCTTCATGAGGGCACTAAGGTCTCTTTGCTTGATGAACTTGGTGAATGGACGAGAATTGAACTCTCTGACGGACGCCAGGGCTGGATTACTGCTGAGAGCATCAGTAAAATTTAATTTTGTAAGGAATGAGAAGAGTTCTACTGATACTATCTGCTGTCATGGCAGCAGTAATGCCTATCAGAGCCCAGTATTATTTTGCCACGCAGCCCGGTTCGCAGGCGAGTTTCAGGGTTTACGACAACAAAGGCGAATTCAGGGGTTCGTATGATGAAACCCTCCAAAGCTTAAACGGCGAGTCACTTGACAATGCTACCGTAATTTTAGAGCAGGTCTATTTTGATAAAAACGGCGAACATCTTTTCAAAGATGTAACGGCGAATATGTTCCTTTATTTCAAAGATGGAGAGTTGACCGTAAAACTTGAGACCATCAGAAAAGGAATAGCAACAAAGGACCTTATGGTAAAGGGCTGTGTTGTATTTGTTCCTTCGGATATCAGAGCAGGTGAGGAACTGCCTGACAGAAGTTTGTCGATAAAGATCGGCAGTATCGGTGGTACGGTTGAGCTGACGGAGCGTAAAGTGCTCGGGATGGAGAGCGTGACTGTACCGGCGGGTACCTTCAATGCCGCTAAAGTACAGGAAAAACAGAAAACCAGAGTGGCAATAATCACTGAAGAGGTGACTATAATTACCTGGATGGTAAAGGACATCGGCTGTGTCAGACAGGAGACTTACAACAGTAAGGGACGTCTTTTACAGACTATCGAGATGGTCAGAAAGTCATGAATAACATTGTAACTACCCCATCCATAGTTGAAATCAGGAGTTTGTCCTGACCGATAGGTTCGATGGAGTTGATTAATGCAACGGAGATCTTGTGCTTCCAGACAAGGTTTCCGTTTTTGCTGTCAAAGCAGAATATGTTGCCTTTATCGGTGGGAACTATAAGCATCTCCCTGCCATCTTTCAAGAGAATTGTGCCGGAGGGAGTGGGAGAGATGTCGTAACCCAGACCACTTTGAATGTTCCATTCCAGCTGTGGCTCGTCGGATAAGGTTGACCAGCACTGTATGGAGTTGAACATATTTTTTACGAAAATTTTCGATCCCTCTTTTGAAAGTGCTATCGATTCACGCCCTCCGTCAACAGTCCAGATCTCTTTTCCGGTACGGGCGTCGATTGCATGACATTTCCTGTCAGGAGTAACTATGAAAATTTTACCGTTGCTCTTCACCGGCCAGACTGCTGCGGGGGAGAACATTCTGCTGCCCTTATTGCGCCACACCCATTGTTCTTTTCCCGTAGCAGGGTCAAGAGAGTAGAGGGAATTGCCCCAGTCTCCGAAAACAATCTGTTCTTTGTCAGCAAAGGGCTTGCACTCGACAAAACCTTTCACAGAGCCGTATTCCCACAGCAGTTTGCCTCTGCGCAAGCTAATGGCCCTGAATTTATGGTCCGAAGCACCGATATAGACCACTTTGTCCATAATTACGGGCGAACCGAGTACTGACTTATCGCACTTATATTTCCATAAGAGTTTGCCTTTGCGAAGGTTTAGACAGTAGATATAACCGTCTGTGGAACCTATTACCACTTTTGAACCTGATATAGCCGGGGTCGAAAAGACCTTTCCACCGGTAGCAAAACTCCACCTGAGGGCACCTGTAGCAGTGTCCAGCGCTTTGACAACTCCTTGTGTATTAGCATAGAGTACGTACTTTCCTGCATGTACTGCACCGCATCCGATATCGCTTTCATCCTGGATTTCCCAAATCGCTTTCACCTGTGGATATTCACTGTTGACATCGAATGTCATCCATGGAAAGTTTGCCGGAAGCGCATATTTGTTGTTTCTGCCTGAGGCTATATTAGGAGTGAACTGCGGTTCCGGAAACATCTCTCTATTATACCAGGCTTTGCCGGTCTTTCCTCCTTTGCCCTCACTATCAGCCGCCTTACGTTCGCAGATGGAGATGCGTTGGTTGCTTATGGTCACAATATTGTACCCAACATGGCCGTTGCGCCCGGCTGCAGGAGCTCTTCCGAGCACTCCGGGAATACCGTCATACTCAAGTACGGTGTTACGATGCCAGTGACCACCCATTACAAGTTGAATATTTGTCTGCTTGAGAGTGTTGAGAACCTGAAAATAATTGAGCATCGAGGTGTCCTGAGGGTAGTGGTTGACAAATATCACCGGCTGTTCACGAGGGGTAACCTTTGCTATGGAATCCAGCCATACCAGGCTTTCGTGGGGCAACAATGCCGGTGCCATTCTCATGTTTGGACCGCTGTTGCTGCCTAGAAATTTGATGCCTCCGGTTTCGAATTCAAAATTTTCATATCCGAATACCTTTGCAAATGTATTACAGCCGCTTTCCGACCATTTTGAGTCGTGGTTGCCGGCTACAATATAATAGGGAATCTCCAGTTTGTCGATAAGTTCTTTGGCAAGAAAAATCTCTTCATCGCTTCCGAATTCCGTTATGTCACCGGCAAAAATGACAAACTGAAGCTCTTTCTGCAACTTATTGATGTCGTTGATGCATTGTACAAGGTCATCATTGGTGCCGGAGCCTTCGGCAATGTGCGTGTCCGCAATGAATGCAAATTTTACAGTAGAAGTTTGCGCAGCGAGCATCAGAGTCGAGAGACAGAGCGCTGCAATGAATATGATTCTTTTCATATTGTCAGTCCTGATTATTATTCCATTGGTATTTCTTCTCCAGAGGTTTGACTCCCGTCATATGAAGCAGTCTGCCGACAAATGACTCCACAAGGTCATCGATAGTGGCCGGCTTGTGATAAAAGGAGGGTGAGGCGGGACAAATTACTGCACCTGCCTGCGTCAGAAGTTGCATGTTTTGGAGGTGGATGAGGCTGAGGGGAGTTTCACGCGGCACTATGATCAGCTGTTTTTTTTCTTTGAGCTGTACGTCCGCTATCCTGGAGATGGCATCCGAGGCGAGTCCGCCTGCTATTCGAGCCAGAGCTCCCATGGAGCAGGGGAGTACCAGCAGCGTATCTGCTGCCGCCGATCCCGAGCAAAAAGGGGCATCGAAACTATCATTTGGCAGAATGGAGGCTCCGCATTCCGATATTAGTTCTTCGGGGTCATATCCGAGTTCCCGCAACCAAATGGTGCGTGCAGTCTCGGTGAGTATCACGCTAAGAGAAATATCCCGCATTTGGGTACACCCCCGAATGTAATGCTCAGCATAAATAGCCCCGCTGGCACCCGTGATTCCGAGTACTATCTCTCTCATGTTACTCATCCAGCAGCTCTTTTTTGAGCCTTTCCATACCGGTTGTGGCTTTCTCGACGAATTGAGTGAGTCGGGAATGGTGGAGTCCGGAAGGTTTGGGGTCAATCAGATAGATAGGAATGCCTGCAGGAGCATAGTGTATCAGTCCGGCTGCAGGATAAACCACCATGGATGTACCTACAATTACCAGTATATCGGCCTTTGAAACAACTCTTGCAGCTTTTTCTATCATGGGTACAGCCTCTCCGAACCAAACAATATGCGGACGTAGCTGCACTCCGCGGCTGTCTTTGTCGTTGATGCTTAAATCGGCGTAACCGATATCTATGGCATCATAATCTTCTCCGTCCACGGGACGGATTTTAGTCAGTTCTCCGTGAAGATGGATAATATTGCTGCTGCCGGCTCTCTCGTGCAGATTATCTACGTTTTGGGTTACAACCGTTACGTCAAAGTGTTCCTCCAGTTCTGCGATAACCTCGTGTGCGCGGTTGGGTTTTACGGTTTCAAGCTGTCGCCGGCGTTCGTTGTAGAAATCTATAACCAGTTTGGGGTTTCGGTACCATCCCTCGATGGAAGCCACATCCTCTACTCTGTGATTTTCCCACAATCCGTCGCTATCGCGAAATGTCTTTATGCCGCTTTCAGCGCTTATACCTGCACCTGTAAGAAATACTATTTTTTTCATAATAAAATTTTCTATTTAAAATAAGTGTTTTTTAGCCAATAGGCAAATAGCGTATCCAATATGATGGCATTATCATCTTTGTCAAATGTCAGTACTTCCTTCTTCTTGAGTGCATCTTTCAGACGGAATACATTAGCTGAGGAGTTGAGTCTGTAACCTTCGAGAATCTCTTGGCTGCTGAATCTTTGCACACCGTCTACCACTGCTTTGAGAAAATTGATCTGGTTTGGGGTCAAATCCATCATTATCTGCATAAATCTGGGCGTATGGAGTGAGATGAGACTTTCGGTGGCTTGTCTTATGATGTTATTGTTAACATAACCTATCGGCATGGACATGCAGATGGAGCAGAGGTGCTTAATGTACCAGATATTGCCGTCTGCGAGTTGGTAGATGAGACCCGCCTGTTCTTCCTGTATTACCCTGCCCAATGTCTGGAATGAGCGTACGATATATTCCACACTCTCCTTCTTTTTGAGCTTTTCGAGAGGAATAACGTCGCACATATAGTAGAAATATTTTTTTTCTTCGAATATGTACTTCATCTGGTTGACAAATGAACCGCTGAAAATGTATCGCACATTGGTCTGTTTTGACCAGATTTTGTCTATATCATCCAGCTCCAGTTCGTCGTTGCCGCATTGTAGAAGGTTTTGGAACTCCTTGAAATAGATGATTATCGTCTTGCCTGCATCGGTGGCTATAATCTCAGGAAGGTTTAGTATTTTGCGTTCATCCAGGGAATCTACGTGGATTTCAAAGGGAAGTATGGAATTGTAATGGATTTCGTCGTAACATTCCAGCATCTTCTCCTTGAAAAGTGATATGAAATCCTCCATAGTTCTTACGTTGAAGAGGTCTATTTCACAAAGAATGAAGTTGTGTCCACGGGATTCGAGAGCATCAAGAGAGTATCTGATGAATGACTCCTTGCCGCTTTTTGGTGCGCCATATATGGCAACACTGCGTCTTCTGTCGCAGATGCTCTTAAAAAAGAGGTCAGCTTCAGTTCTGCGTCCTATGATATCCTGATTTTTTGCAATGCGGTCGTAGTTGAAAGGCAGGTTCATTTGTAGCACAAAGGTTATTATCACAATAATGTTACAAAAATAACCAATAGGGCACTATTTGACAAAAAAATTTGTAGTAATTGTCAAAATTATTATATTTGCAGTCCGAAAATGTTGATAGACAACCGTTAAGCTATTGAATAAGAGATACTTAACTTGTATCCGCTTGCGGTTATAAATTTTTAAAATTTATTATATGTACGCAATTGTTGATATTGCAGGACAGCAATTCAAAGTTGAAGCAGGTAAAAAAATCTTCGTTCACCGCCTGGCGGCTGAAGTAGGTGCTTCCGTTGACTTTGAAAAAGTATTATTGACTGACAATGCTGGAGTAGTAAAAGTAGGTGCTCCTTATGTGGAAGGTGCGGTTGTGAAAGCCACCGTTCTCGACCATCTGAAAGGTGATAAGGTTATCGTTTTCAAAAAGAAACGCCGTAAAGGTTATCAGAAGAAAAACGGCCATCGCCAGTATTTGACACAAATTCAAATTGAAACAATCGCTTAATTAAAACGTATTAGATTATGGCTCACAAAAAAGGTGTCGGTAGTTCTAAAAACGGCCGCGAATCACACAGCAAACGCTTGGGCGTTAAATTGTTCGGTGGACAGAGTGCCAGGGCTGGCAATATCTTGGTTCGTCAGAGAGGAACAGTTCACAATCCCGGTGAAAATGTTGGAATGGGTAAAGACCATACTCTTTTCGCTTTGATTGACGGTACTGTTGTCTTCAAGAAGAAGGCTAACAACAAGTCTTACGTATCGGTGCACCCCTTCGCATAAAGGGGCCACTGTCGAAAAATAGAGCCGCTTCGTGTAGAAGTGGCTCTTTTTTTATACCTTTGCATACCAAATCATGAATTTATGTTGACATTAAAACTAT
The DNA here is from genome assembly GCA_002376715.1 of Bacteroidales bacterium UBA3543. Lineage (GTDB taxonomy): Bacteria > Bacteroidota > Bacteroidia > Bacteroidales > UBA932 > Cacconaster. The sequence goes on along the minus strand of DFOK01000045.1, from coordinate 8,201 downwards.
TGAGAGAGCAGCCCGAATTTGTAATCGAGCGTCTTACAGTCAGGCATTTTGATGCAAGAGAGATTGTTTACGATATAATTGACCTGGATAAAAAGCGTCGTTCGGCCCAGCAGGAGCTGGATTCCTGCCTCGCACAGCAGAAAATCAAAGCATCTGAAATCGGCAAACTCATGAAAGAGGGACGCCGCGATGAGGCAGACCGGATCAAATCGGAAGTGGCATCTCTCAAGGAGCGCTCAAGAGCTCTTGAAGAGGAGATGGCCGCTGCGCAGCAGGAGCAGGACAATCGGTTAGTACTTCTTCCCAACCTTCCCTCCGCACAAGTGCCGGAGGGTCGTACAGCGGAAGATAATGTGATTGTGCGCCAGGGAGGTGTTATTCCCGATTTGGGAGAGACTTCCAAGCCCCATTGGGAGCTGGTAAAGGAGTTGGATATAATCGATTTTGACCTCGGAGTAAAGCTTACGGGTGCCGGATTTCCCCTTTATAAGGGTGCAGGTGCAAGAATTCAAAGAGCATTGATCGCCTATTTTCTGGAGCGCAATACGGCTGCGGGCTACGTAGAGTATCAGCCCCCATATATTGTCAATGAAGATTCAGGTTTCGGCACCGGGCAACTTCCCGACAAGGAGGGGCAGATGTATCATATTATAACTGACGGCTTCTATCTGATTCCCACAGCGGAAGTTCCCCTGACCAACATATACCGAGATGTCATTCTGCAGGATTCCGATTTCCCCATCAAGATAACTGCATACACCCCTTGCTGGCGTCGTGAAGCCGGCTCATATGGCAAGGATGTGAGGGGGCTCAATCGTCTGCACCAGTTCGACAAAGTGGAAATTGTACGCATTGAGCGTCCTGAAAACTCCTATGCAGCGCTTGATGAGATGGTGCTCCATGTTGAGTCTCTGGTACAGGAGCTTGCTCTTCCCTACAGGATTGTACGGCTTTGCGGTGGAGATATGGGTTTCACTTCCGCCATAACTTACGATTTCGAGGTATGGTCGGCAGCACAGCAGAGATGGCTTGAGGTGAGCTCCGTTTCCAATTTCGAGTCCTACCAGTCCAACCGCCTCAAGCTCAGGTACAAGGATGAAGAAGGCAAATCGCAGCTCGCCCATACTCTAAATGGTAGCGCTCTCGCCTTGCCGAGAATTCTTGCCGCTATCATCGAAAATAACCAGACTCACGATGGCAAGATTGTAGTGCCTGAGGTATTGCGTAAATACACAGGTTTCGACATCATAGAATAATGACAGAGAGAGAAAATCCGCAGCGAATAATTATGGGAGTTGACCCAGGCACCTCTATTTTGGGCTATGGGGTTATTCTTGTAGACAAAAAGAAGGTTCATTATGTGGATATGGGAGTGATAGATCTGCGCAAGGAGAAAGACCATTTTCTCAAGCTCAGACGTATTTTCAAGGAAATAGGGGAGCTAATGGATAAATATGCTCCCGATGATCTTGCAATTGAAGCTCCCTTCTATGGAAAAAATCCGCAGGTTATGCTTAAATTGGGCCGTGCACAGGGCTCTGCCATTGCAGCCGCGCTTCATAGAGGCATTCCGGTTTCGGAATATGCTCCCAGAAAGGTCAAAATGGCAATAACGGGTCGTGGGGACGCTTCCAAGGAACAGGTAAGGATTCTAATTGAAAAGACTCTCTGCATTAAGATGGAGAGCTCATTTATGGACGCTTCTGATGCGCTTGCAATCGCCATGTGCCATTTCTACCAGCTTACAAATCCATTGATGGATGTTTCTGCTTCTTCAAATTGGAAATCTTTTATCGAATCCCATCCTACAAGAGTAAAAAAGTGAGCACTGGATTTAACTTTTGTTCCATTTTCAAGTCTAAAATAACAAGTTGATTAATTTTTAGATAACACTTGTAAAAAGATACCACTAAATGAGACACAAACTTCTGAAAGCGGCCGCATTTGTTTTGCTCCTTTTCCCGACACTTCTAAGTGCACAGCGCGGAGGATTTACAGTAAAGGTTACCCTCACTGAAGCCGATACCGGAGCCGGAGTTGAATTTGCAACGGTATCCCTCACTGCGGAGGGTTCCGACCAAGCCTACAAATATGCTCTTACGAATGAAAAAGGTTTTGCTGAGATTAAAGGAGTAAGGGCGGGCAAATATCTCATAAAAGGTGAACTTTTGGGATATGTGCCTTATCAGGATACCATTAATGTGGATAAGAATATCGATCTGGGAAAGAAGAAGATGGAGGTTGAGGTCCAGTTTCTTGAAGGAGCAACAGTGACCGACCTCGGGAATCCGATCGTCATAAAGAAAGATACTATTGAACACAATATAGGATTGATGAAAGTCACCGATAATGAGACCCTGGAGGATGTTCTCAAGCGTCTTCCCGGTATCGAGGTCTCATCAGATGGTACAATCACGGCAAATGGTAAAGAGATTAAGAAAATCACTATCGACGGTAGGACTTTCTTTCTGGATGACCCCCAGCTTGCCAGCAAAAATATCCCTGCAAAGATTATCGAAAAAGTAAAGGTGGTGGATAAGCAGTCTGAGCAGGCTGAGTTTACAGGCATTGATGACGGAGAAGAAGAGACCATCATAGACCTCAGTGTTATGAAGGGAATGATGAATGGTTGGTTTGGTAACATCATGGCGGGTGGTGGTAGTGACCTTCGCGGTAAGGATGATGATGGCGTAGCCATAAAGAACGATTTCCGTTTTCAGGGAGCTTCCATGATAGCTAAATTCTCTGAGAGCGACCATATTGCGTTCATAGGCAATGCCAATAACACCAATAACCGCGGCTTTAACGACCTCGCCGGAAATATGATGGCCGGTATGCGTGGTGGCGGTATGCGGGGCGGTGGTGGAATGCGTGGTGGCGGTATGCCCGGTGGGTGGGGAGGTCGCAGTGGCATCTCTACCTCCTATATGGCAGGTCTCAACGGAAGTAAGACATTTGACAATAAATCGGAGTTGACAGGCAACTATATGTTCAATGGCAACGAAAGAGTCGTTGAGGAGAGTACCGCGAAGACTACGTTCAAGCAGGACGGCACATCTCTTTTTGCCATCGACAACGGCTATAATATCACCAACTCCTATGGCCATAGGGTAGGAGCACGTGCAGACTGGAAGATTTCAGATCAGACATCAATTCTTTTCCAGCCCCAGTTCAATTTTGGTAACGGAGATTTTGAGGAGCGTTCGGATTTTGCAACTGACAACATTTCCGCCACAGGACAAAAATCCAAAATTAACGACGGTTATAGTCTCTCAACCGGCGAAAATTCCAACCAGACCGCAAGAGGTTTTCTCCTTTTCAGGCAGCGTCTGGGCAAGCCCGGAAGGACTATTTCCCTCAATATAGATTATGATCTCTCAAACAATCATACGGACGGTATCAACCGCTCTCTGACAAATTCTTACAGAAATAATGTTCTGGCCGACTCCAGTGTAGTGGACCAATTCTACCATCAGTCTGCCAAATCATATGGAGCGGGCGGTCGTCTCTCATATACCGAGCCTCTTGGCAAAAACTTCTTTGCCGAGGCTACCTACTCATATGATTACAACTACAGGAACTCCTACAAGGTAACATACGACGATTTTGAAACAGGCGCTATGATCAATCACGAATATACCAACGATATCACGAATGAATCTATGTTGCAGAGGGCCGGCATCAATATTATGAAGCAGGAGGAGAAATATAACATTACCGTAGGTGCTACAGCGCAGCCCTCAAGGACTATCAATGTTACTGAGGTGGGTGGAAAGTCCACTACCATTGACCGTAAAGTTGTCAACTGGGCCCCGAACGCCAGGGTGGATTTCAATTTCAGCGATTATGAGATGTTGAGATTCAGATATAGGGGACGTACCAGTCAGCCTTCAATTACTCAGTTGCAAACTGTACCTGACAACTCTAATCCCCAAAGAGTGACTCTCGGAAATCCCTACCTGGACCCTTCCTTCTCACACAGACTCAATATGATGTACCATAAGAATAATGTGCAAAAGTTCTCTTCTTTGATGGTAAATGCTGACTTCAACTACAACCAGAGAAATATCGTCAATGCCAGCTGGTATGATAAAAAGGGCGTACAGTACACAATTCCTATGAATAATGATAAAGGCACATTCTCATCTAATGCAAGATTGACATTTAACTCACCGATTGCCAAAAGCAAATTCTCTGTTATGTCATTCTTCAACGTAAGTTACTCTACGGGGGTCAGCTTTGTGGGTAAAGATGAATTGCTTGACATAGACAATCCCGCAACATATCTCAACGTGAATAATTTTGAAGAGAATGAGTACCAAAACCTCTCATTTTCCGAAAACCTCAGATTTGTATATCGTGACGACATTTTTGAGGTTTCCGTCGGTGGAAATGTACGCTATTTACAGGCTTGGTACACCATTACGGCAGAGAATGTCAGACCTACATGGACTAACAATATCAATGCAAATATTATAGCCAATATCCCCAATATTGTCAATTTTGCGACTGATTGTGCCTATACATTCTACTACGGTTATGAAGAAGGCTACAATGAGCCTACTCTTGTCTGGAATGCCGAGGTAAGCCGCCAGATTATTAAAAATCTGACTATCAGCGTCAAATGCTATGATATCCTCAACCAGTCCAGAAATACCTTCCGTACTACAACTGACAACTATGTTCAGGATACCCGCAACAATACTCTGGGAAGGTATCTGATGGTGAATTTGACCTATCGTTTCGGTACTTTCGGTAACCAGCCCATCGGTGGTCGTATGGGTGGTCCCGGCAGAGGTATGGGCAGGGGACACGGTGGTGGTATGCGCCGCTAACTATCCACAATCACACCTCTTCCAGTTCGCGAACTCCGGCATATTTGCGCCACTTTTTTATCAGAGCGGTCATATCTGAAGGAATAGGGGAGTCGAATAGCATTTCCCGGCCAGTACGTGGATGTATAAAACCAAGACTCTTAGCGTGAAGTGCCTGACGTGGCAGCAACTCAAAGCAATTGTCGATGAACTGTTTGTATTTTGTATAGACCGTACCCTTTAAAATCCTGTCACCGCCATAACGCTCATCATTGAAGAGAGGGTGGCCGATATGATTCATATGGACGCGTATCTGATGAGTACGTCCTGTCTCAAGAATACATTCTACCATTGTTACATATCCGAAGCGTTCAATCACCTTATAATGGGTGATGGAAGGCTTTCCATGCTCCTCATCGGAAAAAACCTTAAATTTAAGTCGATCATTTGGGTCACGCCCTATATTGCCCTCTATTGTACCATTCTCTTGTTGAATGTTGCCCCAAACCAGTGCCACATAGTTGCGCTTCACCGTACGGTCGAAAAATTGTTTTGACAGATGGAATTGCGCATCCTCGTTCTTAGCCACCACAAGCAGTCCGGATGTCTCTTTATCTATGCGGTGAACCAACACTCCCATTCTTTCATCGATCTGATCGTTATCCGGCGAAATACCCAAATGATAGGCCAATGCATTGACCAGAGTGCCGCTTGCATGACCACGGCCCGGATGGACGACCATTCCCGGGGCTTTATTTATGACAAGCAGATCTTCATCTTCATAGAGAATGTCCAGTGGAATAGGCTCAGGTAGCACTTCGAATCCGCGCCGTTGATAAGGCATCATGATGGTGACCACATCAAGCGGCTTGACTTTGTAGTTGGCCTTTACGGTGCGATCATTTACCAGCACATAACCTGCGTTGATTGCCAACTGGATACGGTGTCGGGAGGTCTGCTCCATGCGGTTAGTTATAAACTTGTCCACACGCAGCGGCGTCAGGCCCTTTTCTGCTACAAAACGGTAGTGCTCAAACAGCTCCTGCTCCTCATCCTGGAGTAACTCGGGATCAGTTGGCAGGTCATTCATTTTTTACCTGTTTGATCGCCAGTTTGGACTGATCTTTAGTGAGATAGATGCTTACTTTGGTGCCGCACACAAAAGTCATTGAGTCCGAAAAGGCAGGAGATTGGCTGTAAACCACTGCCTCGAGGGAGTCGGTATAATTGGTGACGGTCTCATCAAATCTTACAAAACCGACATTGAGAGAGTTATCTATGATATAATCCTTTGCAACCTGAAATGTGTATCCTGTCAGATGCGGAATATAGGTCTGGGAATCCTCAGGATTGAGTCCGAGCAGGAGATCGATGTCACTTTCGCTTTCGAGAAGCGTCTTTGGAGCCACGGGTTGGCCATTGTAACGCTGTTCCAGTACATTGTTGGTGGCAATGTCTTCGATATATATGAGCGATCCGAGACTGAGTCCCTTGGAGGTGAGTTCGGTATATGCCTGTCTGAGCGAAAAGCCAACAAGGGAGGGCATTTCCACCATCTGAGGGTTGATGGCGTTGATTGTAATCAGAATACGACGACCTTTCTTGACTTTACTGCCTGCAACAGGATTCTGTGAATAGATAAAACCTCTGCCAAGGCGCTTGACAAACACTGAGTCGGTGACTTCAAGACGTACGTCACGTTTTTCCGCAAGATTTATGGCATCCTCAAGAGACATATTGGTAAAGTCGGGCACGGTCAGCTCCCTATTGTGTCGTGTGATGATGTTGAGTGAGCCGAAAGTTATGATTATAATGGCGGCCATTATGCCGACGGCTAGCAGAATATTGCGTACAATCCAGTTGATTTTCATATTGCGAAGTTACGAAATAATTCTGTAAAAACTGTCTCTTTCTTGTATATGAAATCCGCGTACCGAGGCCAGTTCTTTTAGCTCTTCCACAGTAAGTGTCGGATGTTGCTCTTCGGAGCCCGCCATGCTGTAGATTTTGGTGCTGTTCTCTATAGTGCCGTCCATATCGTCTGCACCATATTCCATAGCAAGTATGCCGGTTTTCTTGCCAAGCATAGGCCAATATGCCTTGATATGGGGAATGTTGTCCAGCGCGAGGCGCGAAATGGCTATTGTGCGCAAAATTTCTTCCTGTGAGATCTCTCCAATTTCCGACAGGGAATTGTTGGCGCAGGAATACTTGAGAGGTATGAATGCATTGAATCCTCCTGTGATCTCCTGAAGTTCGCGTAGCCTCAGCATATGAGCAATCCTGTGCTCCCTGCTTTCGATGTGACCGAAAAGCATTGTGCAATTGGTGGGGATCCCCAATCTGTGGGCTGTGCGATGAATCTCAAGATAACGTTCTGCGGAGGCCTTGTCAGGGCATATCTGCATTCTGATCGAACTGTCAAAAATTTCGGCACCGCCTCCCGGAAGAGCATCAAGTCCGGCCTTCTTGAGTCGGGTCAGTATCTGTTCGGGAGTGAGGCCTGATGAGATAGACATATCATCTATTTCAACAGCTGAATAGGCCTTGATTGCCACCTCTTTTGGTAGCAGTCCTCTCACCAATGAGATGATGGAGCTGTAGAAGTCGAAACTCCTTTCAGGATGCACGCTGCCCACAATGTGCACTTCAGTAATTCCCTTGCTGTACTTTTTCAGGCAATACTCCCTAATCTGCTCAAGACTCATGCTCCAGGCTCCGGGCTGTTCTTCACTGTCGCGTCTGTAGGAGCAGAACTTGCATCTGTGGATACATACATTGCTCGGCTCTATGTGGAAGTTACGGTTGAAGAAAATGGTCCGTCCGTATCTGGCCTCACGCTCTGCCAGTGCCAGTGCGCGAAGTTGCTCCAGATCTGCTGAATAGAGTTCCAGCAACCGGTCAAATCCGTATCTATGTGAATCAGGCTCCATTTTAACCATTCCTTATAATGAAAAATAGACCGACCATAGTCAGTCTATATCTCTTTCAAACCGTATTTTCAATGCTACCAGAGTTCCTCTGACGATACGGAAAGTTTCTTGCGTCCACGACGCCGGCGTGCTGCCAATATACGGCGTCCGTTGGGAGTGGACATGCGCTCACGAAATCCGTGTTTGTTGCGTCTTTTTCGCTGTGAGGGTTGAAATGTACGTTTCATTATTTATATTTTTATTATTTACCGAAATTGGGAGTGCAAAGGTAATGTTTTTGTTTCAAAATTCAAACTTATCGGGAGATTATGACAATCTTTTTTTCCATAAAATACTCTCCTTCAAAAAAAGAGGTTATATCAACTACATCAATTAGCTCTCTTTTCACACGACATCCTCTCTGAAATTCCCTAATTTCCACCTGCAGGTCGCCGCCCTTGAGACAGATAATGGA
>DFOK01000092.1 GCA_002376715.1 Bacteroidales bacterium UBA3543 | reverse complement strand
CTTCAGGGCTGCTCTGGTCAAATACAACACTACATGGCCCCGCAGTTTTACTCCTGTCAGCCAAAGCACGAGAGAACTCGTGGCCAAAATGAAACTCATTCCCAACTATTCCATAATAAAGAACAAAAGGGTTGCCTTTTGCGACGATTCGATAGTGCGCGGTACGCAGCTCAAGAACAATGTCAAAGCCCTCTACAATCACGGAGCTGAAGAGGTACACATCAGAATTAGCTGCCCGCCTATTATCTATCCCTGTCCTTTTCTCAACTTTTCATCATCCAGATCCACTCTGGAGTTGATTACCCGCAAGTTTATCCATGATGTAGAAAAAGCAGATTCGGCTGATTTGCACAAATACTCCTGCCAGAGCTGCCCGGAGCATGCACGTATGGTGGAATATATAAGAAGCAAACTTAATATGAGTACCCTCCGTTTTAACAGTGTGGAAGATATAGTGCAAGCCATAGGACTTCCAAAAGAATCCCTCTGTACCCATTGCTTCGACGGCACCGGCTACGGCGAATGATTTAACTGCCCCTTAACCATGAAACAACCTTACCAAGAAATAGTTAACGATGATGATTTTTATCTATGGGCTCAGCTATAAAGCTAGGCGAGAAAACCTGATACAGTTGTTTGAACAGTATGGTACGGTAACATCCGCTCGCATAATAGTTGACCCCGAAACGAAGCGTTCAAGAGGCTACGGATTTGTAGAAATGAATGACGAAGAAGGTGCTGCAGCTATCGCCGCGCTCAATGGCACCAAGCATATGAACAGACCGATCCACGTGGAAGTGGCGGTCAATCCTCCTAAAAAGCGTTCAGAGAGAAAGAATAACGAGTAAGATGCTTATAGATCTCACCGGGTTTCAGAACCGCTGAGGGAAAACCGGGATGATTGGGTGCATCCGGATAATTCTGTGTTTCAAGTGCTATCCCAGTGCGGTATCCGTGTATATCGCCGCCACGTCCTATATCTTTTCCATCCATAAAATTACCACTATAAAATTGCAGACCGGGTTGATCGGTCCATACGTGCATCACTATGCCTGTCGAGGGTTCGAAAACCTCGGCCGCAAGGGAAAACTCCTTCTGTTTGTCAAGCACCCAATTATGATCATAACCGCCTGCAAACACAATGGGTTCAAAAGAAGTATCATCAATCCTCTCCCCGATAGCTGTCGGAATTCGGAAATCCAGCGGAGTCCCCTCTACCGAAGCAATTTCACCCGTTGGGATCAAACCTTCGTCGGTCGGTATGAAATGAGCGGCATTGATCCTCAGGATATGACTGTTAGTCGAATATTTTGATGTGCCGTGGAGGTTAAAATAGGCGTGTGAAGTGAGATTTAGAATTGTAGGAGCATCCGTGGTCGCTTCATACCTTATATCAAGGGAATTGTCATAGTTTAGAGTATAGAAGACTGATATCTCCACATTGCCGGGATAGCCCTCTTCACCGTCAGGAGAGAGTATGCTCATCTTCACTTCCCGGTCAGAGAGCTTCTCCATAGTCCAAATTTTCGTACTAAGTCCTCCGATGCCGCCATGGAGATGGTTCTCACCATCATTAATTGTAAGTGCATATTCCTTTCCGTCAAGAACAAACCTCCCCTTGCCTATCCTGTTGCCATATCTGCCCACAATCGGGCCACAATAGAGATCATTTGAAGCGTAATACTCCTCTACGGTATCGTAACCCCATACCACGTCTTTAAAAGTACCGTCGGAAGCCGGTACAACCAGGGAGGTAAGACGTGCTCCATAATTGGTAAATGTAGCCGACATTCCATTATGGTTGGAAATAGTAATCATCATAGCTTCAGGTGTCCTGTGGCAGGAAATCGTCATAAGCGCAGTCAGCGACAGCATTCCTATTATTTTGAACAGCTTCATTTTCTTTATAAATTTGTAAATAAATTAGCAATATTTATGGACTCTAAAGTTATGAAAAAATCTCTGATAACCGCACTTCTTCTGATTGTGACAATCGCAGGCAATGCTCAGTGGCAACCTGCGGGCGACAAAATAAAAACCCCCTGGGCTGAAAAGATCAACCCTGATGATCCCCTACCCGAATATCCCCGTCCTCTGGTGGTTCGCGACCGTTGGTTCAGCCTCAACGGCTTATGGAAATACTCCATAGTTCCTTTCGGAGAGCAGCCCGCAGAGTGGGAGGGTGAGATACTGGTCCCATTCTGTGCCGAATCATCACTTTCAGGAGTTGGCAGAAAGGTCGGCAAAGAGAACCACCTCTGGTACGGCAGAAGTTTCACCCTCCCATCATCCTGGAGTAAAGAGCGTATCATACTCCACTTCGGAGCGGTAGATTGGGAGTGTGACATTTGGGTCAATGAGATTAAGGTCTGTAGTCACCAAGGGGGCTATACGCCCTTTTCGACCGATATCACAGATGCCCTGGTCAAGGGGAGCAACACCCTAAAGATAAGAGTGTGGGATCCTTCCGATGCCGGTTGGCAACCCAGAGGTAAGCAGGTGGCCGAACCAAAGGGTATCTGGTACACCTCGGTAACCGGTATCTGGCAAACAGTCTGGTTGGAGCCCGTACCTGTGAGCCATATAACCGGCGTGCGTACAACTCCCGACCTCGACAAGGGTATTTTCAGAGTGGACGCATCGCTTTCAGACTATAGTGAGGGAATAATAGAGGTCTCACTTTTCGACAACGGCGTTAAAGTAGCTTCAGGTAAGGCGCTCGCCGGCAATGAAGTGGAGATTGCTCTTTCTGAATCTAAACTCTGGAGCCCCGACTCCCCTTTCCTTTATGATATGGAGGTAGTACTGTTGTGCGGAGGCAAAAAGGTGGATGCTGTGCGCAGTTACGCTGCAATGCGTAAGGTTTCTTATAAGGCTGATGAGAATGGAATAATGAGGATGGAATTAAACAATAAACCTCTATTTCATTTTGGTCTGCTTGACCAGGGATGGTGGCCCGATGG
>DFOK01000006.1 GCA_002376715.1 Bacteroidales bacterium UBA3543 | reverse complement strand
TGCTATGCCCGTATAGAGGGCTCTGTAGCTGCGCCTACGGCAGGACTTCACTTTACCGACGCAGTCTTTGAAAAAATTTCCCAAAAGGGAGTAAAACAGGGCTATATTTCACTTCATGTGGGTGCCGGGACCTTCCTGCCGGTGAAAAGCGAGTATATCTCCGAACACAATATGCATAGCGAGCCTTTCTCGATTTCCCTGGAATTGCTCAAAACCCTGCGAGAGTATGCCTCAAAACACATAATAGCTGTCGGTACCACTTCCACACGCTGCCTTGAGTCACTTTATTATCTCGGTGTACAGGTTATAGAGAAAAAAGTCCCTTCGTTTGTTTCACAATGGGAGCCGTATCGTGAAGAGGAGTTCAACTATACTCTCGGAGAGGCTCTGGATGCCCTTATAGGCTATATGGAGACTAATTCACTCGACAATTTGCTTTCGAGTACGGAAATAATTATAGTTCCGGGCTACCGTTTCAGAGTGATTGATCATCTTATTACCAACTTTCACCAGCCCAAAAGTACATTATTGTTGTTGATCTCGGCTTTTGTCGGTCAATCCTGGAGAGATATTTACAATTTTGCACTTGATAACGGTTTCCGTTTCCTCAGTTATGGTGACTCTTCCTTATTGGAAATTAGAAAATAAAAACCTAAATTTGTCAATTAATCACGACTAAAACCTATAACATTATGATCAAAAAAACCATTATTGACCATTTCGAGCAGGCTGTTGCACAGTTTCCGGACAATACCTACCTGCTGGAAAGCAAAACAGGTACTTTTGAGCCCACTACCTATAAGCAGACAAGAGATGCTGCCTACAAATTCGGTGCGGGACTTGTACTTGAAGGTGTCAAACCAAAGGAGAATATAGCTATTCTTGCGGAAGGTTGTAATATGTGGATAATCAGTGAGTTGGGTATGTTTTACGCCGGAGGCGTAAGCGTTCCTCTCTCCATCAAACTCGAGGAATCCAACGATTTGCTCTTCCGATTGATTCACGGAGATGTAAAATATATCATCACCAGTTCCAGACAGCTAAACAAGATACGTCTGATAAGGGACCAACTGCCCCTTGTGGAGAAGATCATTGTCCTTGATCCCGTAGAGAGCTATGAGGCAGGGGAGATCGCTGCTGAGGACCTTATGAAGCGCGGTGCTAAATATCTGGAAACAAATATGGAGGAATTCCTAAAAATCGGACAATCCATACAAAACGACGATATTGCCACCATCACCTACACATCGGGCACCACTGCAGACCCTAAAGGTGTGGTCCTGACGCACCGCAACTATACTGCAAACGTGGAACAGTCACTCTCGTGCATCAATATCGACGAGAATCTCAAGATGTTGATCATACTGCCGCTGGATCACTGCTTTGCGCATGTGGTCGGAATGTATGCCATGATGGCAAGAGGAGCTAAAATAGCCACCGTACCACAAGGTAAAACCGCGATGGAGACTCTTCGCAACATTCCGATGAGCATCGCTGCGGTCAAACCCAATGTAATGCTCTCCGTGCCTGCGCTTGCCAAGAATTTCAAGAAGAATATCGAGAGTTCGGTAGAGAAGAGCGGTAAGAAAAAAATCTTCGATTTTGCACTTAAACTCGCCATTTGGTACAATCAGGAGGGGTGGAATAGGGGCAGGGGGCTGAGAATTTTTGCCCTGCCGCTGGTTAAACTCTTCGACAAATTGATATTCAGCAAAGTGCGCATGGCCATGGGTGGCGAACTCGATTTCTTTATCGGTGGAGGAGCACTTCTGGACATAGATATTCAGAGGTTTTACTACGCACTCGGCATCCCTATGTTCCAGGGCTACGGTCTTTCCGAAGCCACTCCCGTAATTTCGACAAATACCCCTAAAAGACATCGTTTGGGCTCTTCCGGCATCCTTGTGAAGCCGATGGACCTCAAGATTTGCGACGAAGATGGCAATGAGGTTCCCAATGGAGTAACCGGTGAAATTGTCATTCGTGGAGAAAATGTCATGGCCGGTTACTGGAAGAATCCTGTATCCACTGCTGAAACAGTCAGGGATGGATGGCTTTACACCGGGGACATGGGCTATATGCACAAGTCAGGATTCCTATATGTGCTCGGCCGCTTCAAATCCCTTCTAATCTCTAGCGACGGCGAAAAATATGCGCCGGAGGGCATTGAAGAGTCTATAATTGAGAATTCGAAGATCATTCAGAATCTCATGCTCCACAACAATCAGAATCCCTACACCATCTGTGTTGTTCAAGTGGACAAGAAGGCTCTGCCACAAGGTGAGGCAGGCATCATGGCTATTAAGGCAGAGTTTGACAAATATCGTGCGGGAGGTCAGTTTGAGGGCACTTTCCCCGAAAGGTGGCTTCCCACCACATTCATCATCGCCGACGAGCCTTTCAGCGAGGCCAACAAGATGATCAACAGTACAATGAAACTTGTGAGAAATGCAGTTGAGAAGGCTTATGCGGAGAGAATTGACTTTGCGTTTACCGCAGAAGGCAGAAATCCTGTAAACGAAGCTAATCTTGCTGCTCTTGCAAAGATTAACTAACACAATCAAAAAGCGTTTATGAGAAAATATAGGATATTTATACTGATTGCTGCCGTAGTGCTTTCTGCACTGGCAGCATACGGTATTTTTACGGCCCCAAGGGTCGAACCCACAAATTCAGAGCGTTTTTCCGCTGAAAGAGTGGCTGATGACATCAAGGTCATCAGTAGGAAACCACATTCTATAATTCACCCTAAGGAGAGGGCAGAAGTCAGAGATTATCTGGGTGATCGCTTAATTGCCCTTACCGACTCTTCGGTAGTCTTTTATCCGTATGAAAACGCTACGGAATATGAGGGCAAACCGATTGATATTACCAACATTTTTGCACAGGTGGATCCTGTGATTGATGATCCTGACCATCCGGAACCTACATATCTGATGCTGATGGCTCATTATGACTCGAGATACCCCCAGAAAGTACTTAATGAGACGGTGCTCTCGTATGGTGCTGCAGATGACGGCTACGGATGCGGTGTGGCTCTGGAATCTCTAAAACAGGCTTTGCGCTATCGTGGGGAGTGGAGACAGGGCATAAAAATCCTGCTCACCGACTCCGAGGAGTGGAAACTTGCCGGCATCAATTCGGCGTTGGAGCACAATCCCGAGATTTTTGACAATGTCGGACTGATAATCAATCTCGAAAGCCGTGGCAACAAAGGTCCCGTATTGCTCTTCGAGACAGGTAAGAACAACTCAAAGGTACTTTCACTCTATAAAAAAGCCAAGGCTCCATATACCTATACCTTTACTACGGTAGTCTATGAGTTTATGCCTAATTTCACTGATTTTACTCCGTTGAAAGACTCCTATCCGGGCATGAATTTCTCCAATCTTGACGATATCAACCACTACCATACCGATCTGGATAATTACGACAACATATCACTTCATACAATACAGCATTTTGGTGCGCAATTGGAGCCTATCATCGAGGAGTACCTCACAAATCACGAGTATCGTGATCCGGAAGCGTTGGTATCCGACAAGTCGTCGGTTGCCTTCACCATTCCCGCTTTAGGTCTCTTATCCTTCTCCAAAGGAGGGTGCCTGCTGGCAAATTCCATAGTTCTTGCGCTTTTCTGCCTCATTTTCAGTTTCGCGCTGATCAGTGGCAGAATCAGGCCTCTAAAGGTGCTTGTAGCTTCAGCAAAAGTGCTGTTGTGGGCTCTTGTGGCCTTTGGCATAGGTGAACTCATTGCCTGGGTGGTATCTCTTATAGTAGGTGCGAAATTCTCGTTTATGGGCGTCGTGCGCGGAGTGCAGTTTGACGAGTGGGTTATGATAGGAACGGCAGTCATTACTGCGCTGATAATTGCAATCTGTTTCTTTTTCGGCAGAAAAAAGGCCTCAGACCGCATTTCTTCGACAGCCATCCGCAAGAGTGCTGCTGCAAGCGGTGCCACAAAGTATTCCTACAATCTTCTCTACGGTACGATGTTGCTTCTGCTGCTTTTATCTGCCATTTTATTGTTTACCATAGGTGAAAATTTCTTCTTCGTGTTGCCTCTGGCTCTTGCCGCTGCCTCGGTTTTCCTTTGGAGAATTACAACCTGGCGCGGATGGCTCCTTGCCGCAATCGTAGTAACCTTGTTACATGCATTCTCATTCCTTTATATAGTGATAATTGCTCTTACGATGGGTGCTTTGGGAGTGCTTCCGCTCTTTATGGTAATCTATTTGGCATTGCTTTTGCCTCTGGCAGACCTATATACCCGCAAAGAGAAAACCATCTGATATACAGTGTTTGAAGATATTAGGCCATACAATGACCGTGAAACAGTTGAAGCACTTGCGAGGGTGGCTGACCATCCTCTGACAGGAAGCATTTCCAAATACTTCTATCCCGACAAGGAGAGTGGATATCTGGGAGAGCTTCTCAGGAGTGTTACAGGTACTTACGATTTTCAAGCAAAGATTATGTACCATGTAATAGGTTCAGTCATGAAAGGCACTACCGACGGAGTTACATTTTCCGGGTTGGAACACTTCAAGTCAGGGCAGAATCGCCCGTTCCTGCTACTTTCCAATCATCGTGATATTGTTCTGGACTCGGCGTTCATACAATTCATTCTGGAAGATCACAAGCTGCCTTTGACTGAAATAGCTGTTGGTGACAACCTTATCGGAGATAGTTATATCGAGGATATCATTCGTTCCAACCGTATGATTAAAGTTGTGCGGAGTGACAATCCGCGAGAGGTGTACAATAGTTCGCAGATCTTCTCACAATATATCAGAAGCAGTACCTCCAACATCTGGCTTGCGCATCGCAACGGCCGGGCCAAAGACGGCGTGGATGCCACAGAACAAGGATTGCTTAAAATGCTGGATATGAGCGGTAGGGGAGACTTTATCTCAAACTTTTCTGAGCTGAATATCATGCCGGTTTCCATATCATACGAAATAGAGACTTGCGGTATGGAAAAGGCACTGGAGACCTGGATCAGAGATAATACCGGTACATATAAGAAGGCTCCGGGAGAGGATACCGAAAGTATTCTCAAAGGCATAAAACAGCCAAAGGGAGCTGTGCATATCTCTTTCTGTCAACCTTTGACACTTAAAGAACTGCAGGAAACAAATTCATTTTCAAGAAATGAAAAATTTCAGTATCTTGCATCAATTATTGACAGAAAAATACTTGACGGATTTAGGCTTTATTCCTCTCACTATATTGCGGCAGATATCCTCAAATGTGAGGGTAGGTTTTCAGAGAATTACACCGAAGCCGAGAAAAATGTTTTCCAAACTTATATTGAGAGAGAAATAGCGGGGGTTCCTGAATCGGTTGATCGTGGTGCAGTGATGAAT
>DFOK01000115.1 GCA_002376715.1 Bacteroidales bacterium UBA3543 | reverse complement strand
TGTGCTGGTAGGCATTGCGTTGATACTTTTTTACAGTTTTTTACTTTCCCTTTCGGAACAAATCGGTTTTGGCTGGGCTTATTTAGTGGCTAGTATTGCAACCATCTCAATGGTAACGATTTACTTTTATTCACTTATAAAGCAAAAACTCCCCACTTTTATTCTCGCAGCCATTTTGCTTATACTTTATGCTTTTCTTTATATTCTTTTACAGATTGAAGATTATGCCTTGCTGGTTGGAAGCATATTCCTGTTTGTAATTTTGGGAGTTATAATGTTTGTATCGAACAAAATAAAATTTTGGAAACAGGTTTCCGAGGAATGAAGAATAGATAACACCTGCCTATAATGAAGAAGAGAATCATCATACTCGGCATTTTAGGACTGATAGTTATCGGTGGACTTTATCTTACACGAAGATTTCATTATCCAAAATACAATCCTGACAATGCCAAAACGGACACAAAACAGCTTGTTGATGTTGAAAAAATAAACAATGGCGACCTGATTTTTCAAACCTCACTTTCCGGACAAAGCAAAGCGATACAGCTTGCAACAAAGTCAAAATATTCTCATTGTGGAATTATTTACAGTTACAACGGAAAATTCTACGTTTTTGAAGCCGTTCAACCTGTAAAGTCAACCCTTGACCAATGGATTGCACGTGGTAAAGACGCTCATTATGTGATCAAACGTCTTAAAAATGCCGATCAAATATTGACTGCCGAAACGCTTCGGAGACTGAAACAGGAAGGAGAAAAATTTAAAGGCAAAGACTATGATCTCGCTTTTGAATGGTCGGACGACAAAATTTATTGCTCGGAACTCATTTGGAAAATTTATCAACGCGCCACGGGGATCGAAATAGGAAAACTTCAGAAACTTGGTGACTTTGACTTAACAAATGACACGGTCAGGCAAAAAATGAAAGAGCGTTATGGTGACTTTATCTCAACAGATGAAATTGTGATTTCACCGGCAGCCATTTTTGAAAGCGACCTTTTAATCAAAGTAAAAGAAAACTAATAAAAGCGGCGAAAGTTAGCCGCTGGCGAGCACAGTCACGTATTCACTCGACCGTTAGGCACAAATAGAATCACACCGGCATGAAAAAATACCTTCTCTTAATTTCTGTATTGATAATTGCTTCATGTTCTGTTTCTAACCGGACTATGGGACACAAGGTTCAAGTTAGCGAGAGATTCATTACCGATACTATTGACGGAGTCTATATTCCGGCCGATCTTGACGCCTGTTTCAAGCAAATTGATGGTTTTTGGAATGACTCCACTAAAACAGAAATCAAAAATTGGAGTGAAGATGAATTGATTGCCAATACTCATTTCGGGTTTGGAATGTGGATTAGAAATAATTGGTGCTTATGGGGTGGTTCAAGACTTTCAAAGCATTTTAATGACCTGGGTATATTTCATCCGGATGATATGTCGAGTATCATATTGACTAGTTATCACAGATATTTAAATGGTGAAGACATCAGACTTCAACAACAGATTGATCATCACAAAGCATACTGGTTGGTAATGCAAGAACCTGAAAGGAAATCTTATCCCAAAGGCGTTTACAGGATCAAGTTTGGTGCTAGGATGCTCTATAACTTAAAAGAGAACAATATGCCGGGGTGTGTCCATATCCAAACTAACTCAAAAACAGATGATACCTGGATATATGACTATCACTTTGGATGGAAAAAGCTTACCATAGAAGAATTCGACGAACTAAAAACTGCCGCTCCAAATCAAATAGAAGAATTATTGTCCAAACTCTTTAATAAAAATAATTAACTACGCCTAAAGAGTTGGAATAGACCCTAGGCGTAGTTTCGACTTCAACTTGTTTGAGCTCTACGGCTATTTCTTTAGTAGGAGATTACCGCACATAGTCTCCAAAAAATAGCCCAAATATTCACATTTTAATAGGGAATCGAAAACGCGAAGTCCTCTCCATCCCATGTGGTATAAACATGGTAAGTTTTACCAAAGGTTATTGTTTTAGCGGGGATCATAGAGTCCGTGTAACTAAAATCCCAATCTCCTAAACCTATTTCCCCTCTTAATGTGGGAATGCTAGTATTACTAGCTATCCAACGGTAAAATACAATAGAAGCACCCGGTGCCTATTGTTGCCCGTATAAAGGGTTACTAGCGTCTTCGTTTATACTTAAAAATAAATCACTCTGGTGTTGGGTAGAAGGGCTAGAAGAGAAAGTATGGTTGGAAAAATCAAATGATGTAGTAAGAATTGTAAAACTGTCTCCATTAAAGACCCAAACCTGTGCAAAGTACGGTACTCCGAAACCAATACCTTCTGGTAAATTCATTTCTGCACCGGTGTTGTTCTTAAAATGTAATGCCATTATCCACCCCGCGTGTATTAGGTCGATTTGCCCTATGTCAGGAGTTGCTGTATTGGCAATATTTGTTTTTTGGAAATAGAGCATGGGGCGAGGTATACCTCTTTGAGTGGTAGGATTGAGTTGATCTAATGTGATACAGTCTTTTTCTGTCTTTTCTAAATCGTATATTTTCGTGCCGGGTCGAAAACGACCGCCATCGCTATTATTACCATTTGTTTTTTGATAAACAACATATAGGTTGAAAGTTGCATCGGGGGGAATTTGGGTGGGAATAGAAAAAGTAAAATTAGCAGTTTTACCACTGGTACTTATGCTATTTGGGTCAATATTGGCATCTACGTGATAATAATTAGCGTTGTATTCAAAGCAGAGCATCAGTTTATCTGTTGTCTCCCATTTGAGGATTAAGCCATGAGGCGTTCCGGAATCGGGCGTAAGAGATATACGGGTAGCAGCGTTATCCTCAGGAGAAGTCATGGTAACCGAGACTGTAACCATTTTAGGTTCAACCTCTATTTCTATATTTTCCTTAGCGCAGCCTGTTAAAATTAGGGCGAAGAGCGCAGCAATAATTGATAATTTAGTCTTCATAATTGTAGGTTTTAAGAGTAAATTACCAATTTTCGCCCGGCATATCTTTTAAACTACCGGTTGTTAAGAGGTTTTGGGTCAGTGCGATATCGATAATTTCGATATCAGGCGCAACATATCGTTCCGCTGATTGGAATTCTTTTGTGTTCATAATCAATGAGATTTTTCTACCAGTATGCAAATCTAGTAATTATTTCCATACGATAAACCAGATTGATTAAATATTTTCAGCTCTGAGTTCTGAGAGGCTACCGGATAGAGGTGCGATAATGTCACATCTTTACAAGCCTGATACCAAAAAATCTCTTGCCGGTAGCAATAACTAATTTACTTAGATGTCAAATGATGGCGGTAGTCGCAGAAGTCGGCTACTTCCTTGCTATGGGTGATAAAAATAGCTATTCTCTCCTGAAGTCCCTCTTTTAAGTTGTGCAGAAATCGTTTTTCGGTCTCGGTATCGAGCGCCGAAGTGGCTTCATCAAATAGGAGCACTTTTCCTTTTCGCAGCAGCGCACGGGCAATGGCGATACGTTGAGCCTGTCCCTCCGAGAGTCCGCCTCCATCTTGTCCCAGAACAGTATCTACTCCCTCCGGCAGATCGAAAACAAAATCGGCTGCTGCCGTCGTGAGTACCCGGTTCAACATGGCATCATCGGCATTTGGGTCGCCCAATAGCAGGTTTTCGCGTATCGTGCCGCTGAAAAGCGAACCACCCTGAGGCACATATACGAAATTGGATCGTGTCTGTTCCGAAACATCCAGTGATTGTGTCTCATCGGAGATGCGGATAGTACCGCTGTCAGGCTTAACCAGTCCGAGCAAAAGTCGTAAAAAGGTAGTTTTGCCTGCGCCCGTCTTTCCGGTCAGGGCCACCATCGTACCTGGTTTAGCCGTCATAGAAAACTCATTCAAGACCGGTTTAGTATTGCCCTTGTAGCCAAAAGTCAACCTATCTACGAGAAGAGTAACATTTCCCTGCAAGGGAACAGACTCCCCGCTCTCTTCCTTGGCGAAACCGGTGAGGTAAATGAGTCGCTCTATGGATGCTTTTGAGGTGATAAGGGTGGGAAAGAGTCGCATCAAGTCGTACAGAGGGCGCTGAAGTCTTCCTACCAGCTGTAAATAGGCCGTCATTATGCCAAAGGTAACAATGCCCTTTGCCAAGCCGTACGCGCCCCACAAGAAGGCGGTGAGGTACCCTCCGCTAAAGGCAACACCCATTATCAGATTGGCAACCACTGAAACTCCGGTACGTTTGTCCACGCTGCCGTGCAGACTCGATTGTAAATCCTGCAGTCGTTCCAGCTCGCTCTCTTGCCGTTCAAAGGTACGGATGACCGGTTGATTTTGCAGGTTCTCCTCCACCATGGAGGTTATTTGACTTTCACTTTCCTTTATTTCTCGTGTATATTTGTGCATTAAACGATAATAACTTCTACCAAATATGGCGATTATCGGTAGAGCGACACCCAAGATGATGGCCAGCATGGGGTCTAAGATATATAGCACTATCAGCGCACCTGCAAATTGTGTGGCGGCAACAATACAGAGGGGAATCGAGGTTACCATCACACTCACCACATCGTCGCTGTCCTTGATAAAACGTGTCAGCATATCCCCGCTATGCAGCAATGAGAGCTCCTGCCATCGGGTGTAAAGTAATTGTGAAAAGAGGTTGTAACGGATAGCATTTCCCAGTTTCACCTCCGTCATTCTCCTCAGCCGAATATCCATAGCGCGAAAGAGTATGGTAAGGGCCATAAACAGAATAAGCAACAGGGCGTAATGCATTAGCTCTCCCTCTCTTGCCTTGGTGGCAATATCGATTAGCTGTTTGGAGCACCAGACAAAAGCGAGCGAAAAGAAGACCCCTAATAATCCCAGCAGGACAATAAGCGCTATTCGGAGCCGGAAACCCCTGGTAATGGAGCGGATAAAAGAGAGCGTTGTCTTCATATATCGTAGGAATTAATGCCTATTACACTACAAAGGTAATAAAAATGTGTGAGTGGACTTTTTTATGATTCGCTAAAAGACTTTATCTTTGTAATTATATTTGTACAAAAAATATAACAATGTCGACCACGGAACGTACCGCCAACTCCTATTTCCTGCACCTGTTAAGTGCGGCCATTTGGGACCGTACGCTTGAAGCGCATGTTTTCGAGGGGATTGACAAGACGGTTTGGAAGGAGATAGCTAATATGGCCTATAAGCAGAGCGTGAGAGCACTTATCGCTGATAAGGTGCTATCACTTCCGGCGCAGTGCCTCCCTCCGAGCGACATCACATTGCGGTTTATTTCTGTTGTAGAGCAGACAAAGCAGACGAACCGTAAAATGATAGACCTGCTCAAAGAGCTGCAGGTGGAATATATGCGGGAAGGTTTCCCCTTTCTCTTGCTGAAAGGGTTGGCCAACGGTGTTAACTATCCTGAGCCGTTGCTGAGGAATCCTGGCGATATCGATCTGTTGTTATATGTTACAGGCGATTACGAGCGTGCAAATAAATGGCTCACCCAAAAGGGCGTCGAAATTGAACATGGCGGGGCTGTACACAATATTTACATTCGCAATGGTATTGCTGTGGAAAATCATAGCCACTCAACCTATTTCAGCAACTGGCGGTACAATCGTAGGTTTAAAAGGGTTGAGAAGGATGTTTTGAAAAAAGGGGAATTTGCTACCGTAGAGCTTGATAGCGATTTTTTGGTACCGGTATTGCCCGTGACATTCAATGCTTTCTTTCTGTTCCAGCACCTATTCATTCATTTCGTGAACCTCGGAGTGGGAGTGCGGCAGATCTGCGACTGGGTGTTGTTTATGCATAAACATAGGGCAGAAATAGATAGCGATGAGTTCACCCGTCTCGCCACGGACTTCGCCTTACTCTATCCTATGCAGCTCTTCTCTCGTATTGCCGTGGATCACTTGGGAGCACCTGAGTCGATATTCCCGTTTCCGATGATTTCCAACAATCGCCACGCAGAAATGGTAATGCACGATATCATGGAGAGCGGTAACTTCGGGTTTCACAAGCCGGGTAAAAAACGTCCCAAAGAGAAGTTGGCGGGTATGTGGTTCTCGTATGTCGGCACGATAAAGCGCTCAATAAAATTTGGTTCCATTTCACCGCAACATTGTGCTGTGCTCCCCTTAACAAGGCTAATCTACCGACTTAAAAAAGAGTTTTAATAATAGATGAATCGTTTATACTATACTATCGCCGGGCACTTGTTGGCCATAGAGACCCCCTCACCTGAGGATACTGCCAAGCTATTGCCAAATTTCACTCCCTTCCAAGTTACGCTTCCGTTCGCTAACGCTACTCCACCCGATAAATCAGCCCCCTTGATGATTTTCAAAGGAAATGAAAAACCGGAGAAACCGGACTGCGCGCCGACCGAAAAGGTGTGCTTCGATGGAGTGATGTTCAACATTTACCACCAAGATGGTAGAATATGGGTTGAAATGGAGGTTGGCGGAGTGGAATATATAATGCTTGCGTCGGCAGATAAAAGGAGCTATAAAAGCAACCTATCTTTAATCGACCCGAAGGAGCAATTTTTCGCAAATGCTTTTCTGCGCATCGCCTTTTTACTGGCTGTGGCACCCTACCGAACCCTGAAGTTTCATGCCTCGGTAATCGAGAAAGGGGGTAAAGCTTTGATTTTCCTGGGTGAGAGCGGTACGGGCAAGAGTACGCACACCAGGCTATGGCTCAAGCATGTGCCGGGATGTTCCCTGGTAAACGACGATGAGCCTATCGTGCGCATCATGGATAACGATGAGATACTCGTTTTTGGAGCCCCCTGGAGCGGTGGTACACCCTGCTATCGCAATGTCTCTGCAAAACCGGCTGCTCTCGTACTTTTGGAGCAGCATAGCGAAAATATACTCACGGGGCCATTGGGCCTGGAGGCCTACGGCCCATTGTTTCAATCGTCCGCCCTGTTGCAGTCCGATGAGAGCCACAAGCATAAGGTGGTATCCACGGTGATGGATATCGCTGAAAGAGTGCCGGTCTACAGACTTCGCAATAGGCCCGATCGCGAGGCAGTAGCTCTCTCCGAGTCTCTTTTGACAGAAAATCCCAATATTTTATGAGCAAAGTAATACGGACGGCGGTCAGCAACAGAGAGTTGTTTCAAGAGGTGGCAGAGATGGTAGCATCAGGTCACCGGGTAGAAATTGTGGGGAAGGGGAACAGTATGTTTCCCCTGATAAGGGGAGGACTAGATAAAATAGTACTGCGGAAAACCGATGATTTCTCATTAGAAAAAGGAAATCTGCTGCTTGTAAAGCTATCAAACGCGAACTATGTGTTACATAGAGTTAAAAAGTATAATATCAGTACCGTGACGCTACAGGGTGATGGCAACCTTCGTGTCGTGGAGACCTGCAATGTGGAGGATATCATCGCAGAGGCGGTCGAGGTGATCAGGGGTAAGAAGAGGATCGTCAAAGGGAGTTTCGCATGGAAGCTGTTTTGTCTGCTAAGCGTGCAACCTTACATGATACGCCGAGTGGTGCTGGCGGTGTGGAGAAGGGTTTTTCGGTAAATAACCGAGCAGTGCGAAATCAAGTCATTAAGAATAATGAATCAACGAAATAACAAGGCTACATAATAACAAATAAACGAGAAAACAATATGATACTGAAATTAAAAGAGGGGTGTGTGGTAAGAAAGGTAGGAAACGACAGCGTAATTATCCCACGTAGTGGCGAGAATCTCAACATGATGAAAATGATCAAACTAAACAGTACTGCCACTTTCCTCCTGGAGCAGATTCAAAAGGGAGAATATGGCAGAGATGATCTGGTGCAGTTGCTCATGGACAAGTATGGCATCGACAGGGCTATCGCCGAAAAAGACACCGACCTGTTCATAACAAAGTTGCGCGAAGAGTCGTTGTTGTAGGTACGCGGTGCATGTTGCGTGTTGCAGGTTGCGGGGTAGCCGGAACTCAGAACTATAAAACAACTCCCCGACTGTTGGCCGGGGAGTTTTGTTACTATGCGTTTTGTCTATTCTTTAAGACTACGGAGTTGTTGGTTGCATACATAATGTTAGGTAAATCAATGGGAATACCACCACCAGGCTTAAGCCGTAATAATCAGGCAAATGACTGATTAATCAGCAAACAGACGAACAGTATATCCATTGGTCTTGCTGTAAAGGTTGCTAGTGCGCGCTTCTTCATTTGTGAACAACATGCAACAAGCGTAGTCGGGATTAATCTGATCCTCCGTGGACGACCAGAAAAAGCCAATTATACGCAGCCCATAGCCATTTGATCTACCGCTGGCAGGGAAATAACGAACAACATCGTTTCCTGTATTGGTACTCCAGTAAGCGTCGTTGGCAATATCATTTATTGTCACGGATGGTGCTACAATGCGAGAAGTAATCTTCAAATGAGTTTCATTGCTATTGCTGACATATTCATACTTCCAAGCTGAAACCATATCAGTACCTTTGTAGCGAAGAGCATAGGAAGTAGGAATTTTAGGATTGCGAAAATCGCTGGTCATGGTAATAGTATCACCCTGAACTATGACGTTCTCAGTAATATTATCATAAGAAGTTGTTGCCCTGAAGCGAACGTAACCAGGGGCTTCTGGAACGATACCAAACCACTCTTGATTGCTCGGCAGGTGGTAACCGGAAATGTTGATATTTAGTGCATTATTCCAAGTAAAGTAGCCACTGCCTGTGCAAGAAGTCAGATTTGTCACAAAGTCGTCACCGGCCTGGTTTACATTATACTCGGCAACATAACTGAGCGGGTTGACTATCTCTGTCCAAGTTCCGCTTACATTAGCAGTGTAGCGTTTTCCGGCAACGTAAAGCATGCCACTGACAATAGTGTTGCTCCACTTGTATGCTTTATCGCCGATCAGCGTTATTTTTACCTCTCCGTCCTCAGCGATCTTCACCCCGGCAGGGTCAAAAGCGAGGAAAGCGGTAAGAGTGTCTAAAGCGGAAGAGAAAGTTACTCCGTTCACATTAAGCTGCAAAGATTTGAATACCCCCGTTGCAGTTTCTACCGTATAAATCAGACTTCTGAGTGTCCCTACATCTTGTGGTATGCCGCCGAGGGTGAATCTTAATATGTCACTCTTCAAGGCCAGGCTAAAGGTCTGATCGAGGGCATTTGCATTCTTGTCGAATAAGAGCAGTTTGTGGCGGAGATGGTCAGTCGCACCGTTTCCGGTCTGTGTCTGTTGCCAGAAGTCAGCGGCAAGGGGTTGCACATTGCCGTTATCATCCAGCGTAATTATCTCTCCGGGATAGTAGGCTTTGTAGGTTGTTGCGCCTGTTACCTCTTGTCCCGTAAAAGTGTTTCCTGAATCCCAGTTAAAGATCCGGCTTCCTTTATAGGTTGCGCCGTCATACCCTGCAAGCAGGAGTTTGTCGCCTTCCTGCCATGAGAGTTTGCGTGTAGAGTCATCGTAAGTTACACGGGTTTCCGCTGGGACTGATGCGCTTATGGTCACTATCTTATCTTCTTCCTTACCAGTTCCGGTAAGAGGTTCACTAATACAACCCGCTACCAATAAGGCAAGCAGTGTAATTATCAATAGTTTGATTTTTCTTGAGTTCATAAGAAATGATATTTTGCTATAAGCATGCAAAGGTAGATTTTTTTTACAATCTAAAAACATTTGGGTGTAATTACTCAAAGCATAACAAAACCCTGAAAGTTTTTTGTTCAACTTTCAGGGTTTATTGTAGCCGTAGGTAAGAGAGATCTATCTATAGAAAGAGGGTGTTAAATTCCCTTCCAGTGGTTTGGGATTGCGCCGTAGTTGGTTACATTGGCTCCTTTGAAACAATCGGTAATCGTCCAATTGGTCGGCCCTGTTGCGCCTCCACCTCCGGTAAAACTCCATAACTCTGGGGCGGTACCAGGGGATGTTGCCTGCAACCCCACATTATAAAAACAGTAGCCGAAATCCATCGTCCTACCTACAAAAAAATTGGCGTTTGTGCCCGGATCCGGGAAAATCCCCGGTTCTAATACCAATTTTTTGCACTCATAGAAGCAACGATTGAAATTTGTTGCTTCTAAATGGTTGTGGAACAATCCTACTGGGATAGTAATTAAGTTCATGCATTGGTAGAAGCATTGGTGGAACGAGATTGCTTGCGTATTGTTATCAAACAGTCCCGCCGGAATGGAGGTTAATTTGTAGCATTGGGCGAAGCAGGCAGCAAAATGTTGTGCTTGCGTATTTTTCTTGAACAGATCTTTCGGAATAGAGTCTAATTGAGTGCAATGCATGAAGCTGCCGCCGAAAGATATTGCTAACGTATTTTTGTCAAACAGCCCCTCCGGAATTGAGGTTATTTGTTGGCAGCTTGTGAAGATATTGTTGAAATACAAAGCTAGCGTATTGTTGTCAAATAATCCCTCCGGAATTGAGGTTAATCCGATGCATTGCATAAAACATTGGTTGAAATTTGTTGCTAGCGTATTGTATTTGAACAGCTCTGTCGGAATAGAGGATAAAAGTTTACAACTATTAAAACAGTATGTGAAATCTGTTGCTAGCGTATTATATCTGAACAGCTCTGCCGGAATAGAAGTTAATTTCGAGCAGTAGCTGAAACAGTGACTGAAATTCGTTGCTTCCGTATTGTGCATAAATAGTTCTGCCGGAATAGAGGATATTGAGCAACATTCAAAACAACTGGTAAAATTTTTTGCTTGTGTATTATACCTGAACAGAGCTTTTGGAATGGAGTTTAATTGGTTGCAGTTGTAGAAGCATCCGGTAAAATTTTTTGCTTGTGTATTGTACTTGAACAGATCTGCCGGAATAGAAGTGAATCCCATAAAGCAGTCTCGGAAGCAGCTGGTGAAATCTGTTGCTTGCGTATTGTATTTGAACAGATTTGCCGGAACATCGGCGAATCCGCAGTATTCGAAGCATCTGGTAAAATTTTTTGCTTGCGTATTGTACCTGAACAGATCTTCAGGAAAAGAGGTTAAGTACATGCTATTGTAGAAGCACAAGCTAAAATCCTCTGCTGCCATATTGGGAAAAGGAGTAAGTACGGCTGATAGAACATTTTCATTGGTGATGTTGTAATTGAATGTAATTTGCGGCATCTGTTTGAGGGAGGGGTCCACTTGGTCGGAGTAGATGGTAACGGTATAATCGCCGTCGTTGGTGTAGGTATGCGAGGCGATGGGATTTGAAAGTGAAGCGCCTTGTGGAATAGGTGTCGAAGTGCCATCTCCCCAGTCGATCGTCAAATTGGCAGGGCTGGTAGATGAAGCATCTGTTTGCCAAATCTGATGAGTGTAACCATCCCAGATGTATTCGATGAGATAGCTGAATTTAGCTTGAGCCGGTGTCCAAGTTCCGGATACAGAAGCATAGTAGCGTTTTCCGGGATCGTAGGTCTTCTCATTGGCAATGGGATTGCTCCACCATTCGTATGATGAGTTGTCGCCGATCAGCGTTAGTTTTACCTTTCCGCCCGCACCGATCTTTGTCACGGTGGGGTCAAAAGCGAGGTAAGCGATTAGACTGGTTGTACCGGAGACTACGTCTGCTATATTAAGAGTTGTCCATTGGGTATTTCCCCCCGCTACAGTTTCAACTGTCCAAATCAATTTTTGGAGAGTTCCCACCCCGGATGGTATGTTGCTGAGATTAAATCTGATGATGTCATTCTTTAATTCCAAGTTAAATGTCTGATTGATGGGGTTTGCCACTTCATCGAACAATAACAGTTTGTTGCGGAGATGTGCCGTAGTATTGTTTCCGCTCTGTGTCTGCTGCCAGAAGTTATCGGCAAGTTGCACATTTCCGTTATTATCCAGCACGATGGCCCCTGCCGGATAGTAGGCCTTGTAGGTGTCGGCGCCCGGTACCGCTGTTCCGGTAAAACTGTTGCCTCCGTTGTAATTAAAAGTAGCACAATCTAGATAAGTTCCACCTGCATCATATCCTGCAAGCAGAAGCTGGTCGCCGGTCTGCCATGTTAGTGTACCACCAAGGCCAGGAGTGTTGGAATCTTCGTATGCCACACGAGTCTCCGGTGAGATAGTAGCAGTTATGGTCACGATCTTTCCTCCTTCCTTCTCAGGTTCTTGAAGAGGGTCGCGGGTGCAGCCCGCCACCAATAGGGCGAGCAGTGCATAAATAAATAGTTTGAGTTTCATGTCTGTGTATTTTATTTGGTTGTTGGCTAATTGTTTATCATCCATAACGAATTGCTAACCGAGAATGGCTGATAGCTTGATGCTGTGGGATCAATGAAGTGGACTAAAAACTAAGAGCCAATGGCGAAAGGCCAAAGGCTAATTGCTAATAGCTAATTTCTTGCTACCACGCGTCGCCTCCGTCTCCAACGTCGGGAAGACTTGCTGTAAGGATGTTTTGGGTCAATTCAATTTCGATGACTTCGATGTCAGGCGCAACGTATCGTTCCCCCGATTTGAATTCTTGTGCGTTCATAATCAATGAGTTTTTCTACCAATGCTCAAATTTAGTAATTATTTTAATACGACAATACATTTTTTGAAAAAAATACCAACAATTTATTACTTTTTATTCACACTAAAATTTCTGTTTTGCCGATTGGTTAAGGCTACGTCGGTTGATCTTCTTTTTTGAGTATTGTATTTGCTTCTACTGATAAAATATAAGTATCCACAGAATATTACAAAAAGCACCCACAGAATCGTATTGAAAGCATCACGAAATGGAAAATATTACGACTACAAAGCAAAAATCCCTCTCACCACCGGCGAGAGGGATCTTCTATCGAAAGATGACGTTATAGACATCCGAGGTGATTGGTATTAATTTACCCATTCGGGTGCGGCAAAATTCCGGTCATTAAAAAGTCAAAACTGACATAATCCTTGTATTACGTCAATTGTCATATTTTCTTTAACTTCCTTCATTATTGTGAATAGAGTTTTATATTTGCATCCATAATATTTGAAGCACGGACAGAATAGTAAATCCGATTACTGAAACACCAATAGAATGACACGACAATACTGCACTACGCGCCTCTCCAACTGCAAAACAGCATCTTTTATTTCAACAATTCTGAAAGGGCTTGGACAGATAATGCTTCAAGAAAATAGCATTACAGGCTTGCTGTTTCTAATCGGAATATTTTACGGTTCCTACACAATGGGACTGGCGGCACTTTTGGCCACGATTTGCGGAACGGCTACGGCATATCTGTTCAAATACGACAAATCAGAAATTGAACAGGGACTCTACGGATTCAGCGCCGCTTTGGTGGGTGTAGCGGTGATGCTGTTTGTGAAGCCGGTGATTTGGGCTTGGTTGTTTGTGATTTTGGGTGCAGTGGCAGCTGCGATGTTGCAACATTTTTTTATAAAACGCAATTTTCCCGCATACACCTTTCCCTTTGTTGTGGTGACTTGGCTGATACTCCTGATTTGCAATAAGTTTTGCGGCGATATGCTTGCTATCTCCACACCGGCTGTTGCGCAAGCAAGCGACTCATTGACCGATGGATTCAAAAGTTTCGGACAGGTGATTTTTCAGGAAAAATTCCTCGCGGGTTTGTTGTTCTTCATAGCAGTTTTTATCAGTTCGCCTATTGCGGCTCTCTATGGCCTTGCGGCAGCCGTTGTCTCGGCTATTTTGGCATTTTATCTCTCCGTGCCGCTTAGTGAAATCAACCTCGGACTTTATGGATTCAATGCGGTTTTATGTGCAATTGTATTTGCCGGCCCGAAAGTGCGGGACGGCTTGTGGATCTTGATTTCGATTGTTTTGGCCTTAGCCATCAGTCTGTTGATGCTCAAAACGGGCATTCCAAAACTCACATTCCCATTCGTTTTGGCCACCTGGATTACGCTGCTTCTGAAAAATAAGTTAGCTCCCCGAATAAAAAGAGGCAATATCTCTTAAAAAAGTCGCCCCATATTTTTATAATTCAACAGTTGAATTTCTGCGGTATCATTTTCGAAGTCTCCGGCGTAAATGACTGCTTTATCGGTAAGTCTATTGTTTAATACCTTGCCAAGGGATTTGATGCCGGCCTCAAAGTCGGGATGGTAGGTTTGGGACGATTTGATCTCAATGGCACAATATTCATTGCCTTTTTTGAGCAATAAATCCACTTCGACGTCATTGCTATCACGATAGAAAAAAAGATTACTCTTTTTTCCGTGATTGTATCGCTCTTTTAAGGCCTCCATAATAACGAAGTTTTCAAATAAATGCCCCCGCATTTTATCTCTTGATAATTGCTGCTCCGTTTCTATATCTAAGAGATAGCAAGCCAGTCCCGTATCGTAAAAATAGAGTTTGGGCGTTTTAGTCAATCTTTTACTGATGTTTTCATAAAAAGGAGGGAGCAGCTTGATGATATATGATGCCTGTAAAACAGAAAGCCAAGATTTAATTGTATTTACCGACACTCCAACCTCTCCGGACAATTCTGAAGCGTTGAATAAACTACCTATACGACCGGCGCAAAGTTTAAGAAATGTTTGAAATTGCATTATATCTTTTATTTGTAGCAAATCACGCACATCTCTTTCCAGGTAAGTTTTTACATAGGAAGGGTAAAATAAACTCGGGATGTTCTTACCGGAGTATAAGGCGGGGTAGAAGCCGGTTAATAGGACCTCGTCTATAGATTTATTGTCTGCTTTTGATTTTATTTCGTTGTATGAAAGAGGCATTAACTCCAAAATGCCTGTACGACCTGCAAGCGATTGAGTAATCTTTATGATAACTGAAAATTGAGAGCTACCTGAAAGCACAAAACGTTTTTCCGGATTTTGATCTACTAAACCTTGTATGTAGGAGAGTAAATCCGGTGTATTTTGCGCTTCGTCCAATATCATACCTTCCGGATGTTGGTTGAGAAAACCAACAGGGTCATTTAAAGCAAAATGACGTATATCCAAATTTTCAAGGGAATAGTAAGGGAGATCCTTAAATACCTTGCGCAATAGCGTCGTTTTTCCCGATTGACGAGGACCTGTCATCGTTAGTACCGGAAAATATTTATACATTTCCAGCATTACGGCTGAAATATCTCTTGTAATAAATTCTTTATCCATTTTATGTAAATTTGAAGTACAACTGCAAAATTACATAAATATCCTACAATTCAAAACAAAATTTATGCAAATTTGCAGTGCAACTGCAAAATTACATAAAGTTGCTCTGGTCATTTGTTATTTCCTCGTCAAACTATAAAGATCCTTGCGCCTGTCGCGTAGGTTCCTCACACTTCCGAATTGATTGAGCTCGTTGAGTAAATCCAAATCTACGTCGACAATCAATATCATTTCGGTATTTGGCGTAGCTTCTGCCTTGATTCCGTTAGTGGGGAATGCGAAATCGCACGGCGTAAAGACCATCGCCTGTCCATACTGTATATCCATATTGTGCACCTTCGGCAAATTACCCACACATCCCGCAATGGCAACGAAACATTCATTCTCAATAGCTCTTGCCTGAGCACAATTCCTTACACGCGAATAACCGTTTTGTGTATCGGTAAGGAAGGGTACGAATAGGATTTGCATCCCTTCATCAGCCAGTAAACGCGATAGTTCCGGAAATTCCACATCATAGCATATGAGTATGCCTATTTTCCCGCAGTCGGTATCGAAAGTTTTCACGACGTCGCCACCCTGCATACCCCACACACGCGCTTCATCCGGAGTAACGTGGAGCTTCTCATATTTCTCGCGGGTACCGTCCCGACGACAAAGATATCCTACGTTATAAAGCAAATTGTCGCGCATTTCCGGCATACTGCCGGTTATGATATTTATGTTGTAGGAAATAGCCAACTCCGACATATTGTTGACTATCTCATCTGTATATTTGGCCAGCTCACGAATAGCATTCGGCTCAGAAAGATGGTTGTATTGAGCCATAAGCGGAGCATTGAAAAATTCCGGGAATAGCGCAAAATCGGAGTGATAGCCGGAGACGGCATCTATAAAAAACTCTGCTTGCTGCATCATATCACCCAAATTTGCGTATGAGCGCATTTGCCACTGGATCAATCCGAGGCGCACAATCTTCTTGGCGATGGTAGCTTCATCGGTCGGTTCTTCATAATAGATATTGTCCCAGCGCATCAATACTGCATATTCGTTGCTCTTCTCATCGCCCCGCAAATATCCGCGCATCACTCGAAGCGGCTGGAAATTGTTTGAAATCTGGAAATTCAAAACCGGATCATCTATCTCTTTCAAGCGCACTCGTCTTATATATTCGCGTGGGGTATATTGATCGGCATAGAGATGATAATTGGGCATGCGACCACCGAAGATGATTGATTTCAGATTAAGACGTTCGCAAAGATCCTTGCGGTAGTCATACATACGTCTGCCCAGTCTTAATCCCCTGAACTCTTTGCTTACAAAGACCTCGATACCGTAGAGCACATCACCTTTAGGGTTATGAGCACTAAAATAATCACCTATAACTTGTTTGTATGTATGTTTGTTGCCAAGTTTTTTATAATCCACTATGATGGAAAGCGCACATCCCGCCAACTTCCCATTTACTTTGATAACTATTTGGCCTTCCGGGAAAATGTTTATGAGTTTCTGAATATAAGGTTTACTCCAATACCCACCCGGCTCATCCGAATAAACCTGAATCATAATCTCCTTCAACTCATCATAATCCTCAATACTCAAATAACTTAGTTCAATGTTCTCAATATTACTCAAATCCATATTTTTTAATTTTTTAGTAAATTCTTTAAAGATACTAAATTTTGAGCAGTTAAACGAATATATGGAGAAAAGAGTTCGGTTACATATGCTGTACTGCTCTCACATGCCGCTCTCATTTTTTTGTACAATGGGCGCCAAATTGCCGGACGATTCGCAGCCAAATTGCCGAAAAATTTCGAGCCAAATAACCGAAAATTGAAAAATGTAGTTATCTTTGCGTTAGTAAAACTAATAATTATGGATATTTACAGACGTAGAATAATGGATGGCATGTTGGCTAAGAAGCTGCAATCCAAGGGGGCCGTGCTTATTGAGGGCCCCAAATGGTGCGGAAAAACCACAACAGCCGAGGAGATTGCTGCCAGTAAAGTAATGTTGGCCAGGACTGATGTGAAAGAGCACTTCAAGAGTTTGTTGGAGATAGATATGGACGCAGCATTGTCAGGAGATACTCCGATGCTTATTGACGAGTGGCAAACGGTTCCTAAACTTTGGGATGCAGTGAGGTATACTATTGACAGTCGTCGCAAGATGGGGCAGTTTATTTTGACAGGCTCGGCTGTCCCCGATAAAGATGGGGAGAAGGAGATTAAGCACTCAGGCGCAGGCCGCTTTGCCTGGCTTATGATGCGCCCTATGACTTTGTTTGAATCCGGAGAATCAAACGGCTCTGTAAGTCTGAGGCATTTGTTTACTGCTCCTGAAAAGATATTGGAGAAAAACGAATTGAGCTTGCAGGATATAGCTTTTTTGATTTGTCGCGGAGGTTGGCCAATGGCTATAGGCTTGCCGGAAGATGCAGCACTGGAACAAGCATTTGACTATTATGACGCAGTAACTAAAGAAGATATAACCAAAGTGGACGGAGTTAAAAGAGCATCAGAGCGAGTTCGGCGTTTGATGAGAGCCTATGCTCGTCATCAAGGGACACAGGCTTCGATCGCCACATTGAAGGAAGATTTGAGTCATAATGATACGCAAACGCTTAGCGAAGATACCATTAATTCTTACCTCGAAGCGTTGAGGAAAATATTTGTTGTTGAAGATATGCCGGCATGGAATCCTAATCTTCGTTCGAAGACTGCTATTCGTACGGCCGACACTCGCTTTTTTGTGGATCCTTCTATTGCAACAGCTGCATTGGGCTTGGGGCCTGCCGATCTGTTGGACGATTTAAATACAATGGGTTTGTTCTTTGAGACGATGTGTGTGAGAGATTTACGTGTATTTGCCGAAGCCTTAAACGGCAAGGTTTACCACTATCGTGATAAAAATAAATTAGAATGTGATGCCGTAGTGCACCTTCGTAATGGGCAATATGGACTGATAGAAATAAAACTTGGTGGTGAGTCACTTATTAATAAGGGGGTGGAAACACTTAATACATTAACTGAGCAGATTGACACCACACATATGAAAGCTCCGGCATTTAAGATGATATTGACTGCAACAAGCGAGCATGCCTACCGCCGCCCTGAAGATGGAATATATGTAGTTCCAATAGGAACATTAAAAGATTAGTTCTCTTCTATTAGCAAGGTTTTACTGTATTATTTAGTCTTCCAGTTGGATGATGCCGTCGCCGTAGGTGGCAAATATGTCGTTATGGGTTTACTGGATGATGGTCATGCCTTCTTTGTTCAGTACTTTGAGGCTTTCCATGATCATGATGCCCTGTTTGCCTACTATTCATTTTTGAATTATGAAATTGTTTTAACGATCTCAACATTCAATCCAAGCGCTGCTATCAACTTGTAAAATACTCCAACACTCGGATTAATCGTCCCATTTTCAATTCTGGAAATATATGATTTAGAAGTATTAGAGCGCTTTGCCAGTTCTGCTTGAGTGACTTTTGCCTCTTTTCTTGCATCTCGCAAGATTTGGCCGGAATAATAAGCATAGGCATTTTCTTCAAACTTATTGCGTTCCGGTGTCCCCTCTTTTCCATAGAGGTTATCAAGAACTACATCATAATCCTGTATCATGTTCTCTTTTGTATTCATAATATTCCTCCTTGATTCTTAATGCTTTAGCTATCTCTTTCTCTTCTTGATCCTTGGGTGCAAAGATAGAGAAAAGTTTCAATATCTTGAAACTTTTTGTTTCCATTTCTGTCCACTCCCTTTACACTTCTGTAAAGTTTCTTTACACTTGAATTTTGGCGAAAAAATCACAAAACGCTGTTTATCAAGACTTTAATGGTCGTGGCACGGTGGGTGCTTTCATTTTAGGTGAAATGAAAATTGTAAAAGAAAATTTTATAACAATGAAAAGAATAATAATTACAGTTGCAGCAATTCTAAGTTCAGGATTCCTCTATGCGCAAGATGTTCTGACGCTGAGAGATTGTATGAACTATGCTGTGGAAAACTCCTCCAGGGTTAAAATTCAACAAGCGGAGGTGGATGATGCGAGGGTTGCCCGTAGAGATGCAATATTAAATATGTTCACTCCACAAGTCTCGGCCGGTACTTATGCCTATTCCAATTTTGGCCGTTCCGTTGACCCCGAGACCAACACTTATGTCTCGACCACCTCGTTTAACAATGTTTACTCCGTTTCCGGAGGCATTACCCTCTTCAACGGTTTTGCTTCCGTGAATAATGCGAAAATCAGCAAAACTGCCCTAAAAATGGGAAGAGATCAGGAGACTTTGATTAAAGATGAGGTCTGTCTGGCAACTATGGAGGCCTATTATAATGTGGTTTATTTCGGCCAGCTCGCAGAGCTATTGGAGAGTCAGGTGAAAACGGCACAAGGTTCCTTAAAACTCGCAAAAAAACAAGAAGAATTGGGACAAAAGAGCTATTCGGATGTCATTGAGATGGAGGCGGAGCTTTATGACAGGGAGTATAAGCTCGTAATGGCCCGGAATCAATATGAAGATGCACTTTTAAAGCTTAAAGATCTGATGTTTTGGCCTCTGGATGAGGAATTGGTTGTCGATGCCTCAATGGTTATTCCCGAAAATGTACGGACTCTAATTGTGGAGGAGGAAACTGAAGAACTGGTGGATTATGCTATTCATTCCCTTCCCTCAATAGCTATAGCAAGAGGTGCAATGGAAAATGCAAAGCGAGATTATAGCACCGCTAAATGGGCATTTTCTCCCAAACTTTCGCTTCAGGGCGGTTGGGCTACAAGTTATTATACATATCCGCGTCAGAAAGATTACATTCCGCTTCCATTTGAAACCCAATTTCGGAACAACGCAAATCAATATATACAACTTTCTTTGACGTTTCCTATTTTTGACAGACTCTCTACTTTTTCCAATATCAGAAAGAAAAAGAACGCATACAGCAAAGCAACCGTTCAATACGAACAGAAACTACGCGATGTTGAGACGGAAGTGATAAGAGCCGTTAAGGACAGAGATGGAACCTATGCTGCCTATGAACAAGCCGACTGTATGGCAAGACTACAGGAAGAAGCTTATCGCCTGAATGTCAGAAAGTTTGAACAAGGCCTCATCTCTACGATCGACTTTCAAAAAGCATCGGACAATTGGCTCAACGCAAAGACAAGCAGATTGGATGCACTCCTTAAATTTTACATTAAGAAAAGCGTAGTGGATTACTACGGTGGTATAAGTTATTTAGAACAATAAAAAATCAATAATAATGGATAGAATAATAGAAAAGAAAAAGGGTATTAAAGTGGCTTTTACTAAGAAAGCTCTCCCTTATTGGTTCGGTGCTCTATTGGTAGCATTCATAATATGGCTACTGGTTCGTGACAATTCAAGCACTTTGAGAGTCAACCCCGAAACTCTCTTTATCAGCGAGGTTCAGAGCGGAGAATTTAACGATTACATCCGTATCAGCGGACAGGTTCAACCTATGACCACCATACAGGTAAGCCCCCAGGAGGGTGGAATCGTGCAAGAAATTGTAATTGAAGAGGGATCGAAAGTTAAGGCCGGTGATGTGATTCTGCGCCTTAGCAATGATAACCTTGACTTGCAGATCCTCAATTCGGAATCTGAGCTCGCCGAAAAGGAAAATATTCTTCGCAATACCTTGATCGCAATGGAGCAGCAAAGATTGAATTTGCGTCAGGAGAGCCTTCAACTGGAAATTGAAGTGAAAAAATTGTTGCGCAAATATCAGCAGAACAGAGCTCTTTATGAGGAGAAACTCATTTCCCGAGAGGAGTATCTGGTGGCAAAAGAGGATTATGAACTTGCAGCAGGCCGCCTTGAATTAGTGACCGAGAGGGCGGAGCAAGATAGTTTATATCGTAGTGTTCAGGTGAGTCAGATGGAGGAAAGTCTTAGAAATATGAGAATAAATATGCTTATGATTCGCAAAAGAAAGGATAATCTTATGATAAAATCCCCTATTGATGGAGAATTGGGACTTCTGGATGTGGTGCTCGGCCAGGCTATCGCAAGCGGCACGAAAATAGGTCAGATCAATGAACTCGGCAGCTATAAGATCGAGGCACAGATTGATGAGCACTATATCGACAGAGTTACAGCAGGTCTGGAAGCGAGTTTTGAAAGACAAAATGAGGCCTACGACGCCATTATCCGCAAGGTTTATCCCGAAGTTCGTGACGGCAAATTCAAAGCCGACTTCAAATTCAGCGGCGAACAACCCTCAAATATCCGCACGGGACAGACCTATTATCTCAATCTTCAACTCGGACAGCCCGAAAAGGCCATTATCATTCCCCGTGGAACATTCTATCAGAAGACAGGAGGCAAATGGATCTACGTAGTCTCTCCCGACGGAGGCAAAGCAGTTAAACGCGAAATCCGCATCGGTCGTCAGAATCCCCAATTTTTCGAAGTTCTGGAAGGACTTGAGGCAGGGGAGAAGGTGATCATTTCAGGTTATGATACCTTCGGTGATAATGATGTGTTAGTATTCTAAAAACTAAAAAGAAAGCAATGAAAATTAAAGAAATAATAACAAAAGCACTGTCGCTCGGTACCGGCCTAGCAATAGGAGTCCTGCTTATAGCCAATATAAGCTACGAGTTGAGCCATGACAGATGCTATACGGAGCCGGAACAAATTTATCAGATTCGCTCTCTGTATTCCGAAAATGGTAAAGAGAATGATTATCATAATGTCTCCGGTGCAATTGCTCCCGGCTTCAAGGAGTATATTCCCGGAGTGGAATATGCTACCAGAATGACGCCAATATGGAATAGCGATAAGTTTTCCGATGAAAACAAAAATATAATCAGCGGCTCCATTATAGTTGCGGATAGCTCTTTCTTTGATGTTTTTGATACGGAAATTTTGGCAGGGGACCCTAAAGGTGCTCTGTCGCAAAGAGGGTCGGCTATGGTATCTGAAAGTTTCGCTGACAAGTTAGGTGGGGTTGGCGAGGTTATTGGTAAAATTATCTTTAATGAAGAGTCCCCTAATTTTCCTATTACCATTAACGGTGTATTTGCTGATTTCCCTCATCATAGCTCAGTAAAACGTGATGTGCTGCTCTCAATGGAGAGCATGAGGAAAGAATCAACCGAAAATTGGGTCGGCAATGATAGATATCGCGGTTATGTGAGGTTGATGAAGGGCACGGATCCCGATATGCTTGCACCTGCCATCAGAGATATGCAGATGAAAAATTATCCGGCGGAAGCGATTAAAATGTTCCAGGATTCAGGATTGGACCTGCAATATTTTCTGGCGCCGTTAACCAGGCAGCATTTAAAATCTGAGCAAGTCAGAATCACGGTTTTGATACTCTCGATTGTAGCGCTACTGTTGATTGCTATTTCGCTACTGAACTATATTCTCTTTTCGGTTTCTGCTATCTCCAATCGTTCCAAAGAGATGGGAGTGAGAAAATGTTATGGAGCAGGCAGGAAAAATATTTATGGAATAATGTTTAAAGAAGCTGTAGTGGATGTTTTAGCGGCCATTGTGGTGGCAACCATCATAATTCTCTTTTTCAGACCGCTGATTGAGGATATTACAGGCGTTCCGGCCTCTGCGCTCCTTGTAAACGCGACATATACCGCTATCGCCCTAATACTGCTTGTGGTTTTCATTGTGGCAGCCGTTGTTCCGGGCTATCTCTATTCAAGAGTTCCTGCGCAATCTGCGATCAGAAATTATAGTGAAAATAAAAGAATATGGAAACTCTCACTTCTCTTTATTCAGACAGCAATATGTGCTCTGCTGCTCTCTTTGGTGCTGGTAATCAACAAGCAATATACCAAAGCCATCCATGATAAACCGGGGTATGAGTATGAAAACCTGCTCTGGACCGTGCTCACAGGTACGGACAAAAAGGTGCATCAAGGTATTGTTGATGAGCTAAAAACCCTTCCTGAGGTATTAGGCGTCGAAATGTCATACGGTCTGCCTTTGGATAGCGGTTCAGGCAATAATATAATTGATGGTGATAAGCATTTGTTCAATATTGCAGACCAATATGAAGGTACAGCCGGTTTGTTTGATCTGTTGGGAATTCCATTCATAGAGGGAAGGTATCCGCAAAGTCCATTGGAAGTTGCTGTAAGTGAGAGTTTTTTAACTGAAATGGCAAAATTCGAGGATTGGAGTGACGGCGCTGTAGGTAAGCAAATATTTGTTACCGAACACAGCCTGACACCTACACACTCCTTCACCATATCCGGAGTCTATAAGGATTATAGAATGGGCACACTCACCGGTCAGGATAATAGAGCAAGCATTAAATTTCTCGGTGAGATAGGTAAAGATGAAGATTGGATGCCGTTTATGGCGATAAAAGTGAATGAAGTTTCGAGAGAATTGATCGGGAAGGTGCAAAATATTATTCAATCCCGAATCGAAAACAGAGTGGTTGAGGTAAAGGCTTATAAAGACTCAATGCGCGAGGCCTATTCCGGTGAAAGAAGGACTAAAAACACCGTTATCATCGGTTGTGTTGTCTCTATTGTCATCGCACTCTTTGGCCTTATCGGCTATATCAGAGATGAATCTCAACGCAGAAGTAAGGAGATGGCTATCAGGAAGATAAATGGCGCCAGTGTCAAAGAGATTATAACCATTTATATAAAAGAAGTTCTAAAAATAGGCATAGTTGCCCTTATTCTAGGTAACGCCGGAGCCTATTATGCAGCTCATATATGGCTACAGAATTTTTCCGAAAAAATCACCCTTTCCCCTTGGTACTTTATAGTGGCGGACATCATTATTATCATCTTGATTATCACAACAATAGTCTTTAATAGCCTCCGTATTTCGAGGGCCAATCCGGTAGAATCACTTAAAAACGAATAAACGCTAATAAACGCTAATATACACGAATTAACACGAATACAAACAATTAAAAACGATAACAATTATGATTACAGTTAAAGATCTCAGCAAAGTTTTCCGTACGGAGGAAATCGAGACAACAGCATTGAACAAGGTTTCATTTAACATCAACGATGGCGAATTTGTAGCCGTCATGGGGCCTTCGGGTTGCGGTAAATCCACTCTTCTCAATATTCTTGGTCTGCTGGACAATCCCACGGAGGGCAGCTACATTTTTGCCGGCCAGGAAGTGGCTAAATTGAAGGAAAAAGATAGAACCAAATTCCGTAAAGGCAACATCGGCTTCGTATTCCAGAGCTTTAACCTAATAGATGAGCTGGATGTTTATGAAAATGTGGAACTGCCACTTAAATATATGAATATCAGCGCATCCGAACGTAAGAAAAGAGTGACTGAAATCCTGAAAAGAATGAATATCAGCCATAGAGCAAAACATTTCCCTCAGCAGCTTTCCGGTGGTCAGCAGCAGCGTGTTGCCATTGCCCGCGCCGTAGTCGCCAATCCAAAGTTGATTCTTGCAGACGAACCGACAGGTAATCTCGACTCCAAAAATGGTAAAGAAGTGATGGACTTGCTCAGCGAACTTCATTCAGAAGGCACAACCGTAGTAATGGTGACTCACTCCCAAAAAGACGCGGCAGTGGCTCAGCGTATCATCAACCTATTTGACGGTCAGATCGTAAGTGACGTTAAAAACGAATTATAGAGATGGCAAGATTTTATTTATTTAGGCGAGGTCGGGGGCTATCTCTCTCCAGTGTATTGAATGTGTTGGGTATGGCGGTTGCGTTTGCTGCCTTCTACATAATACTCTGTCAGGTAAATTACGAGTTTGGATTCAACAAAAAGATTAAAGATGTTGACAAAGTCTTTGTGATTTCTTCAGGAGAACATGCCGGCGGAGGGAAAAGGAATCTCTCATTCTGCCGTCCTTTGGCGGAGTTAATCATCGATTCCTCACCCAACATAGAGTATGGCGGAATTATCAACCTTGGATATAATGGAAGTGGAAAGCAAAGTTTCTGGGTGGATCGGAACAATGAGAAGCATATAGTTGAAATGAGTGCCACCCCTATCAGCGGGGATGCTCTCAAGGCTATTGGATTGGAGCCGATTGCAGGTTCATTTGATAAAATGGTTAACAGGACCAGCTTCGCTCTCAGCAAAAGTGTAGCGGAAAAATTTGATTTGGAGGTGGGGATGCAGTTGAACCAAGGCGATACTCCCGGAACGATTGTGGCTATTTATGAAGATATGGCTGAAAATTCCCATTTAAAGCACTGTGAGCTTCTCTACAACCTCGATAAAGAGAACCTGGATAGCTATTCGGAGTGGGGTTACACCTACTTTGTAAAAATCATAGATCCTTCGCAGAAGGAGGATATGGAAAAAAATCTCACCTCTACTATTCGTCCTTTCTTTAAGGATAAGCTTTTAGATCAAGTAGCTGAAGCCGGAGAAGAGATTGGTGCCTCGGATGAAGAGATAAATAAAGCGATAAACAACTTTTTGGATATGGCAGATGTTCAGTTAATACCTTTGGGAGGCTTATATTTCCAGGAAGGCATATCGAGTATGATAGATTTTGGAAATCGTACGACAACTACGGTACTTCTGATTGTTGCGATATTGGTGATAGGAATCGCATTTGTAAACTATATCAATTTCTTCTTTGCCTTAATTCCGGAGCGCATAAGAGGTGTCAATACTAAGAAGGTGCTAGGCTGTTCCCGCAGAGAGCTTATTATGAGCGTAGTTACGGAGAGTTTAACACTGATAATCGTAGCGTTGATATTGGCATTTGCCTTTGTAATGCTCTTCAATATGAGTGAGTTGGTTCATCTAGTGGCTGCAAAAACCGCTTTAAGTGCGAATATAAGCCTCGCGATTTCAACAGTTATCATTGCTCTTGTGGTAGCCGTAGTTTCCAGCCTCTATCCCGCTTTCTACATTACTTCATTTGAGCCGGCTCTGGTATTAAAAGGCTCTTTCGGAGCCACGAAACAGGGAAAAACCTTGCGTTACGGACTTGTAGGGCTACAGTTTGTTATCTCTATAGGGTTGATTATTGTCTCCTCTTTTATCAATCTGCAGCGCAATTATATGGTAAATTATGATATGGGCTTTGATAAAGAGCAACTTCTCTATGTACATACCACTTATGATATCGGAAAAAATGCCGAGGCTGTTGAAGAGAGATTGAAGAGCGACCCTCAGATTCAAGATGTTACATGGGCTTCAGGTGAACTCATTGCCCCTATAAGAATGGGATGGGGACGCAGTTTTAAAGGCGAGGCGATTACTTTCCAATGCTATCCGGTTGCATGGGACTTCCCCGAATTTATGGGCATAGAGATATTGGAAGGGCGTTCTTTCCGTAAGGAGGATGAAATTGGTGAAAATGGAGTCTTTATTTTCAATGAAGCATGTAAGCTTAAATTTGGGTTGACTTTGGATGATAAAATTAACGGACATCTTAGCGAAGCAACAGACATAGTAGGTTTCTGTAATAGTTTCAGCTTTATGACCCTCAAGGAAGAGGTGGGACCATTTGCACTCTATGTCTATGGAAAATCTCCCTGGAACTATCCCAGCACAGCATTTATTCGTGTAGCAGCAAATGCAAATTATCAGGATGTAATGAAGCATATCGGCACCGTACTTAGTGAGTGGGCCCCTAAAATTACTCCCGACCAGTGGACAATCAGCTTTTTCGACGAAAATATTGCGAAAACCTATCAGAAGGAGAAGTCGCTTTCTCAGTTGATCAGCCTCTTTACTTTGATTGCTATTGTAATTTCTCTGATGGGTGTCTTCGGCCTGGTAATGTTCGAGACGCAATATCGCCGTAGGGAAATTGCACTCAGAAGGGTGAGCGGAGCCTCTATAAAAGATATTCTGGTAATGTTCTGCAGCCGTTTTGTGAAGATTGTGCTGATCTGTTTTGTGGTGGCTGCACCTATAAGTTATTACATTGTAAGTCAATATTTAAAGACTTTTGCGCATCGTATCCCGATTTATTGGTGGGTATTTGTCCTCGCTTTGATTGCAGTGATGTTTGTAACCCTTTGCGTAGTGGTAGTTCAAACATGGAAGGCCGCTACGGCAGACCCGATTGACTCAATAAAGACGGAATAGGATTATGCCAATTGCCAAGAAGTCACTACATTTGTAGGGTCAGATAGATATGACTTGAAAATCTAGAGGATTCTATGGCTAAAAACAAGGCAAAAATATTGGTTGTCGATGACAACAGTGGCATCAGGGCCGCTTTGAAACTACTTTTACCGATTCATTTTTCTGAGGTGGAACTTATCTCCTCTCCGAAAGAATTAATGAGTAAGATTTCAAGCTTCAGCCCTGATGTCGTGTTGCTCGACATGAACTTTCATACCGATATCAATACCGGAAATGAGGGGCTATTCTGGCTCTCCGAGATCAAATCAAAATATGAGGAGATAGAGGTTGTTCTCTTTACAGCCTACGCCGATATCGCACTTGCTGTGGAAGGGATGAAGCGGGGTGCATTTGATTTCATCGTAAAACCCTGGGACAA
This sequence comes from Bacteroidales bacterium UBA3543, assembly GCA_002376715.1. Taxonomy (GTDB): domain Bacteria; phylum Bacteroidota; class Bacteroidia; order Bacteroidales; family UBA932; genus Cacconaster. The sequence goes on along the minus strand of DFOK01000115.1, from coordinate 2,382 downwards.
TGAAAAATTGATTGAAACCCTCCGTAAGGCTTCTATCGTCAATAAAAAAGAGTCAAAGCCGACCGAGTCCGAAGCAGATTCTTCTATGTTTTGGGGCAGCGGTAAGGCCATGAAGGTAATTCGCAGCAGGGTAAATAAGATAGCTGACACAGATGCAACTATTTTGATCACGGGAGAAAATGGTACCGGTAAAGATGTGCTTGCCCGCGAGATTCATCGCCTCTCGGATCGCGCCTCACAACCGATGGTCAATGTGGATGCCGGTGCGCTAACGGAGACTTTGTTTGAAAGTGAGCTCTTCGGTCATGTGAAAGGTGCCTTTACCGATGCTCATTCAGACCATGTCGGTAAATTTGAGCTTGCCGACGGTGGTACCTTGTTTTTGGATGAAATAGGGAATATTCCACTTCATCTTCAGGCAAAACTTTTGAGAGTTATCCAAAACAGAAATGTAGTGAGAGTGGGAGATACCACGGAAATCCCTATCGATATCCGCCTTATTTGCGCCACAAACAAGGATTTGGAAAAAATGGTAGCAGAGGGTGAGTTCAGGGAGGACCTCTACTACCGTATAAATACAATACATCTTCATCTGCCTCCTTTAAGAGAAAGGATTGATGAGATAGAGCCGTTAGCCAAACTATTTCTCGGGATCTTTGCGAAGAAATATAGAAGAAATGTCTCGGAAATAAGCGAAGAGGCATTGGAACTTCTAAAATCTCATCCTTGGAGCGGTAATATTCGTGAGCTCCGGAATTGTATCGAAAAGGCTGTCATTCTCTCCGAAGGAGCTGTTTTAACTCCCAAAGAGGTAGAACTGAAGAGCATTCAATCCGATTCGGGGAGTAGAGAGATCAGCTCTGAAGACTCTCTTGAGGAGACGGAAAAGAAAGCCATAATGGCGGCCATTGGCCGTTTTGGCGGAAACTTGTCAATGGTTGCCAAATCTCTGGGAATCAGCAGGCCGACACTCTACGCTAAGCTAAAGAAATATAATATATGACAACTACGCATGTCATATTGCTAATCCTTGGTGTAATCGTTATTACGGCGATTATTACTTCCTATCTCACCTCGCGCCGGATGCGCAAAAAGGTGACTTACATGCTTGATGCCCTGGAAGATAAAGAGTATAATTTCCGTTTTGGTGAAGGGGGATTTTTTTCAAAAAAATTCAACGCAAGCCTAAATCGCTTGCGCAATATGTTTGATCAGGAAAGAAAGGAGATCAGTACACAGGAGCAATATTTCGGTCTCATGCTTGATCATGTCAAAACGGGAGTTATCGTCATAGAGCAAAACGGCAGAGTCAACTATTCCAATAAAACTGCGCTTGAATTGCTTGGCATCGCCACTCTCGGCAATATCAAACAACTAAAAACTGTCAGCGAATCTCTCTTTGAGGCATTTGAATCCATAGCTGACACCGGTTTGGAGCAGAGAGCGAGTTTTTACAATGAATCCGGAAAAGTGACCATTTCCCTCACCTCATCAAAAGCAACCATAGGCAAAAAAGAGGTGGAGGTGGTCGCTTTCAATGACATCACAAGCAATATTTCCGAGAGCGAGCAGGAGTCCTGGGCAAAACTGATTCGGGTACTCACTCACGAAATAATGAACACGGTTACTCCCATCGCTTCGCTAAGTGAAGCTCTTCAGCAATTTGACAATGTGGAGGAGCAGGTTCGCAGTGGGCTTGGGACTATAGCGCAATCTTCGCGCGGTTTAATCAAATTTGTCGATACCTACAGGACTCTCACCAGAGTTGCCACTCCTGTTAAAAAAGCAGTTTTGGTAAGGGATTTGGTAGAAAGAGTAATTTCCCTGACACAAGAACAGGCACAAAATTCTGGTGCAACCGTAAGTTTTGAGGAGAAATCCGAGGATATACTTCTTTTCGCGGATGAGGGACAAATCATTCAGATTCTCATAAATATTGTAAAAAATGCTCTCGAGGCTGATGCTACAAAAATACAAATCAGCGCTGAGATAAATCTGGCCGAACAAATAATTATAGAGGTTCACAACAATGGTACTCCTATCAGCAAGGAGAGTCGGGAAGAGCTCTTTGTACCATTTTTTACCACAAAACAAGAGGGGACAGGTATCGGTCTCAGCCTTTCAAATCAGATAATGAGGCTGCACAACGGCAGCATTAATCTGGTAAAGAGCGACAGCGCAGGCACAATTTTTAAGCTAATCTTCAGATAATCAATTAAATAATAGATAATAAGGGATAATATCCTTTATTCTTATAATATTCCGGTTTCTCTGTTATAAACAATTGAAACCCAATGAATTTATATTTTATTGGCAAAATATTTTCTATTCTTTTGCTTGTAAGTCCTATAAAAGTTTACCTTTGTATCCAAATACATTAGA
>DFOK01000112.1 GCA_002376715.1 Bacteroidales bacterium UBA3543 | reverse complement strand
GCCCTCTATACGGGCATAGCAGGTCTGGTAACGTACCCTATCAAGTGGCTGGGGATCGCGTTTCAAATAGGGGGGAATAGGCATTTTACCACACATTTCCAGTACTTTGGAGAATGAATCGCCAGTTTTCCAGGAAAATTCCACAACAATCCTGTTACTTTCCCTTTCAACAAGCTCCGCTTGCAAACCTAGGCGTTCAATCTCCAGATCTTCTGAAGAATTGATAAGCGAAACCGGGCCTCCTTTCCACCTTTTAATATTGCCTACAATGACTTTCCAGCGACATTTCCCTGTACAGGCAAAATTGAGTTGATAATCCTCGGGATCAACCGGTTCAAGACAAAATATCTCTATCATGGCACCTGAAAGGCGCCTGAAAAGCAATCTTGCAGGGATTACCCTGGTATTATTGAAGATAATCAACGACTCATTGGGTAAAAATTTGTCGATATCTGAGAATTTCTCCTGAGTAGGAGCAAAACCATTGCTACTTGTGAAAAGCAAAAGTTTGGAAGAATCCCTTTTCTGAAGAGGAAATTTTGAGATTCTCTCATCCGGCAGGGCGTAGTCAAATTCTTCTATTCGAATCTTGTCTGTAATCATAATCTTATAAAGTATACAAAGGTAAATCTTTAGATTTGAATAAAGGCCATTTTTAAGCGATTTAAGCGCTTTACTAATCTGAACATAGTAGAACTATAACCTGTCAGATAAAGTCGTTTTAGAGCAACTTGATTACAATTGTGAACTCAGCTATTGTTTACAAATGTTTACAAAGTAAAGCTTCTTTATTTACATATGTAATCTAAAATTACGGGAATTGAGAAAAAATTGATATTTACATTTGTATAATGCATTAAGCCTAATAATTATCAACACAGGTTAATAACTAAAAGTTATTTAAATAATTTTAATAATACATTTACCTAAAACCCAGAGCTTTATATATTATTATCTAAAGTAAATTAGTGTATACAACGTTAAAAAACGACTCTATAAGGCGCAATCCGGACATAAAAGAAGGTTATTTATTATATAACGTAAAGAAACCCAGTACTTTATTCAGTTTATCTCTAATAATGCTTTATCTAAAACCCTTATTTATACCACATTCATGCTGTTTATTTCTGTAATTTACATTTGTAACTTATTAAATATTTCCATTTGGTTACATTTGTAATCAAAATAAGTATTACATTTGTAGCAAATTAAGTTTACAAGATTATGGATAAGCGTTTACAACAATTTTTGGAGCTCGAAGATCTTACTCCCTCAAAACTTGCAGACATATTGCAGATCCAGCGTTCGGGAATCTCCCACCTTCTCTCAGGACGTAATAAACCCAGTTTTGATTTTATCCAGGGGATACTCATAAATTTTCCACAGATAAATCCTGAATGGCTGATCCTCGGCAAAGGCAAACCTTATAAAAGTCAAATCTCTGCTCCCCCGCCTTCTCCTATACCAACGATTGCACCGACAACCTCACCTGCTCCTGACACGACACAGACGACTACTACCCCATCATCCCCTGCCACTCTCTTTGACATACCTGCCGATAGGACTAGAGCATCGCTCTTCGATATGCCTCAATTTGTTCCTGAAACCGCATTTGAAAGGCCAACCGAGCAAATACCCACGCCAAGTATGCCCAATGACGTACAGGAAGAACCACCGGTAACTCCTCCTGTATCTCAACATGTTACAAGAGTTTCCGAACCCTCTCAACCCTCTGAGAATCGCATTTTAGACCCCATCGCTACCTCTAACCCGGATATTCCTGCCGCAAAAAGAGATAAACACATAGTCCGTATCACCGTTTTTTACAGCGATGGCACATTTGAAGAAAAATGACTACTTTTGTAATGAAAACCATTACATATCATGTACAAATTTCTAATAAGGCCTATTCTCTTTCTTTTCAATCCAGAAAGGGCACATAAACTAATATTCTCCTTACTTAGATTTACAAGACATATTCCCGGACTCCAGCCTTTGCTTAGACTAATGTACCGAGTCAAGACTCCTGCTCTGGAGCGTAACCTCTTTGGCCTACACTTTAAAAATCCGGTGGGCATTGCAGGAGGCCTGGATAAAAATGCCGAATGCTATAATGACCTTGCCTGCTTTGGATTCAGTTTTATAGAAATAGGATCCCTCACTCCCAAACCCCAGATCGGAAATCCCAAACCACGCTGCTTCCGTCTCGTCAAAGACGACGCAATCATCAACCGGATGGGCATCAACAACCTAGGAGTGAGAAACGCTATCGACAATCTTCGGAGCACTCCTCCCCGCGATATTATAATTGCAGCCAATATCAGCAAAAACTCCGCTACCTCCAATGAAGAAGCGGCAGAAGATTACGAAAAGGCTCTCACATTGATGTACGACTTCGCGGATATGACCGTGCTCAACATCTCCTGTCCAAATGTCAAGGACCTCACCGAACTTCAGGACATAGAGATGCTTTCCAATATTTTGGACAGACTAATCACTATTCGCAAATTCAATGATGAATACCATCCAATCCTCTTAAAACTCTCCCCCGACATCCCCTTTGAGCAGATTGATGAGATCATCGACCTTGTACAGATAACAGGTATAGATGGCATTGTGGCCACTAATACTACACGCAGCCGTGAGGGACTCGTTACTCCCCCAGATAATGTGAAGAATATCGGTGATGGCGGACTCAGCGGTGCTCCCCTCTTTGAAAAGTCACTTAAAATGGTGCGGTACATCCACGACAAAACCCGAGGCTCCATACCCATTATAGGTGTAGGCGGCATAATGACTCCCGAACAAGCCCAGGAGATGCTGGATGCCGGTGCTTCTCTGATTGAAGTATATACCGGATTCATATACAACGGCCCCGGATATGTGAAGAAAATCCTCAAGCATCTGCGTAACGTGGAGAAAGAGAGGTCTTTGGCGGACACTACCGATAATACCCCTTCAGGCGTAAAATGACAACAGCATCAATATGTACCATCGGTGATGAAATACTCATCGGTCAGATAGTCAATACCAATTCTGCCGAGATATCGAGGGCTCTCAACCGCATCGGCATAAGAGTACGCTATCACTTCTCTGTAGGTGATCTCCACGAGGAGATTGTCTCAAGATTGCAGTTATGTCTGGATAACACTGATATAGTGATAGTAACAGGGGGCCTGGGCCCCACCAGGGACGATATTACCAAACTCGCTCTAAAAGAGTTATCGGGAGCTTCATCGTTTGTCCGCTCGGAGGAACAATATCGGATAATAGAGAGACTTATGAGTGCCAGAGGTATTCCTATGATTGAGTCAAACATAGAGCAGGCCACCGTACCGGACACCTGTGAGGTAATTCCCAACGAACTGGGTACAGCTCCCTGCATGGTTTTCCGCAAACTCGGCCCTAAAGGCGCCTCCACACTCTATTCGCTCCCCGGAGTTCCCTTTGAAACGATGGGTTTGCTGCCAAAGGTGATGGATGATATCCGTGATCACTTTGATCTGGAGCATATTACGCATCACACGATTGTTACATTCGGAATTCCTGAATCCACACTTGCCAAACAGATAGAGAGTTGGGAGGACGCCCTTCCGGAGAACATAAAACTCGCATATTTGCCCAACCCTACCATAGGAGTGAGACTAAGACTCTCCCACTTTGGAGAGGGTACTCCGGATTTTTCCCCTTATATATCCTCCTTGAAAGAGATTATCGGTGATGCAATATATGGCGAAGGCGAGGATAACCTGCAGACTGTCATAGGGCGTAAACTAAGGAGTCTGGGCAGAACGCTCGCAGTGGCCGAATCCTGTACGGGTGGCCGAATCTCCGAGCTTATTACACAGGTAGCGGGCTGTTCCGACTATTACAAAGGCTCTGTCATTTCCTACGCTAATGAAGTGAAGACCAACCTCCTCAGGGTACCTGCGGAGACAATTGAAACCCATGGTGCAGTAAGCGAGGAGACCGCAATAGCAATGTCTACCGGATTGATCAGACTGCTCGACACCGATTATGCCATAGCTACGACCGGCATAGCCGGACCTGGGGGCGGCACTCCCACCATGCCGGTGGGCACAGCCTGGCTTGCAGTTGCCACAAAAGAGCGTGTAGTCACCCGAATGGTGAAATTTTCCTCGAACAGAGTGACCAATATAGAGAGATTTGCATCAAATGCTCTAAATCTGCTCCGTCTGGAAATTGAAAAGGAGAGTGGGTAGTGGGTAGTGGGTAGTGGGTAGTGGGTAGTGTGTAGTATGTAGTGGGTAGTTGAGGGTGTTGCGGGGTTTCGGGGTGCGAGATAATTAGCAATTAACAATTTAAAGCCAAGGGTTGACGGCTAACAGCAATTAGCCAAGCCAAAAGCTAACAGCCAATGGCCAATAGCAATTTTAGTATTATGAAAAGAACAATTCTATTAATTATGGCAGCAACGTTTATCGCAGCCTGTTCCCCAACTCCAAAGGATGTGGCAGCCTCGAAAATCGATTCCATCTTTTCTGAACTATTTCCGTCAGATGAACCTGGTGCAGCAGTACTTGTCCTACAAGGTGATGAGATAATTTTAGACAAAGGTTACGGCATAGCCGACCTCGAGAGCGGAGCCGCTATTGACGGCAACACATTTTTCAACATTGCCTCAGTGTCAAAACAATTTACGGCAGTAGCAGTACTACAACTCGCTGAGCAAGGAAAACTTTCGCTGGAGGATAACGTGAAGAGCTATTTCCCTGAGTATAAGGCTGATTTTTATGAAAAAATTCAGATAAAACATCTTCTCTCCCACTCGTCAGGTATTCCCGATGCGCGTGATAGGAGCGATAAAGAGCGCAATCTGATCGCTACGGAAGAGATTGTAATGCAATATCTGCCTGACCTCGATTTCCTTCATTTTGAGCCGGGAACAGAATATGAATATATCAATCCTACATTCCTGGTTGTTGCGTCAATTGTGGAGAAAGTTTCAGGAATGCCCTTCGTAGAATATGTGAAGGAGAATATTTTTATTCCGGCAGGAATGGAGCAAACTCTCTTTTTCGAGGCAGATAAAGAGGACCTTATACCGAATATGGCTCATGGATATGAATATGAAGATGTCTCAAATATGCCTGAGGAGCGTACAGCAAGCGAGATAGATAAAGAAACTAAGAAGGAGTGGTACGAGTATGATTATGGTGAGGTCAACTTTTTCGCAACCAAAGCGGACGGCGGTATGTACACTTCAACCCACGAATTTATATTATGGGAAAAAGCTCTTCGCAACCATACGGTACTTGGAAAAGAAATGCTGAATGCTGCACATACACCCCAAATAAAAGTAAGCGGCAGCAAATTCAGCAGCTATCAAAACCGTCCCAATACCTGGTATGGATATGGCTGGTTTATTGAGCCGGCAACGGAGACCTCACCTCTGAAAATTTATCATACCGGCGATAACGGCGGATTTAAAATACTGGCTGCACGTTATCCCGAGAGCGAAACTCTCGTTCTGGTCTTTGCCAACCGTGCAGACTTGAACCGTTATGCCGTAATGCAACAGATAGAAGAGGCATTGAGGCTTTAGTGTTACGGGGTACGTGGAATTGTTGCGGGGTACGAGTTACGGGGTACGGAGAGTTGTAAGTGTTACGAGGTGAGTGGTACGGGGTGCGAGTTACGTGGTACAAGTTGCATGTTCTGAGTTCTGAGTTCCGAG
>DFOK01000052.1 GCA_002376715.1 Bacteroidales bacterium UBA3543 | reverse complement strand
AGACAAGGTTATACCTTTTTCGTTTGGTCGGGGTTTTGACATTTCTTTTTTCCTTCAACTGTTTCTCCATTTGTGAGGAAATGCCTGCCCTCCCATTGATATCAACCCCTCAAAGCTACACTTTCAACGAAATAAAACACCATAACGGTTCTTCCATTCGTGATGTACGTGACCTTCTGCAAGATAAACGGGGATATATTTGGATGGCAAGTGCACACGGATTGATACGCTACGACGGACACGATTTTAAAATTTTTAGACATAGTCCTAACGACGACAATTCCATTGTAGATAATGAGCTATTATCGGTTTATATGCTGGGTGATACACTATTATGTGTGGGCGCTGTACATGGTGTTTCACTGATTGACGTTAGAAACGAAAAAATAACAAACATCGAAAACGATACCGAAGGGAATTTGATAAATTATGTAGATGACTTCTATTTAGATACAAATGGTATAATTTGGCTTGCCGGTTTGGACGGACTTTACAGCCTGAACCCCGATCTTAGCGGAATAATCAACCATCACCTAAATGCGCCATCTCCCCAAAAAGGGAATCCCGCCTTTGCGAAAAGAGCTTATTGTATTACGCAGCATGAGTTCGACAAAAACTTATTGATGATAGGGACAGAAGGCGGGTTGGTTAGTTTCGACGTAAAGCGTAACAAACTGCATAAGTTTTATCCTAACGATCAAGCCACCTTTTGGAGGTCGGCATCGTATGTTTCCAAATTTATAAAAGATGGAAAGTACCTCTGGGTTCAGTCATGGATGTCGGGCATTCCACGATTTGATTTGGAAAATGAGCGTTGGGATAATTTCGTGTATCCGGATGAAAAGACCAAAGTTAATATATTTGCTTTGAGTGACTTACACATCTCAAACGATAACGAAATATGGATTGGCAATTTAGACAAAGGTATCTATATTTTCAACAAAGAGACGAATAGCTTGAAGCCCCACCCCGGATTTAAAGAACTTAATCTCGTGCTAAAGGGCTCATGGCAGCGTATTTTTATGCAAAAAGATAGTACTCTGTGGATTGCTAACGACAAAGGACTTTGGATGCAAAACCGTAAAGCTAAACAGTTTCGCAACCTACATATCCCCTATAAATTCGGATGGGTCATGTCCACCTATCACGATGAGACAACCAACGATTACTATTTTGGTTTGACTTGGGAATCTTTTGGGGTAGCCTGCTGGAATGCAGACCAAAAAAAATGGACCTTCCTGCGAACCGAAACGAATCAGGAGTTGAATCTTAACACCTATGCCATTCTAAAAGACCGTAAAGGTGTAATATGGATGGGCATGCAAGCACGAGGCTTATGGTATGTGGACAAAAAAAATAACTTGCTCCGAAAGTTCACTTTGCCCGACGACAATGAATTTGACAAGAAATTAGGCACTGTTTATAGAATTTTTGAGGATAGTAAGAATAATCTGTGGCTCGGCACCGGAACAAACGGTGTCGTAAAACTGAATAAAGAGCGAACAAAAGCATATTTCTATAAACACAATTCCACAGACGAAACAAGTTTAATTGAAGGGACACATTTCAGAGCCATTGCCGAAGATAGGCACGGCAATATATGGATAGGAAATCACACAGGATTTTGCATCTATAACCCACAAAAAAACCATTTTTCACAAGAAATTCCCAAGCAACTCTACAAAACCGGTGTAAGATCGGGATATACTTATTCCATTGTAAAAGACACCACAAATAGCATGTGGATGACCATTATGGGACAAGGATTGGTGAAAATCTCGGAAAAAGAGAACAACTATTCTTTCAAACTCTATCAAACCGATAATGGCTTGAAAGATCTGACAGTAACGTATATGACCATTGACCACAATGGCGGACTTTGGATAGCAAATAACGGGTTACTATATTTTAATCCTCATGATGAAACATTTATGATGGCTGACGAGTACAACGGACTTGTAGATGAGATAAGTGGAGATGCTCAAATAATGGTGGACAAATACGGTAATGTGTTTTCGGGTGAGCAAGTGGGGATAAACTGGTTAACCGAAGCTCAAAAGTATTCCGTTTCCAACATCTCAAATCTTATTGTAGAAGAGGTGTTGGTAAATGGCAAGCCAGTAGATTGGCATTTTGAAAACAAAGACTTTATCACACTTTCCGAATTTAATCACCAAACAAATCTTACATTCAAATACACTGCTATTTGCTACGATGATTACGACCAAGTGCGTTACCGTTACAAGCTGGTAGGCTTAGAAACCGAATGGAGTCCTCCCACCAAAGTGCTTGAGGCGCGCTACACCAACCTGCAAGCGGGCCAGTATAGTTTCGTTGTAGATGTGGCATACAAAGGTAACTGGCTGGGACTAAATCAATACGTGGATTTTAGAATCAGACCTGCTTTTTACAAAACATGGTGGTTTATTACCTTGATGTTGTTGCTCGCTTTCTCGGTACTTTATGCCATATACTCCTATCGCAAACGTCAATTGGATGAGAAATTTCAAATTCGTCGTAAAATAGCTTCCGATCTGCACGATGATGTAGGCTCAACTCTTAGTAGTATTTCCATCATGAGCGATATTTTGCAATCGCAAGTGGAGAATAGGACGAATGCCAAAGAAATGATTCGCGAAATTGGCTTTAATGCCCGCAATATGCTCGAATCGATGGATGATATCATTTGGTCTGTGATTCCAATAAACGATTCTTTTGAAAACCTTGCCGCACGCATACAAGAGTATGCTGTTCCGCTTTTTGAGTCGAAAGATATAAGTTTCAAATTCACGGTTCCGCACTCTATTCTCCAAATGAGCATACCGATTGAGAAACGGCACGATCTGTTTTTGATTGCCAAAGAAACCATTAATAATTTGGTAAAACACTCGCAATGTACAGAAGCGAATATCGAGTTTTCAGCTTCACGTGCTGTTCTGAAAATGAGGATAAGCGACAATGGAAAAGGTTTTGATACTTCCCGAAATTTTAGTAGAAACGGATTGAAAAACATGAAATATCGGGCTGAAAAGATTGGGGGGAAACTGACCATCCATTCTGAGATTGATAAAGGAACAATTGTTACGTTGGTAGTGAGGGTTAGATAGGGTCAAAGTTCCCAATCCCGTACAATCATATAGTAGAAAAAGTATCAATATTCTCTAACTTTGCGAAAAATAGCATAAAACAGAGATAGAATACACACTATGCATTTAGAGACAAAAGTTGCCATATACGAAGATAACGATGCCTTACGCAACAGCCTGACGCACTTGATAAAAGGCACCGGATTACTCTCTTTTGTCGGGGCATATCCCGATTGTCGGGATATAATCGAAAATTGTGAGACCGACAAACCCGATGTTATATTGATGGATATCGATATGCCCTTTATCACAGGCATTGAAGCCACTCGCTTGGTAAAGGATAAATATCCGGAAATCAATGTGATGATGCTCACCGTGTTTGAAGAACGCGATAAAATTTTTGACGCACTCTGCGCAGGAGCCACCGGATACCTGCTCAAGAAATCATCGGCGGTTCAGATTATCGAAGCTATCGTCGAATTAGCAAATGGCGGCTCACCCATGACTCGGGAAATAGCTCGCAAAGTAATGGAGTTTTTTACCACTCCGCAAAATACTATTGACAATAATTACGCCCTCTCGGAACGTGAACTCGATGTGCTGAAATGCCTTGTAGCCGGCGACAGCTATAAAATGGTTGCCGACAAATGCTACATCTCCATCAGCACCGTTCGTTTTCACATCAACAATATCTATCGCAAACTTGCCGTAAATTCCAAATCGGAAGCAGTGATAAAAGCCATTAAGGAGAGGTTGGTTTAGCAGAACAAGTCATCTTTCCCCAACTTAAAAAACTGTATATTTATTCAGTTGACACATCTTGTTGACCGTTTTACTTTTGCTTCGGAAATATCTTTATTAATGATTTTTAAATTCAATAGACTATGAAAGCAAAATTAACAAAAACAAGATGGTTTACCGTGCTTATTACGGTAATAATGGTATTAGTTATATCATGCGAAGGTCCTATGGGCCCCGCCGGACCTGCCGGACCTGTTGGACCCAAAGGCGAAATGGGGGCAGTAGGCAATAAAGGTGATAAAGGCGATAAAGGAGAAAAAGGTGAAAAAGGCGAAAAGGGCGATATGGGAGCAAAAGGTGAAAAAGGAGATATGGGTGAAAAAGGAGATATAGGTGAAAAAGGTGAGAAAGGCGAAAAAGGTGATCAAGGCGAAAAAGGTGATAAAGGTGAAAAAGGCGATAAAGGTGATAAAGGCGATATGGGAGAGAAAGGCGAAAAAGGCGATAAGGGTGATAAAGGCGAAAAAGGTGATAAAGGTGATAAAGGCGATAAAGGCGATATGGGAGAGAAAGGCGAAAAAGGCGATAAGGGTGATCAAGGCGAAAAAGGTGATAAAGGTGATAAAGGTGATAAAGGCGATAAAGGTGAAACTGGAAATGCCAATGTAAATTATACAGATTGGATTGCTTTCGCCCCTGCTGCTGATTGGGTAAATACTAGGCCTGATTTTGCTTATTTTGCGCACAACAACGACGTTTTTAATTTTTCATGGGAAACAATTGCACATATAATGGGCGGACAATATGTTACGCTCTGCTATATCAGAAAAGCAAGTAGTCGATTTATTTGGAATTTACCGGCATTTTTTGCAGCAAATGACTATGTTGAATTTGGAGACGGACGTAAGATGGTGAATTACGTTATTTTTGCTAGCCCAGTTTGGGGAGCTATTCAATTCCATGTTGAAATAAACGTTACTTCTACCGACGGCTCAAATGTAAAAGGTGCCCAAGGGCTATGGAACTATCGGCTTATATTTATAGGTGTGGATGGAGTCGTAATGAAAAGTTCGGATAATACAAAAAAATTGCAGCAAGAATTGGAACAATTAAGCTACGAAGAAGTGTGCAAACGCTACAATATCGAGCAGTAGATTAACCTGATGAGATTAGATATAATAAAGTAAAGGACTGCCTCATTTGAGGCAGCTTTTTTTCAGGCTATTTCCGAAATGTCTTTGAATTTTTTTGATAATAACCCTTACCTCTACAAAGTCTGTGGGAAGAAATATCCGGTAGCAATATGACTATTCTGATCAATAGGCTGCCTAATCGCACCGGAAAGGAAATAGGGGAGTTTCGGGTATTCGCCGTGGGATCCGGTACCGAGCAGAACGTTATCACCGTTGCCCAAGCGGCAACGGCCAAGGGCAAAAATTGGTCCGTGCAGGATCACGATGGTAAACCCTATACCCCATGAAGTTATTGAGGGTGTCGCTTAAAACGACATCCTCGTCATTTATTAAGAGTTAATTTGCTAATTACAACTCCCTATTCAACTTTAACGAATTTTCTGCTCTTCTTATCGTAATTGTAAATACGTCCCTCTTCAATGCTGTAGTACCATCCATATAAGGTTAGTTTGCCTGCTCTTACGCGTGACCGAATATAGGGGTAACGCATTAAATGGCGCAATTGAAGCACGACATTCATTTTCTCCGTATATTCTTCGCGTTTTTCCAAAGGAATTTTCTTTTTGGCTATTTTTTCTTCCACAATCTCTTTTACCGGCTGAGCAAGTTCGAGCCATTTTTTCGTATGATGCAGTTTATCCAACTCTTTCCCCATATAGAGAGCTCCGCAACCACCACAGTTTGAATGTCCGCAAACCACTATATTTTCAACCTTGAGTTCTAATACAGCGTATTCTATTACGGCAGATGTGGCCACGAATTTTTTAGTTTCAGTTTCATAGAAAGGAACAAGGTTGGCTATATTGCGTACAACAAAAAGATCTCCGGCCAAACTGTTTGTCAACATGTGCGGAACCACACGTGAATCGGAACATCCGATAAACAGGGTATGCGGTTTTTGCTCTCCTTTCAAGCCTTCAAAAAGTTCTTGTCTGGGAATATATTCCCTCTCGTTGAAATCGCGAATAGAGTCAAGCAACAGTTCGCGTTCATCATGTTTATTTATCTCTTCCGTTGTCATGATATTATCTCATTTTAATTATTCAAAGTTAAACAATCTTTTATTTACTCTTGCTTTTACCATCACTTTTATCCTCAATATTCACATTCACATCAAATGCAGGGCTTTTATGATCTTTTGGTTTATAATCAGGATTTATAACCATGTTTTGAGCAGAACGATGTGCCATATAGTGGGGTAAGATAAGCTCTATTCCATTTTCGTTGCAAACATCTTGAATGTGCCCGTGAAGTTCCGATAGTACTTTTAATTGAAGTTTCGCGTCATTTATATAAACATGTATCTTATATGATGCATAAAATTCATTCAGTGCTGATTGAATAACGTATGGTTTTGGTTTCCGCAGCACATCTTTACAGCGCAAGCCGGCTTCGATCAACATCTCATGTGCCTTCTTCCAGGGTACGTCGTAAGCTATTGTGGCTATGGTACTCAGAATTAATCCCGGATCTTTCTCAAACCTACTGTAATTGATTGTATTTCCCGTCAATATGGCAGAATTGGGAATGGTTATCTCTTCGTTGGTAATTGTTTTTAACCGTGTTACCAACATTGTTTTTTCTATCACATCACCCGAAATATCATTGATTTTAATTCTGTCACCAATTGCAAACGGACGCATATACGTTATTACCAAACCTGCTACCATATTGGCAATTGCCGACGACGATCCCAAGGATACCAACAATCCCAAGAATACGGAAACCCCCTTAAAAATAGGTGAGTCGGAGCCCGGCAGGTAGGGGAATATCATAATGAATGCAAATGCATAAAGCAGCACACGAATAATGGTAAATGTAGGCAAAGCCCAATCTTTATGGAATCCGCTGATTTTTAGCTTTCCTGATTCAATCTCTTTAAAGAAATAACGAATAAGACGAACTAAATACTTGAACACAATATAAATTATCAGTATTGTAAAGAGATTGGGAAGATAATTCCAAAAAGAGAACAACATTTTCCTAACAGGTTTCCATATCATCCCAAAGAGCATATCCGCCCAACCCCTTGTAAATGGGAAAATGCTGAATATTATAGGAATAACGAGGAAAAGCAACACTATTATCGTTACCCAACGTAAAAAATTGAATAATTTGCTTACCAGTTTTATCTCTTGCTCGGCGGACAAATAGGTATAATCGCGATATTTCAGATTTTTAAACCACTGTTTTTTCTTCTCATTAATGTACTTCGTCAACCATTTGAAAAGTTTGTTCACACCGTAAATCATTAACACCAGAACAACTATCGTAAGAATAACCAACCCTATTCTGGTAAGTAAACGTGGCAAACTCTTTTCTATACGTGCATTTTTAATGGAAGCCTGTATCCTTTGCAAATAATCTTGAGCAACTTCGTCTATGGATGCATTATTCCAAATAGCATCGGTTTCTGTTACACTCATTATAATTTTGTCTTGATACATA
This sequence comes from Bacteroidales bacterium UBA3543, assembly GCA_002376715.1. GTDB lineage: Bacteria > Bacteroidota > Bacteroidia > Bacteroidales > UBA932 > Cacconaster. Next base: position 3,850 of record DFOK01000052.1, on the reverse strand, counting down.
ATATCCCGATAGTTTTCGGAAATCGCTATATAAAGCGAATCGGGATTCATAAAATCATCATCGTACAAAATCTGTATACGTGCACTGATATTATTTGCTCTATCCTTAGGGGTAAATGAACCGAGACGTGCATATAATGAAAAAATGGTATCGTTTAGCACACCTATTATAGGATATGCCGTCGCCACACTGCGGAGAGAGTCAACCTTTGCTTTCTCCCGTGCGATTCTGTCTATCTCTCTTTGTTGAATATCAGCAAGTTGTTTTTGAATTTCTTCCTTTTTCAGGTTGTCCGTGGTTTTGAGGGATGCCAGTTGTTCTTCAAGTTTTACCTGTCTTATCGAATCCAATCTGCGAATGGAGTCCATTTCCATGAGACGACTTTTATAATCCTGAAGTAATGCTCTGTTTAAGGAATCGTTCTGATGGGCTAAGCTATCGGATGAAGTATTCGTAGTTTCTACTTGCTGAGCCATTAAATAAGAGAAAGATGACAGTAAAAAAACGAGAAAAAGAGATAAGATACGCTTATTGTGGTTCATGATAAATTTGTTGTTTGCTTATATAATGATGGTAAAGATATAAAACAAAACCCATTATTAGTTCCACAAATTATCCCTGGAACTAATTTTTTGAAAAATAGTTGATTTTTTTTGTCAAATTATTTGGTTTATACAATAAACCGATTTATATTGTGTCAGATTTTAATAATGAACTAAACAAAATAACACTTTTAATATTTATCCAAATGGAAGAAAAACAACTGAATGAGAAGGAGAGTTTGGAACTCATCACTCAAATGATCCGCAACACGCAGCAACGTATTGAAAAAGGGAATGGGATACCATTTCTGATTTGGGGCTATACAACCGTACTGGTTTCGCTCCTGGTTTGGTATATGCTCAAGTCAACCGGCAATGATTATTGGAATTTACTATGGTTCCTGATTCCTTTAATTGGTTTTGCGGCAATGACAATAACTATGAAAAAAGAGTATAAAGGAGTAAAAACATACCTTGACAAAGTAATCATGTATGTATGGATTGTAGTTGGAATTGCTGCCTTTCTTCCCGCACCGGCTGCCACCCTCATAGAAGGCTTTCCAATACTATTTATGGTAATCATGCTCATCAGTATTGGGTCAGCCATTACCGGACTGATCATTAGTTTCTTACCCTTAATCTGCTCAGGATTCGCAGGCATGTTTTTGTCAATTTTTTGCCTGATATTGGGCAATACTCTCGATTCAATTCTCGTATTTGCTGCCCTTTTCCTTATAGTACAAGTTATTCCGGGGCATATTTTAAATTGGCAAGGTAGAAAGAAATGAAATCACAAAAATTCATTTTATCTCGGTGGTTTCTGATTGTCATGATTATAATGGCTTTCATATTGCCACCTTACGCTGAAAAAGGTTTCGTAGCTCAAAATATTGGCAATATCATAAACGCGACGCTATCCAACTCTTTTGTGCGTAACTTGCTGCCATATTCTACCCTGTTTCAGATAGTGGTTTTGATTTTTTTTGTGGGCTTGATCCTCTTTAAAAATCGGGTTGGAAAAGCATTCACGATATTTGTCGGCATCTCGTATTCACTCTATGCCCTAGTCCAAAATATCGCCATAACCGATCAATTCGGCTTAAGTATGATCTTGTCCAATATTATTTTGTGCCTTATGACATCTTTTGTATGGCTGAGTGATGTTAGGAGTAACAAAAACAGTTACACATTTAATAATTTTAACAAAAAGAATGCTTGGCTTATAATTGTTGCTCTATTTTGTCTTTGGTGGCCAATGGATTTTTCCGGGACACCCGATTTCAATCCGCTCTATTTTTTCACGGGGCATGTGGCTCAATCTCTACAATTTTGCCCTATGACCCCCATTTTTTTGATTATTCTTATTTACTGTAAGCCTGCAATCAGTTTGCCGGTATATAGGATGACAGGAATTTCGGGAACGATCATAGGGTTTTGGAATATGATGAGCTTTTTCAATCCTTCAACCGTTTTTGTTGGAGTTTATCATTTACCACTATTCCTGATTTCAATTTATGTATTAATTGACAGTTTCAAACTACAGAAAAATTATGTTCAAACACCTTGACCCCTTACTTCATTCCGAACTCAGGTTGGCAATTATGTCAATATTGCTATCTGCCGAAGAGGCCGATTTTGTCTATTTGAAAGAACGAACCAAGTCTACCTCGGGTAACCTGAGTGTGCAGATAGACAAGTTGAGTGAAGCGGGTTATATTGAAGTTGAAAGGGGATTTGTAGGAAAACGAACCCGCACCGTATGTAGAATTACAGAAGTAGGCATAAAAGCCTTCGAAAAATATGTTGAATCCTTAAAAGGATATCTGAATTTATAACTCGTAAATAATACAAAAATGAAACGCTTATTATTACTAACTACCACTATTATTCTTTTTGCTGCCCAGATGTATGCCCAAAACGGAAAGCTGATCGTTCGCTTTGAAAACCTGAAAAGCAATGACGGAAAAGTTATGGTTGCCCTGTTCGACGGCAAGGAGAGCTTTGCTAAACATGAGTCAACTCAAACAGCAGCTCTATCTATCGAAAACAACTCTGCCATTTGGAATATGGAATCGCTTCCTGAAGGTCAGTATATCAGTATAGCTTATCACGATGAAAATGAGAATCAAAAGATAGACTTGGGAATAATGGGAATACCTGTCGAAGGGTATGCTTTCTCCAACAATACGGTCTCCGAGATGGGACCGCCTGATCCCGATCAGATGCTTTTTGAAGTAAAGTCGGATGAAACGACGACACAAGTATTAAAAATGGTCTATTTCGATTTTTCGGTATTCCAAAAATAGATAAAAACCGAAACAGAATTGGCTAAAGAAACCTCTTTGTAAAACCCTAACTACAATATAGTCAATGAACCGGATGATTGTACCAAACCTACTTTGTTTTAATTGTACAACTTTATAATAATCCGTCCGGATTTTTACCGGACACCTATGACAAACAAATATGAAATCCAAACTATTTATTATTACACTACTTGCCTTATTGGTAATCGGTTGCACGCGTGATCCTCTTCCCGAACCTGAGAGGGAAGGAGGTAAGATCGTGACTATCAGTGCAACTATCCCACCTGAGACACGCGTGTTATATGATGACACCGATCTCAGCCTCACATGGCAGACCGGTGACACACTCCTGCTGGCCGGATATGATGGTACGACTTATAAAGGAAGCGAGAAATTTCACTGGACAGGAGGCAATAGTTTTCAGGGGACGGACGTACCTGGTGCTAATATTTACAAGGCCTACTATCTCGTAGAGGGCATAACGCTGAATGAGACCACCGGAGAGGTACAACTTCCCGACAACTTCTGGGAACAGATACAGAACGGAAATAATTCTACGGCACATCTCCGCAACCACCTGCTATTGTTCGACGAACAGGCTCACCCAATCAATCAGATATTTAATTTGGTTGCTAAGAGCAGTATCATCAAATTGAATCTCAGTGGAATCCCACAAGAAGTAGGAGCTCTTAGAAAACTGATTTATACGGTAGAGACTGTACCCGGAGTATTCAAATCCGTACCGCTTAATGTGACAGACGTTACCTTCTCGGCTGCTCTCGATAACATTACTGCTTTTCTCTCTTTTGACCCCGCCGTAATGACTAATATCGCTGCAGGAGGAAAGGTGACAATTAGATTGGGTGGCGATAAATTGTACCAGTGGAGCCGGAGCGTCACAGACGGAAAAGAGTATGCTGCAGGAAATCGCTACACAGGTGCGGTAAGCAGCGGCTGGGCAGATATAACCACCCCGCTCTACTATGTTGCCGAGTATAATGT